>DASXCU010000096.1:0-27312 GCA_036491035.1 Galbitalea sp. | reverse complement strand
CGGTCCACGCCCGCCTGGCGCTCGAGGGCTGTGTACGACACGGTGGCGGTCATGGTGCTTAGCCCTTCGGTGCGCCGGTGCCCGGCAGGTTGGTGTTCGCGTTGTAGTTGGCGCCGAGCAGACCGGGGTAGATCTTCTTCTGCGCGGCGATATACGTCTTGTAGTCGGCGTCGGAGACGACCTTCACCTGGAAAAGCATGAGCGAGTGGTACTGGCCACACAGCTCGGCGCACTTGCCCTGGTAGGTGCCGATCTTCTCGGGGATGAAGTACATGTAGTTGGCCTTGCCCGGGATCATGTCCTTCTTGTAGAGGAAGTTCACGATCCAGAACGAGTGGGCCACGTCACGCGACAGGATCTTGATCTGCACGCGCTTGTTGACCGGAAGGTAGAGGGTGTTGAGCGGCTGCGTGAGCTTGCCGGTCTCTGCCTCGGTCTGGGCCTGGATGCCGGGGCTGTAGGTCTTCTCGTTCATGTAGTCGAACGTCCACGCCCAGCGCTGCCCGTACACGTCGATCTTGACCTGAGGCGCCGCGGTCGGCGGCGTTTCGATGTTGTTCTGGGTCTTGGCCGTGAAGGCGAAGAAGCCGAGAACGAGGATGAGCGGCACGATCGTGTAGAAGATCTCGATCGGCAGGTTGTAGCGCAGCTGCACGGGAAGACCGGTCTGGCCCTTGCGACGACGGTAGACGACGGCTGCCCAGATGATAAGGCCCCACGTGAGCAGGCCGACACCCAGGAGTACGATCCACGACGTGTTCCAGAGGCCGACGACCTCGCTCGTGTGGTTCGTCGTGTTGAGCGACGTGATGGGCAGGAATCCGAACTCCTGCTGCTGGGAGCAGCCGGCCAGAGCGAGGATAACGACGACCGCGGCTGGGACTGCTGCCCAGCGAAGACGGCGGTTACGGAGCACGTTGAGCCTCTCGGAACTAGCGAACTGATTGCACTTGTCAGTCTATAGCCCGCGCTCGATGCCACCCCGCCGAACGGGGCCGCAAACTAACAAAGATCGGACTGTTTCAGTCCGATCTTTGGAGTTGCTGGATGTTGTCCCAGCGGTGGTGGTGAGCTTAGTGGAAGCTGTCTCCACACGCGCAGCTGCCGGAGGCGTTCGGGTTGTCGATCGTGAAACCCTGCTTCTGGATGGTGTCCTCGAAATCGATGTTCGCACCATCGAGGTAGGGGACGCTCATCTTGTCGACGACGACCTCGACACCGTCGCCGAATTCGCGCGTCGCGTCGCCATCGAGCACTCGCTCGTCGAAGTAGAGCTGGTAGATCAGACCGGAGCATCCACCCGGCTGAACAGCGACGCGCAGACGAAGGTCGTCGCGGCCCTCCTGCTGGAGCAGGCTGCGCACCTTGTCGGCAGCGGCATCCGTCAGTCCAACGCCATGCGTGGCGGGAACGGTGGTGGTGAGTGTGTCGGTCATGGCAGCTCCTTAAAGCAAATCTGTCATCAAGTCTAGGCGCGGTTCTGGAGCTTTGCCAGCAACAGCGCTTCGGTGAGGATGGCGCGCCGGAACACGCCGAGGTGGAGGGACTCGTTGGGGCTGTGCGCCCGCGAGTCCGGGTCTTCGACGCCCGTCACCAGAATCTCGGCGGCCGGGAACTGTTCGACCAGGTCGGCAAGGAACGGGATGGATCCGCCAATGCCCGTGTCGACCGGCGCGACGCCCCAGGCTTCGAACATGGCGGCGCGCGCATCCGCTACCGACTGTCCCTTGGTATCGACGAGGAACGGGTCACCGAGGTCGATGTCGTCGATCTCGAGGTGGGCACCGAAGGGAGCGTGCGCACGAACGTGCTTCTCGAGTGCTGCGAAGGCGTCGCTGGCCTTCTGGCCCGGCGCGATCCGGGAGCTGATGACGACCTTCGTCGATGCGGCAAGCGTGTTCGATGCGTTCATCACGCTTGGCGCGTCGATGCCGGTGACCGTGACCGTGGGCTTGGCCCAGAGGCGCGAGAGGATGCTGCCCGTGCCGATCGGCTGCACGCCGTCGAGCAGCGCCGCCTCCTCACGCAACAGCTCCTCTGAGTACTCCGGCGTCTGCATGTCGTAGTTCGTGAGGCCCTCGACCGCGACGGAGCCGTTGTCGTCCCACATCGTGGACAGAAGCTTGATGGTGGCGAGCATCGAATCCGGTGCCGCGCCGCCGAACATCCCCGAATGCGAGGCGTGGTCGAGTGTCGACACCGTGAGGTGGAACTTCACGTTGCCGCGCAGCGCGATCGTGAGCGCGGGCGTGGTCGTGTTCCAGTTGTCGGAGTCCGCGACCACGATGGCATCGGCAGCGAGCTGGTCATGGTGGTCGACGAGGAAGTTCTTGAACGAGCGCGAGCCGTTCTCCTCCTCGCCCTCGATGAATACGTTCAGCCCGAGATCGAAGTCCGACCCCAGCACCGCGACGAGCGCGCGGATGGCCGCGACGTGCGCCATTACCCCGGCCTTATCGTCCGCCGCTCCCCTGCCGAAGATGCGATCGCCGCGAACCGTGGGCTCGAACGGGGACGAGTTCCATTCCTCGTCTTTTCCGGGAGGCTGCACGTCGTGGTGAGCGTAGAGGAGGATCGTCGGACGCCCGTTGCGGGCAGCTCGGGAGGCGAGCACGGCGGGCTGGCCGAGGGCGTCGTCGTCGGCGAGTTTCGACCGCGCTACCTCGACCGACTCGAAGACGCCCAGGTCCTCGAGGAGGGTCTGCACAGCCTCGGCGCTCCTCGCGACGTGCGCCGGATCGAAGCCATCCCACGACACCGACGGGATGCGCACCAGGTCAGAGAGATCGGCGATCGCGCGCGGCAGGCCCGCCTGCACGGCCTCGCTCAGCTCGTCGAAGGCGGGAGTGGATGATGGGGGCGGTGCCGATTCGGTCATGCGGGTAATCTTAAGGCGCACATCCGATAGAAGGACTCCCCTTGGCCAAGCAGGTACAGAGCGAAGCGGACCGCATTGCGGCCGAAGAGCTTGCCAACAACCCCATTGCTCCGAAGGGTCACGCGACCCCGACCCGCAAGGAGCGCGAGGCCGCGCGCAAGCGACCGCTGGTCGGGGCGAAGACGCCCGAGGCCCGTGCCCTCTCCAAGGACCAGCAGCGTGCCCAGCGCGACCGTGCTCGCGTCGGCCTGGCCAATGGCGAGGAGAAGTACCTTCCGGCACGCGACCGCGGGGCGCAGAAGAAGTACATCCGCGACATCGTAGACAGCCGGTGGGGGTTCGCCGAGCTGACCATCCCGCTGCTGTTCCTGCTCGTCGTCGTCGGCTACTTCGACGCGGGTCTCGCCGCCTACATCAACTACGGGCTGTGGGCACTCGTGCTGCTCGTCGTCATCGACCTCATCGTGCTCCACTTCCGGATCCGTCGGATGCTCGCCGCCAAGTTCGGCGCCGACCGGGTCGAGAAGCGCGGTTTCTACCACGCGACCCGCGCCATCCAGCTTCGCGTCATGCGGCTGCCGAAGCCCCAGGTGAAGCGCGGCGACAAGGTCTCATAACCGGTTGGCGAGAGATCCTGCACCCGGCGGCGGGAGAACCGGTTACGTGGCGGTAGTAGTTACTCCCTCCGCGTGCGGTTTTCTCCCGCCACCACGGATGTGGAGCTAGTTCGTCTCAGCCAGCTCGCGGTTGATCGCGCGCGCCCAGAACGGGCCCCGATAGAGGAACCCCGTGTAGCCCTGCACGAGCGTCGCCCCCGCGGCGAGTCGCTCTGCGACGTCTGAACCGGTCTCCACTCCCCCAACCGAGATGACGCAGAAGTCGGCGGGGACGGATGCGCGCACCGTGCGCAGCACCTCGAGCGATCGCGCGGCGAGTGGTGCGCCCGAGAGACCGCCTGCGCCG
The DNA here is from genome assembly GCA_036491035.1 of Galbitalea sp. GTDB lineage: Bacteria > Actinomycetota > Actinomycetes > Actinomycetales > Microbacteriaceae > Galbitalea. The sequence goes on along the minus strand of DASXCU010000096.1, from coordinate 23,471 downwards.
GCCGTGGCGACGACCTCGGCCTGTGTCGTGAGCCCGTCCCGTGAAAGCGTGGTGTTGGTCGCGATGAGCCCGGCCAGTTTCAGGTCGACGGCGAGTTGCGCAATTTTCTCGACCTGATCGTCCGTCAGATCCGGTGCGATCTTGACGAGCACCGGAACGGATCCCGCAGCTCCCGCCACCGCCGACAGCAGGGGCTCGAGCTTCTCGATCTGCTGCAGACCGCGAAGACCGGGTGTGTTCGGGGAGCTGACGTTGACGACCAGGTAGTCCGCCAGCGGAGCCAGCAGCCGCGTACTCACGAGATAGTCGTCAACGGCGGCATCCACGTCCATCACGCGACTCTTGCCGATGTTGATGCCGATCACGGGCCGGTTCTTCCGGCGACGGACACGCTCGATCCGGCGCGCGACAACGTGCGCACCGTGGTTGTTGAAGCCCATCCGGTTGATCACCGCTCGATCGGGAACGAGCCGGAACAGGCGGGGCTTCTCGTTGCCGGGCTGCGCGATCGCGGTCACGGTCCCGACCTCGACATGCGAGAAACCGAGCGCACCGAGCCCCAGGATGCCGAGTCCCTCCTTATCGAAGCCGGCGGCAACCCCGAACGGCGAGGCGAAGCGAAGGCCGAGCGCGTCGACCGCGAGTGTCGTCCGAGGCCGCGTGATCGCGGACGTCAGCTGGCGGAAGACTGGGAGGCCGAGAATCCGGATGACCGCGAACGCGAAACCGTGCGCCCGCTCGGGGTCCATTCGCCGGAAAACCAGGCGGAAGAGTGCGCGATACATGCCGGGATCAGGCTACCGGCTGGCGGGAACCGCTTAGTCCGCGTCGGCCGTGTCGTGCTCGACGCGGAGCAGAGTGATCGCCGTCTCGAAGTCCTCGAGCGATTCGAACGCCTGATAGACGCTCGCGAATCGCAGGTACGCGACCTCGTCGAGTTCGCGGAGCGGTGCGAGGATCGCCAGCCCGATGTCGTTGGCCTCGATCTGGGAGGCGCCGGTCGCGCGGATAGTCTCCTCGACCCTCTGGGCGAGTACGGCGAGATCGGTGTCGGTGACCGGTCGTCCCTGGCACGCCTTGCGCACACCGCTCACGATCTTCTCTCGGCTGAACTGCTCGACGACGCCGTTGCGCTTGATGACGGTGAGACTCGCTGTCTCCGTCGTGGAGAATCGACGTCCGCACTCCGGGCACTGGCGCCGTCGCCGAATCGACAGTCCGTCGTCGCTCGTTCTCGAGTCGATCACGCGGCTGTCCGGATGGCGGCAGAAGGGGCAGAACATGTCGTATACAGGATACGGCAGCATGCCGTTCTAGGCCGGGAAGCGCGCCTCCACCGCGTCGCCGTGGGCCGGCAGATCCTCCGCGTGGGACAGGGCGACAATCGGCTTCCGGACGGCCGCGAGACCCTCCCGGTCGTAGCGGATGACCTGCTGCGGGCGCAGGAACGTGTACGCCCCGAGCCCTGCGGCGAAGCGGGGCTGGCCACCCGTCGGGAGCACGTGGTTGGAGCCAGCGAGGTAGTCGCCGAGGCTTACCGGTGAGTATGGCCCCAGGAAGATCGCTCCCGCACTCTCGATCAGGTCGAGCACCGTGCCTGGCTCCGCGGTCTGGATCTCGAGGTGCTCGGGGCCGTAGGCGTTACTGAACGCCGCCGCGGCGACGAGGTCGCTGACCAGCACGACGGCGGACTGTTGTCCGGTCAAGGCCGCGGTCACGCGCGCGGAGGATGCCGTGGACGCGGCCAGTCCGGCCAGCTCGGTCGCTACGGCCGCCGCGAGCTCCTCGGAGGTCGTGACCAGCACCGCCGCCGCCTGCTCGTCGTGCTCGGCCTGGCTGACGAGGTCCGCGGCTACCAGCCGCGCATCCGCTGTCTCGTCGGCGATGATCAGGATTTCCGTCGGACCGGCCTCCGAGTCGATGCCCACATCCCCGCGCACGAGACGCTTCGCCGCGGCGACGTAAACGTTTCCCGGACCGGTGATGAGGTCGACCGGATCGAGCGCGAGTTCCGGCACTCCGTACGCCAGCGCACCGATCGCGCCCGCACCGCCCATCGCGTACACCTCGTCGACACCGAGCAGGCCAGCCGCACCCAGGATCGTGGGATGAACGGAACCCGAGAAGTCCCTCTGCGGCGGCGACGCGATGGCGACCGACCCGACACCGGCGACGTGTGCCGGAACCACGCTCATCACGACGCTCGACGGATACACCGCCTTGCCGCCCGGAACGTAAAAGCCGACGCGACTGATCGGCTGCCAGCGCTGGATGATCTCGGCTCCGGGCCCCAGCTGGGTGACGGCGGCCTCGGGAACCTGCGCCTGTGTCGCCTTGGTCACACGCTCGATCGCTTCCTCGAGCGCGGAACGCACCGCGGGATCGAGTCGACGGATGGCGTCAGCAATCTCGGCCGAGTGAACGCGCAATTGGGCCGGCCGCACGCCGTCGAACCGCTCGGCCTGGTCGAGGAGCGCGTCGACGCCGCGCTTGCGGACATCAGCAATCAGCTCGGCCGCAGACGCGGATGCGGTCGTCACGTCAATGTTCGCGCGCGGGGCGAGTCGTGCCAGCTCGGCCCGGCCTGGCTTCGTGTTGCGGAGATCTAGGGTCTGCATCATGGCCTGACAATGCTACCGAGCCGCGGGTCGTCTCCCGTTTTGGTGGAATACCCTCTCGCGGCCCAGACTTGAATCAAGGGTATGAGCACAGACGACGAGCAGCAGGAACCGCAGGAGGTTGCGGTCGACGACCTCGACGCGTTCAAGCGTGTCTTTCGCCGCCACGCCGCCGGCGTCGCAGCGGTGACGGCGCTCGGGCCGGACGGCAATCCGGTGGGCTTCACCGCGACCTCGCTCGCGTCCCTCGCCGCCGTGCCGCCGCTCGCCACCTTCAATATGGCGCAGATCGCCAGCGCGTGGCCCGCAATGACGGTGGGCAATCACGTGGCCATCCACACCCTCGGTCCGAGAACTCGGCACCTGGCCGAGAAACTCGCGGCGGACAACGCCGTGCGGTTCGAGGGCAACCACTGGAAGCCCGGGCCCTACGGGGTTCCGATCCTTGAGGGCGTGACGTCGTGGATGCTCGGCTCGATCATCGAAGTGCATCCCGTCTTCAACAACGCGGTCATCGTCGTTCAGATCGAGACCGGTGCCCTCGGCCCCGAGGACGAGGCACTGCTGTACCACGAGCGGTCGTACCGCTCCCCCGGCAACGTCGTCTAGTCGACGGACGTTAGCTCAGGCAGCTGGGGCCGAGCAGCGACTTCAGCTCGCCATAGAGGTCGGCGGAGACGGTAACCGGGTACGGGATCTCGAACATCCGTGCGGTTTCGCCGCGAACGAGCTTCAAACGAACCTCGTTCTCACCGGAATGGCGAATGAGGACGTCGTTGAGCGCACTCACGACATCGGTCGTCGCCCGGAACTCGGGGACCGAGATCACGAGTGGTCCGGATCCGAGGCCGGCGCCGACATCCGGGGCGAACATCATGACCGCGTGCAGGTTCATCCCATCGTCGCGGACGCTCACCCGCCCCTTGATGACGACGATCGAGTCGCTCGAGAGGGCCGGAGCGAACTCCTGGTAGGTCTTGCCCATGAACATGACGGTGATCTCGCCGCCGAAGTCTTCGACGGTGATCATCCCGTACTGGTTTCCGGACTGCCGTGCCGTACGATGCTGCACACTTGTGACGAGCCCGGCGATGGTCACGGTCTCCCCGTCACTCGCCGAGTCACCGGAGAGCAACTCCGTAATCGTGACGGAGGCGTGCTTAGCCAGCTGCGCCTCGAGGCCGGCGAGTGGATGATCGGACACGTAGAGTCCCAGCATCTCGCGCTCGAACGCGAGCTTGTCCTTCTTCGACCACTCCGGGCGATCCGGCACGCGGTCGGAGTCCTGCGGCTCGTCGAACAGGCTGTCGAAGTCGAACCCGGCCTGACCGGTAGCCTCCGTGCGCTTGACGTTGACTGCGCCCTCGACCGCATCCTCGTGGATCTCGAGCATCGCCCGGCGAGTGGCACCGAGCGAGTCGAATGCCCCCGCCTTGATGAGCGACTCGACGGTGCGCTTGTTGGCGACCGGGATCGGTACCTTGCCCAGGAAATCGTAGAACGACTCAAACCGGCCCTTCTCCTCGCGCGCCATACGGATGCCCTCGACCACGTTGTATCCGACGTTGCGAACGGCACCAAGCCCGAACCGGATGTCGCCCACACCCTCCGGTGAAGGGACCGCGGTGAAGTCCACGAACGATTCGTTCACATCGGGAGCGAGCACCTTGATGCCCATCCGCCGGCACTCGTTGAGGTACATGCCGAGCTTGTCCTTCGAGTCGCCGACACTCGTCAGAAGCGCCGCCATGTACTCCGCCGCATGGTTTGCCTTGAGGTAGGCGGTCCAGTAGCTCAGCACGCCGTAGCCCGCGCTGTGCGCCTTGTTGAAGGCGTAGTCCGCGAACGGCATCAGGGTCTCCCACAGCACCTCGATCGCCTTTGCGCTGAAGCCGTTGGCCTTCATTCCCGACTCGAAGCCCTCGAACTGCTTGTCCAGGACGGCCTTGTTCTTCTTACCCATCGCCTTGCGCAGGATGTCGGCCTGGCCGAGCGAGTAGCCGGCGACCTTCTGGGCCACGGCCATGACCTGCTCCTGGTAAACGATCACGCCGTAGGTGGGAGCCAGGATCTCGCGCAGCGGCTCCGCGAGCTCCGGATGGATGGCGTCGATGACCTGGAGGCCGTTCTTCCGCAGCGCGTACTTGGTATGCGATCCCATGCCCATCGGACCGGGGCGGTACAACGCGATGAGCGCCGAGATGTCTTCGAAGTTGGTGGGCTTCATTTGGCGCAGCAGGGACCGCATCGGGCCACCATCCAGCTGGAAGACACCGAGCGTGTCACCTCGCGCGAGGAGGTCGTAGGTCTTCTGGTCGGCGTCGAGATCGAGGTCCTCGATGACAAGGGGCGACCCCGTGTTCTTCTCAATCATGGCGAGGGCGTCGTCAATGATGGTGAGGTTGCGCAGCCCCAGGAAGTCCATTTTGATGAGCCCGAGCGACTCGAGCGGCGGCTGGTCGAACTGGGTGATGATCGCGCCGTCGTCTTCGCGCTTCATGATCGGAAGCACGTCGATCAGCGGCTCAGCCGACAGGATCACGCCGGCCGCGTGCACGCCCCACTGGCGCTTGAGGTTTTCGATCCCGACCGCAGTCTCGAAGACCTTGGCCGCCTCGGCATCCGTCTCGAGGACGGCGCGGAAGTCGCTGCCCTCCTTGTACCGGGCCGAATCCTTGTTCATGATCTCGCCGAGCGAGACATCCTTGCCCATGATGGGCGGCGGCATCGCCTTGGTGAGTTTCTCTCCCACCGAGTACGGCATGCCAAGCACCCGCGCGCTGTCCTTCAGCGCCTGCTTCGCCTTGATCGTGCCGTAGGTGACGATCTGTGCGACCCGGTCGTCGCCGTACTTGTCGGTAACGTAGCGGATGACCTCGGGGCGTCGACGGTCGTCGAAGTCGACATCGATATCGGGCATGGACACGCGCTCGGGGTTGAGGAATCGCTCGAACAGCAGGCCGTGTGCAATGGGGTCCAGTTCGGTGATGCCCATCGCGAACGCGACCATCGAGCCTGCCGCAGAGCCTCGGCCGGGACCGACGCGGATGCCCTGCGCCTTCGCCCAGCCGATGAAGTCGGCGACCACCAGGAAGTATCCCGGGAAGCCCATCTGCTTGACGACATCCACCTCGTACTGCGCTCGCGCGAGATGCTCCTCCGTGGGCGCGCCCTTGAAGCGCTGCTGCATGCCGGTCGCGACCGCCTTCTCGAAGAAGGATGCCTCCGTGTCGCCGTCCGGCACCGGGAAGCGCGGCATGAGATCGCGCCCCTCGAAGTTCACGTTGACGCGCTCGGCGATCAGCAGCGTGTTATCGCACGCCTCCGGGGTGTCACGGAACATCGAACGCATCTGTGCGGCCGACTTCAGGTAGAACTCCTCGGAATCGAACTTGAAGCGGTTGGGGTCATCGAGCGTCGAGGCGGACTGCACGCAGAGCAGGGCCGCGTGGGCGCCCGCATCCCCCGAGTTCGTGTAGTGGAGATCGTTGGATGCGACGAGCGGCAGGTTCAACTGCTTTGCGAGGCGCAGCAGGTCGTTCATCGTGCGCTTCTCGATGTCGATGCCGTGGTCCATGATCTCGGCGAAGAAGTTCTCCTTGCCGAAGATGTCCCGGAAGTCGGCCGCGGCTTTCAGCGCCTCGTCGTACTGGCCGAGTCGAAGCCGGGTCTGCACCTCCCCACCGACACAACCGGTCGTCGCAATGACACCCTTCGAGTACCGGCTGAGCAGCTCGCGGTCCATGCGCGGCTTGAAGTAGAAGCCCTCCATCGACGCCAGCGACGAGAGCCGGAAGAGGTTGTGCATCCCCTCGTTGTTCTCGGCGAGCAGCGTCATGTGGGTGTACGCACCCGAGCCGCCGACATCATCCGAGGACTGGGTGCTCGTGCCCCAGCGGATGCGCGACTTGTCGCCGCGCGCCGTGCCCGGCGTGATGTACGCCTCGGTGCCGATGATCGGCTTGATCCCCGCCGCGGTCGCCTTCTGCCAGAACTCGTACGCACCGAACATGTTGCCGTGGTCGGTGACCGCGATGGCGGGCATACCCTGCTCCGCTGCAGCCGTGACGAGGGGCTCGATCCGGGCCGCACCATCGAGCATCGAATACTCGCTGTGCACGTGAAGGTGCACGAACTGGTCGGCGGACGAGGGCAAAATATCTCTTTACGTGGCTTGGGAGACCCTTAGCTTAAGCCCGTCGACCTAGCTCTCGCGAAGCACGTCCAACGCGTGTTGTAGATCGGCCGGGTAGGTCGACTCGAACTCTACGAACTCGCCCGTCGTCGGGTGCGTGAAGCCCAGTTTCATGGCGTGCAGCCACTGCCGGGAGAGGCCGAGCCGGGCGCTCAGGGTGGGATCCGCACCATACATTGCGTCGCCGACGCAGGGATGCCGCTGGGCCGCCATGTGGACGCGGATCTGGTGGGTTCGCCCGGTCTCGAGACGGATTTCGAGCAGCGACGCGGATGGGAAGGCCTCGAGGGTGTCGTAGTGCGTGACCGAGTTTTTGCCGTCGGCCGTCACCGCGAACTTCCACGAGCTTCCGGGATGGCGTCCGATCGGAGCGTCGATTGTTCCCGCCAGCGGATCGGGGTGTCCCTGCACGACCGCGTGGTAGATCTTCGTCACCTCGCGATCGTGAAACTGGCGCTTCAGGTCCGAGTACGCGCGATCGCTCTTCGCGACGACCATGAGCCCGCTGGTCCCGGCGTCCAGTCTGTGTACGATGCCCGCGCGCTCCGCGGCACCCTCCGTCGAGACTCGTACACCCGAAGCGGCCAGCGCCCCGAGCACGGTCGGCCCGTCCCATCCGACGGACGGGTGCGCGGCGACCCCGACGGGCTTGTCGACGACCACGAGGTCCTCGTCCTGGTACACGATCCGCAGGTTGTCCACCGGCGTCGCGACGACTGTGACCGGTGCTCGGTCCTGCCACTCGACCTCGAGCCACGCTCCGGCTACCAGCCGGTCCGACTTGTGGGCTACGACACCATCCAGGCGAACGCCGCCGGACTCCGCGACCTCGGCGGCGAACGTTCGGGAGAACCCGAGGAGCTTTGCCAGGCCCGCGTCGACGCGCTCGCCCGCTAGCCCATCCGGAACGGGAAGGCGACGCGATTCCACGTTTCGCTACTTCGAGCTGTCTGCGGCCGACGTTTCTGCCGGAGCGGACGCAATGATCGGCTCGGTCGTAGCCTCCGACTTGTGCGCGCGGTGTCCGTCGAGTCGCACGCCGAGAATCGTCAATAGGATGAACAGCCCCATGCTGATGACGATCGCGCTGTCGGCGATGTTGAAGATCGCCGGAAAATCGATCACCTGAATGAAGTCCACGACGTGACCCTCGCCGAAGTGCGGCGGACGCAGCAGCCGGTCGCTCAGGTTGCCGAGCGTGCCGCCGAGCAGCAGTCCGAACAGGATGCTCCAGGCGAACGAGCGGATGCGGCGGGCGTAGACGACGATGAAAACCGCGACCGCCGCGGCGACGATCGAGAAGACCCAGGTGATTCCCGTGCCGAACGAGAACGCGGCACCCGAGTTCTTCACAAAGTGGAACTGCAGGATCGTGCCGATCACGTTGACCTGCTGGCCCTCGGTGAGGTTCTTGACGATCAGGTATTTCGCGGTCTGATCGAGCGCGACAACGCCTACCGCGACGAGGGCCAGTACGACGAGAACTCGAATGCTGAGTCTCGAAGTACTGGCCTTCGCGCGCGAATCAGTTGCCGGCAAAGCCCGGGTAGTTGGCCGGCGGCGGAGCAATCTGTCCGCCGTAGTTCTGTCCCTGTGCGGCGCCGACGCCAGCGGGCACGGCTGCCGGGGCGCTGGTCAGCACTGCCGAGTTCGAGTCGAGGTCGTGGAGCTGGCCCTCGATGTAGCTCTTCAGCTTGGCGCGGTACTCGCGCTCGAAGTTGCGAAGCTCCTCGATGCGACCCTCGAGCGCTGCACGCTCCTGGTCGAGCGCGGAGATTCGCTCACGCGTCTGCGACTGCGCCTCTTCGATGAGGCGTGCGGCCTGGGCGTTCGCGTCTTCGATCGCGCGACCGGCCTGGGTGGTGGCCTCCTCCAGGGCTTGGCTGGCCTGAGTGTTGGCCTCGTCCACGACCCGGGCGGCCTGCGTCTGGCCTTCGGCGATCAGCGCATCGCGCTTCTCGACGCCCTCGCGCACGTGCTCCTCATGCAGGCGGCGGGCCAGCTGCAGCAGGTTGTTCGTGTTGCTCGGGTCGATGCTCGGGTCGGCGGCGGCCGGCTGGAAGGCCGGCGCGGCGACGGGTGCCGGCGCGGAAGCCACGCTGGGCTGCTGCTGCTCGAAGCCGGCCGGTGCCGGCTGGCCAGCGGTGCGCTGAAGCTCGGTGATCTGGGAGTCGCTCTGGAGCAGACGCTGACGCAGCTCCTCGTTCTCCTGGTTGAGACGCCGCAGCTCTACGACGACCTCGTCGAGGAAGTCGTCCACCTCGTCCTGATCGTATCCCTCGCGGAATTTGGTCGGTTGGAACCGCTTGTTGACAACATCTTCCGGTGTCAAAGCCATCGCCGTCACCTCAATAACTTTCTCTCAAAACCAGTGTGACCTGCTCTTTTACATGAGGAGCAGGGCCATGGTGAACGATCATTTCCCGACCGCTGGTACGCGTTCGCGTATCAGGCGAACAACTAACGCTAGCAACGTCAGCCACGGGTGCGTACAACAGTTACAAAACCCAGAGTACCCCTGATGCGCACCTGCGCCAGATTCGTACCAGTTTTGGGGGCACGCCGCCTCAAATCTCGACAGGCTCGATCTGGACTCGCTGGCAGCGTTAGCGCTCGTCAGGATGGATCGGGCGTGCCAGCAGCGTCAATTCTGGAAGAAGGATGCCTCGAGCTCGCCCTCGACCGCCGCGCCCTCGCCGCTGACCGCGACGTGCGCGGGTGAAAGCAGGAAGACCTTGTTGGTGACGCGCTCGATCTTGCCATAAAGGCCCTGCGAGAGGCCGCTCGCGAAGTCGATCAGGCGCTTCGCATCCGGCTCGGACATCTGCGAGAGGTTGATGATGACCGGGATGCCCTCGCGGAAGTTCTCGGCGATGACCTGCGCGTCCTTATAAGCGCGCGGATGCACGGTGAGGATCTCGTTCATGTCTGATGGTCCTGTCGTCCTGGCTACGGGGCGACGTAGCGGAGTAACGGGGGCACGACCAGCCGAGGGCGCCGCGTGCGCGACTGGAGCGGCCGGCGCCATGGGCGTCGCCTCGTCCTCGTAGTCGAACTCCTCGTCAGCGAGACCAAGGTAGACCATGGTCTTGCGCAGTGGATTTGCCATTGTGTGCCTCCCGAAAGACTGGATTGGCGGATCGCCTCTGTCCCGAGATTAACCGGCGGGAGGGCGATTCCCGGTGATTGCCGTCCCGATTCGCAGGTGTGTCGCACCCTCGGCGATTGCTTCGCGGAAGTCGCCCGACATGCCCATCGACAGGAAACGGGCATCCGGGGCGAGCCTCTGGAGCCGCTCCGACGCGGTCCGCACCCGCGCGAACGCCGCGCGCGGCTCCTCGCCGAGCGGCGCCACGGCCATCACACCGCGAAGCGTGAGCGTGGGTGTTGCCAGCACTCGCTCGGCCAGCTCCTCGAGCCCGGTGGGGCTCACTCCCCCGCGACCCGGATCGTCGGTGAGGTTGAGCTGCAGGAACGCATCGACGCGGGCGTCGGCGGCCCCCAACGCCACGACGAGCGAGTCTCGGTCGACGGACTGGATGTCGCTCGCGTACTCGAGGACGGCTCGCACTTTGTTGCTCTGCAACTGGCCGATGAAGTGCCACGTGAGCGGGAGGTCGGCGAGCTCGGCGGCTTTCGGGCCGGCGTCCTGGTGGCGGTTCTCACCGACATCCGTCACTCCGAGCCCGGCGAGTTCGCGAACGAGGGATGCCGGATGGAATTTGGTCACCACGATCGTCGTGATGTCCGCGGGGTTCCGGCCGGCGTCTCGCGCGGCATCCGCAACCTGTCCGCGCACGAGCTCGAGGCGATCGGCGAGCGACGTCGACTGCTCCACCTCTCGCTACTTCAGGAAGTCGGGAACGTCCAGGTCGTCGTCGTCATCGTCGTCGAACGCGTGGTCGAGCGGGGCGGTGACCGGATGCTCGGACTCGCTCCACGAGGCGCCGCTCTCGGCAGTCGCCTCCTTCACGGGCGCTCCCGCGCCGACGAAGCTGCTGCGCCGAGTATCCCGCGCCTTCTGGGCGGGCTCGCCACCGTCGAAGCCGGCGGCGATCACGGTGACCCGCACCTCGTCGCCGAGCGTGTCGTCGATCACGGCGCCGAAGATGATGTTGGCCTCCGCGTGCACGGCCTCCTGAATGAGGCGCGCAGCGTCATTGATCTCGAAGATACCGAGGTTGGAGCCGCCCTGCACCGAGATCAGGACGCCGTGGGCGCCGTCGATGCTCGCCTCGAGCAGCGGCGATGCGACGGCGAGTTCTGCCGCCTTGATTGCGCGATCCGCGCCTCTCGCCGAGCCGATGCCCATGAGAGCCGAGCCCGCCCCCTGCATCACGGACTTGACGTCGGCGAAGTCGAGGTTGATCAGTCCGGGGGTCGTGATCAGGTCGGTGATGCCCTGAACGCCGGAGAGCAGCACCTGGTCTGCTGTTGCGAACGCTTCGAGCATGCTCATCCCGCGATCGCTGATCTCGAGCAGCCGGTCATTCGGTACGACGATGAGGGTGTCGACCTCGCTCTTCAGCGCGGAGATGCCCGTCTCGGCCTGGGCACTGCGACGCTTGCCCTCGAATTCGAAGGGCCGCGTCACGACACCGATGGTCAGTGCGCCGATCGACTTGGCGATCCGCGCGACGACCGGAGCGCCGCCGGTGCCGGTGCCGCCGCCCTCGCCCGCGGTCACAAAGACCATGTCCGCGCCGGCGAGAGCCTCTTCGATCTCTTCGGCGTGATCCTCCGCTGCGCGTCGACCCACCTCCGGATCGGCGCCTGCACCGAGCCCGCGAGTAATTTCACGACCCACGTCGAGTTTGACGTCGGCGTCGCTCATCAGCAGCGCCTGCGCGTCGGTGTTGACAGCGATGAATTCAACGCCCCGAAGACCGAGCTCGATCATCCGGTTGACGGCGTTGACACCGCCACCGCCGATGCCGACCACTTTGATGACGGCGAGGTAGTTCTGGTTCGATGTCACTTTGTCCGGCCTCCGCTGGCGCTGCGCTGTTAGGCGCATCCGGCACACGGGCAAAATCAAACCTTCAAGTTCTAGTCGAAGATTAAAGTTATGCCCGGTATGCAATTCCTGACTCGAAGGTAAGTCGTGCATCCCGGAAGCGGCCTGAGGCGCTCCGCGTGTCTCGGAATGCACAGGATCGCATTCCGTTCGCGCGGCCTTCTCCCCTACGGCTTCGGAGTGGCCGTCGAGGTGGGTGTGCTCGTCGGCACGACCTGCCTGGGCCCACAGGCGAGAGCGAGCGGCGCCGTGACGTTGAGCACCGGCTGCGACGCGCAGGTCTTGAGGAGCGTGGCCAGCGCGGTCGCCTTCAGGTCGGATTGCGCAGAACTCCCCCAGATGACCTCGTGGTTGCCCTGCGACAGCTCGAGACTCACGTTGTCGACCGTGGTGGCGGAGATCGAGCCGACCTGGGCGAGCACGGATGCCGGCATCGCCAGCAGCACCTTGACCGCTGCGGCAAACCCCGCACTGTTCACGCCGGACTTGCCGATGTCGATGACGGGCAGCCCGGCGGGTGTCGGAGACTTCGCGAGCACGATTCCCGCCGGATCGACCTGCTCGTATCCCGAGCCGACATGAAGAACGCCGATCGCCTTTCGCTCGACGATCCGGACTACGAGCGTGTTCGGCGGCACGATTTCGGTGACGTAGGAGCGGATCAGGATGAGGTGCGACAGCTCTGAGCGAATAGTTCCGTCATCCAGCAGCGCCAGCGGCGTTCCCAGCTGGCCGGAGAGCGCATCCTGGACCTGCGCGGCGGGCACCGCGCTGTTGCCCTCGACCCTGATGGTGCGAAGCGCGAGGATCGGCGAGAAAACCGCGATGGCGAGCACTCCGAGAAGGACGACGACGAGTGCCAGTACGCCGACCACGGTGAGCCGGCGACGTCGACTCCCGCGAGTGAAGCGACGAGCTTCGGCACGTGCTGCACGACGATCCGGTCGCGACTCGCGGGGCTCGCGGGGCGGACGCGCCTGCCGCTTCTCGCCTCGAGCGGGCGCCTCGCGAACTGGTCGGTCCATTGACACAACCCGGCTCGGCCGCGCGACGGGTGCCTGCTTCGGTGCCAACGACCTGCCGGTCGGCTGGCGCGGAGCAGGCTTCTGCGTCGCGGGCTTCTGCGACGCCGGGTCGAATCCCTCTGGCCGTTTCACGCCGGTGTCTGCGCCAGGGAGTCGAGGATCTGCGGGATGATCCGGTACACGTCGCCGCAGCTCAGAGTCATGATGATGTCGCCATCGGTCGCGATCTGGGCGGCGCGATCGGCCGCCGCCTGCCAGTCCGGCAGGTAGTCGACGCGGCTGGCGTCCACGAACCGGGACGAGACGAGTTCCCCGGTCACGCCGGGCACCGGATCCTCACGAGCGCCATACACGTCCAGAACGATGGTGTGATCGGCGAGTGCCTCGTAGGTCTCGGCGAACTGGCCCGCCATCAGTTGAGTACGGGAGTAGAGGTGCGGCTGATGGACGGCGATCACTTTGCCGCCGCCGACCACGGAACGCGCGCCGCGCAGCGCCACGGCAACCTCGGTGGGATGGTGCGAGTAGTCGTCGTAAACGCTGACGCCGCGCACGACACCGTGAAGTTCAAATCGTCGCTCGGTGCCGCCGAAGGTCTCGAGACCGGCGACGATGCCGGCCGGATCGAATCCCATGCCCACCAGAACGGCAAATGCCCCCGCAGCGTTACGCGCATTGTGGTGCCCGGGTACCTGAAGGCGGATCTCGTAGTCGATGCCCTGCCAGGCCACCGAAAATGTGACCAGTCCCGCGGGCGACACGGAATGCATCCGGACGTCCGCGGTGTCGGCCTCGCCGAATGTGAGAACTCGTTTGCCGGCGAGCCGAGCAGTCATCTGCAGCGCGCCCGGGTCATCGCTCGAGGTCACGACCAATTCGGATGCTTCGGTTGCGAACTGCACGAACGCCTCGTCGAACGCCTCCCGCGAACCGTAGTGGTCGAGATGATCCGCGTCGACATTGGTCACGAGGGCTACAGCTGTGTCGTAGAGCAGGAACGTCCCGTCCGACTCGTCCGCCTCGACGACGAAGACCTCGCCTTTCCCGTGTGCCGAGCTGACGCCCAGAGACTCGATGACGCCGCCGTTCACGAAACTGGGGTCCGCACCCAGTTCGCGCAGTGCGGTGATGATCATGCCCGTCGACGTGGTCTTGCCGTGCGCTCCCGCCACGGCGATCAGTCGCTGCCGGCTGATCAGCCACGCGAGAGCCTGCGAGCGATGGAGGACGGGAATCCCCCGTTCGACGGCCGCGAGGTACTCGGGATTGTCGGGCCACAGCGCGCCCGTATAGACGAGCGTGTCGGCGTCCCCGAGGTTGGCCGCGTCGTGTCCGATCGCGACCGTCGCTCCGAGCTCGCGCAGTGCCTGGGTGTTGTGATTCTCGCTGCGATCCGAGCCCGTGACGCGGTGGCCCGCAGCCAGAAAGAGGCGGGCGATTCCGCTCATCCCGGATCCGCCGATCCCGACGAAGTGGAGCGAGCCGAGTTGCTCGGGCAACTCCTGGGTCAGGTCGGGCTTGATCATCGGCTCGATTTTACCGGGGCGGCGGCCACCACGAGGTCGGTCATCCGATCCGTGCCGTCCCGGTGTCCCACGCTTGCCATAGCCGTGGACATCCGATCGATCGCGCCACGGTCCCGCAGGAGCGGAACGAGGGCGTCGCGGATCCACGTCGGCGTGAAGGATGCGTCGTCAAGGAGCAGCGCCCCACCCGACGCGACCACGTCCGCGGCGTTGTAGCGCTGCTCGCCATTGCCGACCGGATACGGGATGAACACGGCCGGGAGGCTTACGGCAGCGAACTCGCTGACGGTGACAGCACCCGATCGTGCGATGGCCAGGTCCGCCGCGGCCAGCGCCAGTTCCATCCGGTCGCAGTATTTGAGGATCTTGTAGTCGGCGCTCGGAGAATCGGGCAGCTCGGATCCGTTGCCCGCGATGTGCAGCACCTGCCAGCCGGCGGACAGGATCGCGTCGACGGTGTCGAAGACCGCTCGGTTGATCGAGCGCGCGCCCGTCGATCCGCCGGTCACGAGCAGCGTAGGCCGGGCGGGATCGAGTCCGAAGAAGCCATCGGCTGCGGCGCGGCTCGCGGCTCGATCGAGGGTTTCGATCTCGCGCCGCAGGGGCATCCCGACGACGACGCCGTTTCTGATCCTCGTTTCGGGGAACACGACTCCGACGCGCTTCGTGTACCGCGCGCCCAGTCGGTTGGCGAGACCGGGCCTGGCATTCGCTTCGTGGATCACCAGCGGAATCCCGAGCGCGCGAGCGGCGCGATAGGCGGGCGCCGAGGCATATCCGCCGAAGCCGACCACGACATCGACGTGCCTCTCGATCAGGTAGTTCTTCGTCTGTGCGACGGCACGACGGAACCGCCCGGGAAATGCCAGGGCGGCTCTACCTGGCCGCCGCGGAAACGGGAGACGGTCGATCGTCAGCAGCTCATAGCCGCGGTCCGGCACGAGCCGAGCCTCGAGTCCTTCGCGCGTACCGAGAACGAGCACGGTCGCCTCGGGGTCGCGAGCTCTCAGTCGATCGGCGACGGCGAGCAACGGATTGACGTGGCCGGCGGTACCACCGCCGGCCAGCAGATAGGTCGTCACCGCTCGACCGGCTCGTTTTCGGTCTTCGGCTGCGGCTGATGTCGCGCGAACGACAGCACAACGCCGATAGCGACGAGCGAACCGATGAGGGATGACCCTCCCGCGGAGATGAGCGGCAAGGGAACTCCGAGTACCGGCAGGAAGCCGAGAACGACCGCGATGTTCACGAACGCCTGGCCGATCAGCCACACCATCACGCCGCTCGTCACGATCTTCGCGAACGGGTCGGTGGTGGTGCGGATGATGCGGACGAACGCGATGGTCAGCAGGACGAAGAGGATGAGGACGACTGCGGCCCCGATGAGACCGAGCTCGTCGCCGATGATCGCAAAAATGAAGTCGGTGTCGGCGTCCGGCAGCCAGCTCCACTTGACCTTGGATTCACCGAGCCCGGAACCGAAAACACCGCCGGAGGCGATTCCCCACCAGGCATGTACCGTCTGCCAGCAGTCGACCCGGAAGTCGGACGCCCGGGAGCATCCGCTCAGCCAGGCACTGATGCGACTCGTTCGGGAAGATCCGACCTGGGTGAAGACCAGGGCCACGAGCGACGCGGCGATAATCGCGACACCGATGATGCGCAGTCGCACTCCGGCATAGAACAGGCACCCGAGCACGATCGCGCCCATGATGAGCGCCGTTCCCAGGTCCTTGCCGAGGAGCACGAATCCGATCGCGACACCGGCGACCGGCGCGATGGGCAGGAAGACGTGCTTCCAGTCGCCCAGCAGACTCTGTTTGCGAGCAAGGATCCAGGAAACCCAGAGGATGATGGCGAGCTTGACGAGCTCGGACGGCTGGGCCGTGAACGACCCGATGCGGATCCAGTTGCTGTTGCCCTGGAATGAGAAACCGATACCCGGCACGAACACGAGCAGCTGCAGCACCGAGGTGCCGACCACCGCTGGCCATGCCCACTTCTTCCAGAAACCGATGGGCATCCGCGACGAGATCAGCAGGAGCGGGATGCCGATCAGCGCGTACAGGCCCTGCCTGCTGAACGAGCTGAAGAAGTCGTGCCCCTTGCTGGCGCCGTCCTCGATCGACGATGACGAGAGCACCATGACGAGCCCGAACGCGACGAGGAAGATGGTGGTGCCGAGGAGCAGGAAGAAATTGCTGGTCTCGGCGCCGAATACCCGCTGGACGACAACCCTCGCGGTCGCGCCGCCGGATCGGCGCGGAGAATCGTCGGCAACGGCCGAGGGATCGCGCGGATCAGCCCGCGGAGTCCTCTGCGGCCGTGTCGTCGTCATCCTGTGTTCCCTCCAGTGCCCGGCGAACGGCCGCCGCGAACTGCTCGCCCCGGTCCTTGTAGTCGGTGAACTGGTCCATTGATGCTGCTGCCGGTGCGAGCAACACGACGTCCCCGGCCGCAGCAAGCGCCAGCGCGTGCCGAACGGCCGACGGCATCACCTCCCTAGTTTCGGTCTCGTCGACCTCGATCAGCCGAACGGCGGGCGCGTGTCGCTCGAATGCCGAACGCAGCGCCGAGCGGTCCTGGCCGATGAGAATCGCCGCCGACAGCCGCGATGAGTGAGCGCGGACCAGCTCGTCGACGTCGACGCCCTTCAGCAGCCCACCCGCGATCCAGACGATCGAGGGATGCGCTCGCAGCGACGCCGCCGCCGCGTGCGGGTTGGTCGCCTTCGAGTCGTCGATCCACACGATCCCGTTCCGAGTGGCAACGACCTCCGTGCGGTGCGCGTCGAGCTGGAAGGTCTGCAGGGCGTCGTGGATGATCGTCGGGGAAACCCCGAACGATCGGGCGAGAGCGGATGCGGCAAGCACATTCGCGACGCTGTGCGGTGCGCCGAGTCCGACCTCGGCGAGTTCCTCGATCGTCGTCAACGGCAACGCGGAATTGGCCCGGTCCTCGAGGAACGCCCGGTCGCACAGGATTCCGTCGACGACGCCCAGGTCACTTCGACCGGGGGTATCCAGGCCGAAGCCGATGGCACGGGCACCCTCGATGACCTCGGCGTCCTCGACCATCTGCATCGTCGCCTGGTCGGCCCGGTTGTAGACGGCCGCGACCTTCGTGTTCGTGTAGACCTTCGCTTTGGCGTCCCGGTAGGCCTCGAAGGAGCCGTGCCAGTCCAGGTGATCATCCGCGAGGTTGAGGCAGACGCTCGCCCACGGTGACAGGGTGCCCTCGGGCGTCCGACCGAGCCAGTGCAGCTGGTAGCTCGAGAGTTCGACAACCAGGGCGTCGAAGCCGCTCGGATAGCGCACGGCGTCGAGTACCGGTACGCCGATGTTCCCGACGGCGGCGACCCGCTTGCCGTCCGCCTCGAGCAGGTGCGCGGCCAGCTGGGTCGTCGTGGTCTTACCGTTCGTGCCAGTTACCAGGATCCATTCGGCAACCGGTGTGACCTTGTCGCGAACGCGCCATGCCAGTTCGATGTCTCCCCAGATCGGGACGCCGGATTCGGTCGCCCACGCGAGCGGTGCGGCATCGGGGTGAAACGCGGGCGACACCACGATCAACTCCGGGTCGAACTCGGTCAACTCGGTTGGGACGCTCTCGAGGTTGGTCTCGACGAAACGGCCGCCGATCACATCCAGCAATTGCCGCTGCTCGGGCCGGGCCGACGAGGCGAGGACCAGCACCTGTGAGCCGAGCTCGACGAGCGTGTCAGCGACGGCAAACCCGGACACCCCGAGGCCGAGTACGGCGACGCGCAGCCCCGTCCAGTCGGCGTGCCAGCTGGTAAGGCCGGAAATCCGGGAAGCCGCATCCGTCACGATGCGCGCGTGATCCACTCGAGATAGAACAGGCCGACGCCGAGCGCGACAAAGATGGCAGAGATCAGCCAGAACCGCACCACGACCGTGACTTCGGCCCATCCCTTCAACTCGAAATGATGATGCAGAGGACTCATCAGGAAGATCCGTTTACCGTGAGTGATCTTGAAGTACACACGTTGAACGATCACCGACCCCGTGACGATGAGGAACAGGCCGCCGATGATGATCAGCAGGAGCTCCGTGCGGCTGAGGATGGCGAACCCGGCGAGTGCGCCACCCAGTGCGAGTGAACCCGTGTCGCCCATGAAGATCTGGGCCGGAGACGTGTTCCACCACAGGAATCCGATCAGCGAGCCGGTGATACAGGCGGCGGCGACGGCGATGTCCAACGGATCTCGAACGGTGTAACAGAATGGCGCTGCGTTCGGATCGAGCAGTCGCGCGTTGTTGAAGCAGGACTGCAGCGACTCCCAGTAGCCGATGAAGACATAGGCCGCGAAGACGAAGATCGACGCGCCCGTCGCGAGTCCGTCGAGGCCATCGGCGACGTTCACACCGTTCGATGCGCTGACGATCATGATGGTCGACCAAAGCGCGAACAGGATCCCACCGATCACGACGCCGAACGTCATGAAGTTCAGCCAGGGGATGTCCCGGACCGCGGAGATGAACACCTCGGCGGCCTTGGTGGGCGTCGCCGCGAACCCGGCCGGAGTCAGCCCGTCCGCGTCGCCGAAGTTGAGCGCAATCGCGGCGAAGACCGACGCGACAATGACCTGGCCTGCGATCTTGGCCCAGCCGCCGAGGCCAAGGCTGCGCTGGCGGTGGGTCTTCAGGAAGTCGTCGACGAATCCGACGACGCCCATCCCGACCATCAGGAAGAAGATCATGAGTCCCGCGATCGCGGGAATTCGGCGCTCGGCCAGATGGCCGACCAGATAGCCGAGGCCCGACCCGACGATGAACACGATGCCGCCCATCGTGGGCGTGCCCTTCTTCGAGTGGTGGCTCTGCGGACCGTCGTCCCGGATGAACTGTCCCCAGCCGAGTCGCCGGAACAGGCGCGCGAAGACGGGCGTCAGGAAGAGGGTGAACGCGAGCGAGAATCCCGCGCCGACAAGGAGGCCGATCACGCGGTAACCCCGCCGAGGCGATCGCCGAGGAACCGCAGGTTAGCCGCCTTGGATGATTTCACGAGCACGATATCCCCGGTGCCCAAGTCTTCACTCAGCAAATCGTATGCCTCCTCCGCGGTAGACACGAACACAGACTCTCCGTCCCAGGAACCCTCGAGCCCGGCTGCGTTGTGGATGTGTCGAGCCCCGTGACCGACGACGATGAGTTTGCGGATGTTGAGCCGAACCACGAGCCGGCCGATGCGATCGTGCTCCTCGTCGGAGTACTCCCCCAGCTCCGCCATCTCGCCGAGTACCGCGATCGTTCGGTCGTTTTCGCCGCGAACCTGGGCCAGGGTTTTGAGTGCCGCGGCCATCGAATCCGGGCTCGCGTTGTATGCATCGTTGATCACGATCGCACCGGATTCGGGCAGCAGCAGCTCCATCCGCCAGCGCTCGGCCCTCGTGACGGCCTCGATCGCGGTGATCGCGTCCCCGCGACCGATCCCGAGCTCGTGCGCGACCGACAGCGCGGCCAGGGCGTTCATCACGTGGTGCTCGCCGAGGATGCGTAGCTGGACGGGCGTTCGCTCGCCGTCGATCACGAGTGTGAACCGGGTCCCGGACGCGGTCGCCTCGATGTCTTCGGCGCGGACGCCGGCGTTCGCGGACAGCCCGAACCAGCGAACGCTCGCCTCGGTCAGCTCCGCCATCGCCGCAACGCGATCGTCATCAACGTTCAGGATGGCAACGCTGGTGGCCGGAAGGTCGGTCACCATCTCGCTCTTGGCCCGCTGCACGGCGTCGATGCCGCCGAATTCCCCCACGTGGGCGAGCCCCACCTTGAGCACGACGCCGATGTCGGGCTTCGCGATGGCGACCAGGCGAGCGATCTCGCCCGCGCCGCTGGCCCCCATCTCGACGACGAGGTATCGCGTGTCGTAGTCGATGCCCAGCATCGAAATCGGCGCGCCGACGTGGTTGTTAAACGATCCCTGCGGCGCCACGGTTGGCGCCTGGCTGCCGAGGATCGCCCGGAGCAGGTTCTTGGTGGTGGTCTTGCCGTTGGACCCCGTGATCGCGACCACGGATAGGGTCCCCTGGGCGCGAACGCGGGCGACGACCTCGGCGGCCAACGCGGCAAGCGCGACGACGCCGTTCTCCACGACGATGAGGGGGGCCTTCAGCTCGAGCTCGCGCTCCGCGACGACCAGTGCGGCCCCCGCATCGACGGCGGCGGGAGCAAACAGGGCTCCATCGGTCTCGTCGCCCGGGAGTGCGAAAAAGATCGCGCCGGGGCCGACCAGGCGTGAATCGGTATGGACGGGACCGTACACCGTCGAGGTCTCCGGAACGATCGCGACGAGGCGACCGCCGACGATCGTGGCGATCTCGGCGAGACTCAGCCGGATCACGCCCAGCCTGCCTCTCGGAGCGCGGCGCGCGCCTCGTCACGGGCCGAGTACGGGGTGCGAACGCCTTCGATGTCCCGGTAGTCCTGGTGACCGGGCCCGGCCCAGAGAATCGAGTCGCCCTCCGTGGCGAGATTCACGGCGGCGCGAATGGCGGCCTCGGGCGGGCTCACCTCGAGGATCTGCTGCGGCTGGTGTTCGGCGAGAGCGGCGCCCTCGAGAAGGACCTTGCGAATGGATGCCGCGTTCTCGAATCGCGGGTGGTGGTCGGTGATCACCAGGAGGTCCGAGCCGTCGGCCGCGATGCGTCCCATCTCGAGCCGCTTCGAGGCGTCCCGGTCGCCATCCGCGCCGAACAGCATGATCGTGCGGCCGGGGGTGAACTTCCGCACCGCCGCGAGAGTGTTCAGGAAGGCATCCGGGCTGTGACCGAAGTCCACGTAGACGGATGGGCCGCGATCGCCCGAGACGCGCTCGGTGCGCCCCGGAAGGTA
Source organism: Galbitalea sp. (assembly GCA_036491035.1). Lineage (GTDB taxonomy): Bacteria > Actinomycetota > Actinomycetes > Actinomycetales > Microbacteriaceae > Galbitalea. Next base: position 2,236 of record DASXCU010000096.1, on the reverse strand, counting down.
GGCGATGATGCCGCCGTCCTCATCGAGCGCGTGCCCGATGGCCTCGAGCTCGAAGCCGGCCTCGACGAGCATGACGATGGCGAGTGCGGCGTTGGCCGCCATGTGCCAGCCGATCAAGGGCACTCGCGTCGTCAGCGAGCGGCCCTCGGGGCCGGTCAGGGTGAACTCCGTGTACGCGGCCTTCTCGTCGCCGATCGTCACGGTCCACTCGGCTTCGACGCCGGGCGTGGCCGAGATGGTCGTGACCGGGATCCGCGCCGCGTCGACGACGCGCTGTCCCCAGGCGGTGTCGAGCGAAACCACACCGCGGTGGGCCCGCTCCGGGTCGAACAGCGCGAGCTTCGCCTGGAAGTACTCCTCCATGTCGGCGTAGTCGTCGAGGTGGTCGTGGCTCAGGTTGGTGAAGGCGACGACGTCGAACACGATGCCGTCCACTCGATTGCGCGACAGGGCCTGGGCGCTGACCTCGACAGCGACGGCGCGGACCTTGCTCTCCCGCATCCGCGCGAGCAGCGCGTGCATCTCGCTGGCCTCCGGCGTCGTGAGTCGAGAGACGACGGAGAGGTCGCCGATGTGCCGCTCCGATGTCGAGCTGAGCCCGGAGACGAGACCGAGCTGTCGAAGGATCCCCTCGAGCAGGTAGGACGTGGATGTCTTGCCGTTGGTTCCGGTGGTCCCGAACAGGAGGGGCGGATGATCGGCGGTGCGGTACACCCAGGCCGAGATCTCCCCCAGCGCCTCCCGCGGTGACGGGACGACCACGACCGGGAGTCCGGCGTCCTTTGCGATCTCGGCGCCCTCGGGGTCGGTCAGCAGTGCGACGGCGCCGCCCTCACGTGCCGCCGCCGCGTACGTCGCACCGTGGCCGTGCGCACCGTGGATCCCGACGAACAGGTCACCGGGGTGCACGTCGCCCGTGCTGAGAGTCACTCCGCTGATCTCCACGCCATCCGGCGAACCGAGCACATCGAGGCCGAACTCCTCGAGGAGGCCGGCAAGCGATCGTGCCTGCGGATGCTCGGGGCGAAGGACCGGTGGGGTCCGATCGGTCACGCAATCCTCTTTCTGATCCTGGCTGCCGCGGGGGTGGTGCGGAGATCACCAGGTGGTCTGGACGTAGGGCGCCGGCGTGGTCGACGGCGGAATCCGATATCTCTCGATGACATCCAGCATCACGTTCTTGAATGCGGGGGCGGCACCGGTTGACGACCCTAGCGTAGTCGGGCCGAAGGTGGTCACGACCACGTACTGCGGGTTCTCGGCCGGGATCATTCCCGCGACGGAGATGATGTAGTCCTTGCCGTATCCGCCTCCGCCGGGCTTCGCCACCTGTGCGGTGCCGGTCTTTGCGGCGATGCGGTATCCGGGGATGCGCAGCAGCGAGCCGACCGGACCGCCGGAGACGACGGTTTCGAGCATCCCGCGCACCTCGTCGGCGGCCTTCGCGGAAACCACGCGTGTCGGCGACTGGTTGGGGGTATCGGTGACCGTGCCGTCCGGAGCCGTGCACTTCTGCACCAGTGTGAGCGGCTCGCGCACGCCGTGGTTGGCGATCGTCTCGTAGATCTGCGCGACCTGGGCGGATGTCGCGCTGACGCCCTGCCCGAACTCCACCGACTTGGTGGTGACGACGTCCCACGGCGGCTTGGTCAGGTATCCGGATGCCTGGCCCGGGAAGTCGATGGCGGTCTTCTGCCCGACCCCGAACTTCACCATGTAGTTGTAGCGCTGTTTGGCGCTGAGGCCCTCGGAGAGGAGCGAAATACCGATGTTGGACGAATTCTCGAGCACGCCCGCCGTTGTGTAGTGCAGGGTTCCGTGGCTGAACGAGTCCTTGATGTAGCCACCGTTGGACAGGCGCAGGACAGACGGCACCGTGACCGGCGTCGTCGGAGTGATCGTTCCCGCGTCGATGAGGGCGGCGGCGCTCATGCCCTTGAACGTCGATCCCGGCTCATACTGCTGCGTCAGCGCGAGCGAGCCCTGGTTACCCCCGGGAGTGGCACCCGGGTCATTCGGATCGACCGCCGGATAGTCTCCGATCGCCATGACGTGGCCGTCCGCGACGCGCACCACGAGCGCGGTTGCCCATGGCGCCCCGAGCTTCTGCGCCTGGGCGGAGATGGCTTGATCCACCTGGTAGGTCAGATCCCGGTCGATGGTGGTCTGCAGTGTGCCGCCGTTGACCGGGTCTGTCTGCTTCACCGTGCTACCGGGAATTCGTACGCCGTCCGCG
>DASXCU010000095.1:0-5576 GCA_036491035.1 Galbitalea sp. | reverse complement strand
GGGGTGTCGAGCGGGCGGTAGACACTCATCGACAGGCCGTCCGGCACCGGCAGGGCCTCGATCGCCTCGATGTCCTGGATGGCTTCCTGGGCCACCCAGTCGGCGCGGTAGGCGAGCGGGAAGGCGTCGCCGTAGCGGCGGAGGAGGTGGGTCGCGCGCTCCTCGCCGTACTCGATGCTGAGCGCCGCCTCCAGGTCGTCCTGCCAGGAGCGGGTGGCCGCGACGAGGAGGGTCTCGATCTCTCGCGTGTTGAAGTCGCGCGCGAGGGCCGGCTCTGTGTAGACGAGGTAGTGCAGGCGCACGAGCACCGACTCGCTTACGCGCGTGCTGTAGTCGAGCGTCTCCGCCTGGAAGGTGTTGCGGAGGATGGCCTCGATTCGTCGGCGGTTCTCCGTGTTGAAGCGGTCCCGCGGGACGAAGACGAGGCAGGAGAGGAAGCGTCCGAACGTGTCCCTGCGTATGAAGAGCCGTAGGCGCTGGCGCTCGCCCAGGTGCAGGATCCCCATGACGATCTCGAACAGCTCGCCGATCGGGGTCTGCAGGAGCTCGTCTCTCGGGTGGGTTTCCAGGATTTCGATGAGCGCCTTGTGGTTGTGGCTGTCGGGCGGGAAGTCGGCCTTCTGGAGGATCGCCTCGACCTTGCGGCGGAGCATCGGGACCTTGCTGGGGTTCTGGCGGTACGCCGCGGTGGTGTAGAGGCCGAGGAAGCGGCGCTCGCCGATCACGTTGCCGTCGTCGTCGAAGCGCTTGATGCCGACGTAGTCGAGGTAGGCCGCGCGATGGATGGTTGAGCGGGTGTTGGCCTTCGTCAGTGTGAGCAGGTAGGGCTCGAGCGCGAGGGCGCGTACGCCTGGCGGGAGTCGGTTGAAGCCGCGTGATTGCTCTGTCTCGGCCTTTTGTCTCAGGATGCCGAGGCCGCTGCCCGGGACGGTGTCGAGCGTGAGCTCGCCGTTCTCCTTTTTGCCGAGCACGTAGTCCCTGTAGCCGAGGAAGGTGAAGTGATCGTCCGCCAGCCAGGCGAGGAACGCCTTCGCCTCCGCGGTTTCGGCCTCTGTTACCGGGAGCTTGGCCGGGTCGAGCTCGGCGGCTGTCTGAAACGCCCTCTCGCGCATCTTCAGCCAGTCGTCGACCGCCGCTCGCACCTCGTCGAGGACCTGGTTCAGATGCGTGTGCATCTCGTCGAGCTCGTCCTCGTCGGTGTGGCGCGCCACCTCGACGTGGATCACCGACTCGTGGGTTGTTTTGTCGTCCTGCGTCGCGTGCGGCGGGAGAATCGCCGCGAGGTTGCCTTCGGGGTCTCTGCGGACCAGCAGGACCGGGTGGATGATCATGCTCACCCCGAACCCACGCCGGTTCAGCTCCATGCCGACGCTGTCGATCAGGAACGGCATGTCGTCGGTGACGATCTCGACGGCCGTGTGGGGCGAGGTCCAGCCGTCTTCCTCTTGGTCCGGGTTGTAGATGCGAACGTTGGCTTCGTTCGGCTGGCGCTTCTTCGCTTGCTTGAAGTGCGCCAGCGCGGCGCCGAAGAGGTCGGCGGACGTCCGGTCCTCGAGGTCCTCGGGCGAGACCCAGCGGTAGTACTGCCTTACGAACTGCTCGGCGAGGGAGGCGTCATCGGCCGGCAAGTCCTGCCGGATGCGGTCACAGACGCTCTCTATGAGCGCCTCATCGACCTCCTCGACTTTCATGCGGGCCACGGGCGTGGGCTACTTGCCGGGCGATTTGTCCACTGAGGCGAGTCTACGACTCCCAGAAGTCGCGTCTTGCAGGATTTTCGTTATGAACACCACGACGGCCGGCAGAGGAGTCCGTCCGCTGACTCGCTGTCCATCTTGCCGGGGCGAGCGAGCTTACGATGGCACCCACGGTCTAGTCCCTTTTTTCTTGCAACGAGGAATACCGGAGCATCCCAGATGGCAGCGACTGATCCCGGACCACGAGACCATCTAGTCACCCGCTCGCTCGATACCGAGCTCAGCGCCGTCGACATGGACTTCGTCGTCGAGCAACCGCTCGACGACGCTGAGGCGCCAGAGCGCCTTGCGCGACATGCCATGAACGAACTGCGGCGGGAGCTAAGTCCGGACACGTCCGCGGACGAACAAGCAGAACGCATCAATGGCCTCCTCCGGCAGTTCGGGGAGGAGGGGTCGGCAAGCGAGGAAATCGCTCTTCCGGCACGCGTGCTTTACGGGATCAAGAAGCGATCCCCGTTGGGGCACCCCGTGGATCTCGACCCACTCCCGGCGACTCCGTACAGCCAAAGCGACCTACTGGTAAACGCCGAGGGACAGCCAAACATCGGCTCGGAGCTCAGAGCGGAGCTCGCAACGGCCGACTCGGTGGACCTCATCTGCGCGTTCGTCATCTGGACAGGAGTGCGACATGTTCGCGAGCAGCTCGCGAACGTGATTGGACGCGGTGGACGCGTTCGCGTCATCACCACTACCTACATGGGGGCGACTGAGAAGAAGGCAGTCGACGCTCTAGTGGAGCTGGGTGCCGAGGTACGCGTCGCGTTTGACGCGCGTACGACGAAGCTACATGCGAAGGCGTGGCTGCTCGAGCGTGCCTCCGGTCTCACTACCGCCTTCGTCGGGTCGTCAAATCTGTCCCACACTGCTCTCTTCGACGGGCTCGAATGGAACATCCGGCTGTCCTCGATCGACGCGGCACGCGTCATTGATCGAGTTCGGATGACATTCGAAAGTCATTGGGAGTCGGAGCATTTCGAACCGTACGACCCGAGGACCAACGGGGAAGAGCTAGAGCAGGCACTCCGGGACTACAACCGACGTTCTTTGGGCGAGACGTCCACCATCTCCTTCGCCAACCTGGACGTCCGCCCGTACCCGCACCAGCAGCGCATGCTCGACGCGCTGACGATCGAGCGCGAACGACATGACCGGCACCGGAACCTCGTCGTGGCTGCCACGGGCACGGGTAAGACCGTGGTTGCGGCGCTTGACTATCGGCAGCTCTGCGAGAGCAGCGACGAGCTGCCGTCGCTGCTCTTCGTCGCACACCGGGAGCAAATCTTGGAGCAGGCGCGGGCAACGTTTCGCGCTGTCCTACGGCGCGGTGACTTCGGAGAGATTCTGGGCGGCGGACAGATCGCCGACGGACGCCACGTTTTCGCGATGGTCCAATCCCTGAACGAAGCCCGACTAGATCGGGTAGTTCCCGACGCTTTCGAGATCGTCATCGTCGACGAGTTCCACCACGCGGCTGCTCCTACGTACGACCGGCTTCTTGAATATTTGAAGCCACGTGAGCTACTTGGTCTGACGGCCACGCCCGAGCGACTGGACGGACAGGACGTCACCGAATGGTTCGACCATCGGATTGCGGTGGAACTGCGCCTCTGGGAAGCAATCGATCAAGGCTTCCTCGTTCCCTTTCAGTACTTCGGCGTGTCCGACGGCACTGATCTAAGTCAACTGAAGTGGAGACGAGGCGGATACGCGCTAGATGAGTTGAGCGATCTCCTGACGGGCGACGACCTCCGGGTCGGCAAGCTGCTGGACGCAATCCAGCGAATCATTTACGACCCCGGCTCAATGCGTGCACTCGGCTTCTGCGTGTCGCGGGAGCACGCCCGGTATATGGCGGAGAAGTTCACGACCGCGGGACTCGAGAGCCGGGCACTTACGGGAGATGATTCAGCAAAGGTGCGTCGGGAAACGCTTGCCGACCTACAGGCGAGGCGAATCCAGTGCGTCTTCTCGGTCGAGGTGCTCGGCGAGGGGGTAGACGCGCCCGACGTGGATTGCATCTTGCTGCTTCGGCCGACGGCATCGGCGACGGTGTTTACCCAACAGCTGGGGCGCGGCCTGCGTCGAGCCAAGAACAAGAGCCATCTGACCGTGATCGACCTCATTGGCCAGCATCGGCGGGAGTTCCGCTTCGTCGATCGGCTGCGAGCGATTCTCGACGTCAGACGCGGGCCAATCGTCAAGCAGGTGGTGGATGACTTTCCGTTCCTGCCAGCCGGCTGCACTGTTGATCTCGATCGCCAGAGCCGAGAGACCATTCTCGACAACCTGCGGGCCTCGGTTCGGCGGTCCCGCTGGGCCACACTGGTCGCGGACTTGCGAGCCGATCCCGGCGACGTTGGACTCGGACAATTTCTCGAGCGCCATGATCACCAGCTCGAAGACATCTACGGCGGCGGTCGGTGTTGGACGCAGCTCAAGCGCGACGCGGGGCGGACCACCGCGGCTTCTCCTGATCCCGAATTGGAGGCGACGACTTTTCGCGCCCTCAGCCGACTCACCCACCTCGACGATCCCGAGCGGGTGAACCTTTACCGCAAACTGCTTGCAACGGACGTGCCTCCGCCGCTTGACGTTGATCAACGCACTCACCGTCTATTGACAATGCTCGCATGGGGCCTGGGCTCGGGGACATCGGGGAGTTCCTCGACGACGGATTACTTCACGCGGCTCTGGCAGGAGGAGGAAGTCCGTTCAGAGTTGATCGAACTCATCGGAGTCATTGACGCTCGGTCGGCGACGCCGGCTTCCCCCTCGGTCCTCGCGCCAGTGATTCCGCTAACTCTCCATGCTCGATATTCGCGGGCCGAAGTCGTGGCGGCACTCGGATATGGAGACGGGGTGAGACCAAAGGTCACTCAGGGCGGCATCCTCTGGGTGCCGCAGGCCTCGAGCGATGTGTTCTTCATCGACCTGCACAAGGCAGAGCGGGATTATTCCCCGACGACGATGTACCGGGACTACGCGATCAACCGCGAGCTTTTCCATTGGGAATCTCAGTCGCGGCAGACCGACCGTCAACCGACAGTTCGCCGCTACATCACCCATGAAGCCGGCGGGACGAATGTTCTGTTGTTCGTCCGTGAGCGAAAGACGTTCGAGCTGGGCACACAGCCTTTTACGTTCCTTGGCCCGGTGACATACGTCGAGCACCGTGGCGAACGCCCCGTCGCATTCACCTGGCGACTACCACGTCCGATGCCGGAAGAGCTCTTCGAGGTCGCACGGAGCGTCGCAGCCGCGTGACGGTCCAACCATCGGCGCGCGGGAAGTTCCGGCGACAAGATGGCGAGGAAGGGCTCCGGCAGCTCGATGTCGATGAGGTCGCAGCGGCATCCTGCAGTCGCCGCAACGAGGGCTCTGGACTACCACCCCCTACGACCCAGAAGCAGCATCCAGCGACGGCGCAAACACAGCGTCCGGTTGCGGCTCGAGCAACGCAGTGAGCCCCTCCTGCCCGAACACTCGAGCGAGGGCGGCCCAGGGCACACCGTCGCTGGCGGCGCCGTCGAGCAGGCCGATCCCGTGGGCGATGTGCATCGCGGCGAGCACTGCTGGTACCAGGGCCGCGTCGGACCAGGCGTGGGATCGCCGGCCGGCGCGCACGGCGGCGGTCGCCAGCACGGCTGCGTAGAGGCCGCACATCCTCCGGGCGATGCCGCCGGCGTGCCCGGGAGTGGCGGCGAGGGCGACGTTCGCGACCAGGGCGGGAGCGATCAGGTGCGAGCGTCGCATCGAGATGGGGTGCCGGCGAGCCGTCCGGGCCCGGAACCGGCCGTACTCGCGGTATTGGCGCCA
>DASXCU010000094.1:0-20080 GCA_036491035.1 Galbitalea sp. | reverse complement strand
GATCCTCAAAGAGGTCGGATACGTCGGCGCAGGCACCTGCGAGTTCCTGGTTGCGAAAGACGGCACCATCTCGTTCCTCGAGGTCAACACGCGGCTGCAGGTCGAACATCCGGTGTCCGAGGAGGTCACGGGCATTGACCTGGTGCGCGAGCAGTTCCGCATCGCCGAGGGAGGCCAGCTCGACTACGACGACCCGAAACCGCATGGGCACTCCTTCGAGTTCCGGATCAACGGCGAGGACCCCGGGCTGAACTTCCTGCCCTCGCCCGGACCCGTCAACACGCTTCGCCTGCCCGGTGGGCCGGGAGTTCGCGTCGACAGCGGCGTCACCACCGGCGACGTCATCACCGGAGCGTTCGACTCCCTGCTCGCGAAGCTCATCGTCACCGGCTCATCCCGCGAGGACGCCCTCGAGCGTTCGCGCCGTGCCCTCGACGAGTTCGAGGTCACCGGTCTCCCGACAGTGCTCCCGTTCCACCGCAAGATCGTGCGCGATCCGGCGTTCACCTCGTCGCCGTTCACGATCTACACCCGCTGGATCGAAACCGAGTTCGTCAACGACATCGAGCCGTGGTCGGGTGAACGCGAATACGACACCGCCGGCGCGTCCCCGCGACACAAGGTCGTCGTCGAGGTCGAGGGGAAGCGGGTGTCCGTGTCCCTGCCCACGAAGCTGCTGCCGGCATCCGGTTCGCTGGCGAACGTCGCCGCGCCGAGGCGGCGAGCGAGCGGTGCGGTCTCCTCAGCGACCGGGGACAGCGTGAAGGCGCCCATGCAGGCGACCGTCGTCAAGCTCGCGGTCAAGGATGGGGACAAGGTCGTCAAGGGCGACCTGGTGCTCGTGCTCGAGGCCATGAAGATGGAGCAGCCGATCACCGCGCATAAGGACGGCACGATCGCCGGTGTCAATGCGGCCGTCGGCTCCACCGTCTCCTCCGGCCACGTCCTCCTGGCCATCACCGACTGACCTTTCCCCTCCCGTTCTCCGCTAATGCGGTGGTTTGTTACCCATGTGGTCTCCAACGAAGGCGCATCGCTAACAAACCGCCACACCGTCAGCGGAGTCCGGCCGCAATTAGATGCCTGCGAAGCCGTGGCATGGAGATCGCGACCTCCCAGGGCCATCTCGTGAAACGGTGCTCTGCGGCCCGAAGGTCGTCCTCGCGCATTTTCTCGTCGTACAGGACCTCCTGCGGCGTCCGACCGCGAAGGTAACGCTGGTCCGTATACTTCGCCTTCCCATCGAATTCGCCGATCAGATTGAACGCCGGCCACCAGAAGTCGACTCGCCACACTCTGCCGCTCGAGCCACGAAGAGGCACTTGCAACTCCGGCGGGCTGAGCCTGGCGAGAGACACGTTCACTCGGCTGACCGATTCACCCGGTCGATCCGCGAGCCCATTTGCGAACTCGATTACACGACGCGAGCGAGCCGCGCCCTGTGACACCGAGAATTTCTCTAGTTCTATATCGAGATCTGCGCTCTCTAGCGTCGATCGGGGAACCCCATCCCACGGAACGATCGTGCGTCGAAGGGCAGCGTCGGCTATCGCCACTGCCTGTGTGAACGAGGCGGATCGGGCGATGTCGATGACCGTGCGGGCGAGGGATGTCACGCTCACGCCATCGATCGTTTCGTAGTCATCAGGCAGTCCGAACGTGTGCCGGGCGAGCGCTGAGCTTGACCGGCCACCGTTGGCAGCCACCTCCATCACGTGGATCGCCCGCGGATACGGCGAAAACCACGGCAGATCCCACAAGCTGGCGGCCGAGACGTGGGACACGATCAGTGGCGACTTGGAAAAAGCGACGGCCGCGAGAACCCGAAGCCGGTACTGCTCACTGGCGCTAAGCACACGCCAACGGGGTCCCGCCACGTATACGCCACGCCGGAGCGCGACGAACTCCCCCTTTCGCACTCGTTCGTAGAAGATTGCGCGATCTCCGGCAATGCCGATGTCTCTGGTCAGAATCAGTTCGTCGCGCCAGATCACTGTGTCGGGATTGAGCATCCCGAGAGTGTCGCCGATCGCACCCCCGGTGGGATTTCGCGTACGCCGGACTGGGGATAGCCACCCCACGCGGCGCTTTGTTAGCGATGCGTCATCGATGAAACCCGCACGGGTAACAAACCACCGCGCGGAGGGGAAAAAGGTAATCAGTTGACGATGTGCATCGCGCGGGCGGCATCCGTGATGCTGCCCGTGAGGGACGGGTAGACCGAGAACGCGCGGGCCAGCTGGTCGACGGTGAGGCGGTGCTCGACGGCGAGGGCGATCGGCAAGATGAGCTCGGACGCGCGAGGCGCCACGATGACGCCACCGATGACGGTGCCGGATCCGGTGCGCGCGAACAGTTTCACGAACCCGTCCTTCAGGCCCATCATCTTCGCGCGCGGGTTGGATGCCAGCGGAAGCTTGTAGATCTCACCCTGGGCGATGCCGTCCTCGATCTGCTTCTGCGTCCAGCCGACGTTCGCGATCTCCGGGTTGGTGAAGATGTTCGAGGTGATGTTGCGCAGCTCCGTCGGGCTGACCGCATCGCCCATGGCGTGGTAGACGGCGGTGCGTCCCTGCATGGATGCGACGGAGGCGAGCGGCAGGAAGTCGCTGCAGTCCCCGGCCGCGTAGATGGATGGCATGGAGGTGCGCGCAACCCGATTGACCCGGATGTGGCCGGTCTCCGTGAGTTGCACGCCGGCCTCCTCGAGCCCGATACCGGCGGTGTTCGGGATGGAACCGACCGCGAGCAGGCAGTGACTCCCTTCGACGGTGCGGCCGTCGGAGAGTGTCGCGACGACGCCATCCTTGGTGCGTTTGACGGAGTCCGCGCGGCTCTTGTTAAGGACCGTCATGCCGGCACGGGTGAAGACATCCTCGATCACGCGTGCGGCGTCGGCGTCTTCGTTGGGCAGCACCTGGTCGCGCGAGGAGATCAGTGTGACTTTGGATCCGAGGTTCACGTACGCGGAGGCGAACTCCGCGCCGGTCACGCCGGATCCGACGACGATGAGGTGTTCGGGCGCCTGGTCGAGCGTGTAGAGCTGGGTCCAGGTGAGGATGCGTTCGCCGTCCGGCATCGCGGTCTTCAGCGTGCGCGGGCGCGCTCCGACCGAGACGACGATGGTGTCCGCGTCGACGGCATCGAAATCGGTGCCCTTGCTGCCGGCGCCGGTCGAGACGACGACACGGTTGGTACCGTCCAGCCGTCCCTCTCCCTGCACGATGCGCACGCCCGCTTTGATCAGCTGGGATTTCATGTCTTCGGACTGCTGCCGAGCCAGCCGCAGCAGCCGCTCGTTGACGGCGGCGAAGTTGACGGTCACCTCGGGTCGAACCGGCCGACCGCTCTCGCCGCGCACGAAGAACTGCACCCCGAGGTCGGCGGCTTCGCCGATGTTCTTCGCCGCCTCCGCCGTTGCGATCAGGGTCTTCGACGGAACGACGTCCGTGAGAACCGCGGATCCGCCGACACCGGTGCGCTCGACGAGCGTCACTTCGGCGCCCAGCTGGGCTCCGGCGAGGGCCGCTTCGTAACCGCCCGGCCCTCCGCCCACGATCGCGATGCGCTGCTTCCGCTCGAACTCATAGGCCATGAACGCAATTGTCCTCTGTCCCGGCAGCCGCCGCCAAAAGTGGTGCATTTTGGTCTCGAGTGTCGCAAGCTGGGAGGGAAAGCGAAGGAGAGTTCAGGATGTCAAAGGGCAGGATTGCGACGGCCAGCGTGACGATCGATGCGGACCCTGAACGGGTGTGGGCGGCCCTCACCGACCCCGCACTCATCAGCAGGTACATGTTCGGAAGCACGGTGACGAGCGACTGGACCGTGGGCAGCACGATCACCTACGCGGGCGAATACGAGGGCAAATCGTACGAGGATCACGGCGAGATCCTCGAGATCGATCCCCCGCGGACCCTGCGTTCCACCCACTTCAGTCCGCTCAGCGGACAACCGGATGTCCCCGAGAACTATCACGAGCTCACGTACACGCTGTCCGCCGAGGGCGGCTCTACGAAGCTCCAGCTCACGCAGGACAACAACGGCTCCGACGAGGAGGCCGAGCACTCCGCCGCCAACTGGAAGCAGATGTTGGACGGGCTCAAGTCGGTGGTGGAATCGACCCCCTAAAGTAGTTGGATGCCAAAGACGACAGGGAACATCCTCGATGACCCGACGGTCGATCCGTTTGAGATCGCCGCTCAGGCCGCGCAGCAGATAGCCGAGCTGACGGGGGTGCCGTCCCACGATGTCGCCCTGACTCTCGGGAGCGGCTGGGCGAAGGCGGCAGACCTGATCGGGGAGACGACGGCGACGGTTCCCGCATCCGAGATCCTCGGCTTCAGCGCACCGGCACTGGCCGGTCATGCGGGCACGATCCGCTCCATCCGGCTCCCGAACGGCAAGCGCGCGCTGGTGATCGGTGCCCGCACGCACTACTACGAGAACCACGGCGTGCGTCGCGTCGTGCACAGTGTCCGCACCGCAGCCGCGACAGGCGCATCAACGATGATCCTGACCAATGGCGCGGGCGGCATCCGCGAGTCCTGGAAACCGGGAACGCCGGTGCTCATCAGCGACCACATCAACCTGACGGGTGACTCGCCGCTCGAGGGCGCAACCTTCATCGACCTCACCGACCTGTACTCGTCCCGCCTGCGCGAGCTGGCACGCGCGGTCGACCCGACCCTCGACGAGGGCGTGTACGTGCAAAACCGCGGGCCGCACTACGAGACTCCCGCCGAGGTGCAGATGGCGAAGACCATCGGCGGGCACATCGTCGGCATGTCGACCGCGCTCGAAGCGATCGCCGCGCGTCAGGCAGGGATGGAGATCCTCGGGATGTCACTCATCACCAATCTCGCCGCCGGCATCCAGAAGACACCGCTCAGCCATGCCGAGGTCATCCAGGCCGGTAAGGATGCGGGGCCGGTCATCAGCGCACTCCTCGCGAAGATCGTCGAGCAACTGTGAACGACGCGCTGGTCGGCGCGGCACGCGAGTGGAGCGCGCAGGATCCCGATGAGGAGACCCGCGCCGAGCTGAACGCCCTGATCGTGGATGCGCAGTCGGGCTCGCCCGGGGCGCAGGCCGAGCTCGAGGACCGGTTCTCCGCTCGGCTCGAATTCGGGACCGCGGGCCTGCGCGGAGCGATCGGCGCCGGCCCGAACCGGATGAACCGTGTACTCGTCACCCAGGCCGCCGCGGGTCTCGCGGCGTTCCTGCTGTCGCGCGAGACATCCCCCTCCGTTGTCATCGGGTATGACGGTCGCAAGAATTCGCGCGTGTTCGCGCTCGACACGGCCGAGATTCTGGCGGGCGCCGGTGTAACGGCGACGCTTCTCCCACGACTGCTGCCCACGCCCGTTCTCGCGTACGCGGTTCGCCACCTGGACGCGAGCGCGGGCGTCATGGTCACCGCGAGCCACAATCCGGCCGCGGACAACGGCTATAAGGTCTATCTCGGTGGAGCGGATGCCGGTTCGCAGATCGTTCCGCCGTCGGACGGCGAGATCGCGGCGAGGATCCTCGAGGTCGCCGCCGGGGACATCCGCGAGCTCCCTCGGTCGGACGGTTACACGACCGCCGGCGAGGATGTGCTCGACGACTATGTCGCGGCGACGTCGAGCCTCGGGCGCGCGAAGGCGAAGCTCCGCGTGGTCTACACGGCGATGCACGGCGTCGGCTGGGAGACCGCTCGTCGGGTCTTCCTCGATGCGGGTTTCGATGAGCCGGTGGTGGTAACCGAGCAGCTGCAGCCCGATCCGGACTTTCCGACCGTGGCGTTCCCGAACCCGGAAGAGCCGGGCGCACTCGATCTCGCCTTCGCCAGGGCCGCCGAGGTCGGGGCAGATCTGGTCGTCGCCAACGATCCGGATGCCGACCGGCTCGCGGTCGGTGTTCCCGACGGGACCGGCTGGCGACGGATGTCGGGAAACGAGGTCGGACTTCTCCTCGGCTGGCGGGCGGCGGAACGGTCGACCGACGGCACCCTGGCCTGCTCGATCGTCAGCAGCCCCGGCCTCGCCACCATCGCGGAGGTCAGCGGCCTGCGCCACGTCGAAACCCTCACCGGATTCAAGTGGATCTCGCGCGCCCCGAATCTCGTCTTCGGATTCGAGGAGGCGCTGGGCTACCTCGTCGATCCGGACGTGCTGCGCGACAAGGATGGCATCTCCGCCGCCGTCGACATGCTCACCCTCGTCTCCGAGCTGAAGGCCGAGGGGAAGACGCTCGGCGACCACGCCGACGACTTCGCGGCCCGCTTCGGCGCGTTCTCGTCGTCACAGATCTCCCTGCGGTTCACCGACCTTCCCGAGATTCCACGCATCATGAACCGCATCCGCGCCACTCCCCCGACCGAGATCGGCGGAGCGAAGGTCGCTTCCATCGACGACTTCGAGAACGGGTTCGGCGAGTTCCCGCCCGGAGACATCCTGCGGATCTGGACGTCGGATGGCGCTCGGATCGTCGTGCGCCCGAGCGGCACGGAGCCGAAGCTCAAGGTCTACATCGACGCGTCGAGTTCGACGGGTAACGCGCGCGAGCGCAGGGCGACGGCCGATGCGATCGTGGCGACGCTCGATGCCGGAATGCGCGATCTGCTCGCATGATCATGGTTCACTAATCGCATGACTAAACGGGGCCTCATCGTCGCCAGCATCATCGGACTCGTCGCGGCGATCGTCGCCGCGATCCTGCTCAATAAAGCGGCGGGATCCCAGTCGATCGACCTGGTGGTCCTCGGGCTCGACCTCGTGGCGGCGGGCATCGCCGGTCGCGTGATCCTCGGGACCGCGCGCATACATCGCTACTTCTCGCTCGGCACCGTGCTCTTTTCGGCCGCGGCCGCGATCATCCTCACGACCGCGGCGTCCAACTACCTCATCCACATCGACGTCGCGATTGGTCGGCCCGACTACGCCCCCACCTCCGGCATCGTTGTCCAGGCGATCGTTGGATTCGTGGTTTACCTTGTGGCAGCCACCATCTACGGTTTCGCGGGAACGCGCCAGGGCGTGAAGGTCGGCGGCAGAATTGGGCTCCTCGCGCTGCTTCTGCTAGCCGTCCTCCCCCTGGTCAACGTTCTCGGTCTCGTCGGGTTCACCATCTCGGCGTTCGTGCGAGGTTCGGCTACTCCAGTGCCTGCTGCAGCTTCCGAGTGAGTTCGGCCGTATCGAAGTAGTTCTCGACGACGATCACGTCCGCGTTCGTCCGGCCGATCGCATCCACGAACTCCGCGCTGGTCAGGATGACCTGGGCGCCGGCCGCGTCGGATTCGATGGTCGCGAGGTGCGCGGCCGTGACGTCGGCGGCGATCCCGAGACGGGACAGCACGCGCTCGGCGTTGACCTTGAGGATGCCACTCGACCCGATGCCCGCTCCGCAGATCGCGACGATCTTCACGGCGCGCTGCCGAACAGCTTCTGCACTTCTTCGACGGTTGTCGCGGCCGCGAGTTCCGGGATCATCGATGAGTCGTTGAACAGGTTGGCCAGCTCGGCGACGAGCGTCACGTGCGCGTCCGAGGCGTCGGTTGCAAGCGCCAGCACCACGCTCACCGGGTCGTTATACGGATGCCCGAAGTTGATCGGCGTGGCCAGCGTGACGACCGCGATGCCGACCTTCAGCACCTCCGGACCCGGACGGGCGTGAGCGAGCGCGAGGCCCGGAGCGATGACCACGTACGGGCCATGCTCGTCGATCATCCGCACCATCTCATCGGCGTACGACGGCTTGGCGAATCCGGCCGCCGCCAGTGCCGCCCCGGCCGCACGCACAGCGCCCTGCCAGTCCGGGGCCTCGACTCCGAGGGAGATGGCGTCAGCGGGAAGCGGGGGCAGTGACATTCAGGATCGACCGAACCCCTGCAGGATCTGGCCCGTGAGGTCCTCGCGGTCCTCGAGCGACAGGAAGCTCGCGGACGCCGCGTTCAGCTGGAACACCTCGAGGTCGGCGAGGTCGTAACCGAACGCCTCGCAGAGCAGGGCCAGCTCGCGGCTGAGCGTCGTGTGGCTCATGAGGCGATTGTCGGTGTTGACGGTGACATTGAAGCCCAGCTGGTACAGAAGGTCGAATGGGTGGTCGACCATGTCGGTGCCCCACTGGGCGATCGTCCCCGTCTGCAGGTTGGATGACGGACTCGTCTCGAGCGCGATCTCGCGGTCCTTGACCCACTGGGCGATCGGGCCGAGTGTGACGAAGCTGCTCTCCTCGTTCTCGCGCTCCAGTTCGATGTCCTCCGCGACCCGCACGCCGTGACCGAGGCGCATGGCCCGTCCGTCGAACAGCGCGCTCTCGATGCTGGCCAGGCCCGCCGCCTCACCGGCGTGAACCGTGCGCGGCATGTACTCGCGGGCGAGGTAGTCGAAGGCGGCCTTCAAGCCTGCGGGCGGGAATCCGTTCTCGGGGCCGGCGATATCGAAACCCACAACGCCGTGGTCGCGGTGACGCACGGCCAGCTCCGCGATTTCGAGCCCGCGGTCGAGGTGGCGCATGGCGCTGACCAGCTGGCCGACACGGATGTTCTTGCCGGTCGCGCGGACATCCGCGACGCCCTCCTCGAGGCCGGACTGGACCGCCTCCACGACCTCATCGAGGGACAGCCCCTTCGTGAGGTGCTGCTCGGGCGCCCAGCGGATCTCGCCGTAGATGACGCCATCCGCGCCCAGGTCCTGCACCAACTCGCGCGCGACTCGCGCCAGGTGATCGGGCGTCTGCATGACTGCGATGGTCAGGTCGAACGTCTTCAGGTAGTCGACCAGGTCGCCCGAGTCGCAGCTCTCGTCGAACCACGCCTGCAGGGATTCCGGGTCATCGGCGGGCGTCTCCAGCCCGATCTCAGCCGCCAGCTCGAGGATTGTCTCGGTGCGCAGTCCGCCGTCGAGATGGTCGTGCAGCGACACTTTGGGCAGGTTGGTGATGCTCGTTCCCTCGAAGGGCACAACGTAGTCCTCGCGCTGGTCGCTCATGCTCCAAGGCTACTAGTCGCTGCCTGAGCCGGTGGCGGGAGATAGTGAACCGCGGCGGGAGCAGCTACTCCATCCGCGTCACTGCTTCCCCCGCCACCGGGCGCAGGTTCTCCCGCCACCCGGGAAGGAGGGCTAGGCCGTGATTCGGCCCTGCAGCAGGGGCCCGCCGGTCTGGGGTTCGGTGCCCGGGTCGGCGATCTCGTACGCGCCGTCGAGGGCCTCGAGAGCGCGCTCGAAGCGACCCTCGTCGTTGGTGCTCATCGTGAAGAGCGGCTGGCCCGAGGTGACGGTGTCTCCCGGCTTCGCGTGCAGGTCGATGCCCGCCGCGTGCTGCACCGGATCCTGCTGGCGCGCACGCCCCGCGCCGAGGCGCCAGGCCGCGATGCCGAACGGAAGAGCCTCCTGCCGAACCAGAACGCCCGAACGGGTCGCAGTGACGACCTCGGTGTGCTTCGGGGTCGGGAGCGCCGCGTCCGGGTCGCCGCCCTGCGCGCCGATCATGGCGCGCCACGTGTCCATGGCCTGGCCGTTCTTCAGTGCGGCCTCGACGTCGGCATCCGGGTGTCCGGCCAGCGCCAGCATTTCGCGAGCCAGCGCGTGCGTCAACTCGACCACGTCCGCGGGGCCACCGCCCGCGAGTACCTCGACCGATTCGCGCACCTCGTTGGCGTTGCCGATCGCGAGTCCGAGCGGCACGTTCATGTTCGTGAGCAGCGCGACCGTCGCGACGCCGGCATCCGTTCCGAGTCGCACCATCGTCTCGGCCAGTTCGCGGCCGCGCGCGGGGTCCTGCAGGAATGCGCCTGAGCCGAACTTCACGTCGAGCACCAGTGCCGCGGTGCCCTCCGCGATCTTCTTGCTCATGATGGATGACGCGATCAGCGGGATGGCTTCGACCGTGCCCGTGATGTCGCGCAGCGCGTAGAGCTTGCCGTCGGCGGGAGCGAGCTTCGCGCCCGCAGCGCAGATCACCGCGCCGACCGAGTCGAGCTGGGAGAAGAACTCGTCGGGAGTCAGTGATGCCCGCCACCCAGGAATGCTCTCGAGCTTGTCGAGCGTTCCGCCGGTGTGGCCGAGCCCGCGACCCGATAGCTGCGGGACAGCGACGCCGAAGGATGCCACGAGCGGCGCGAGAGGCAGGGTGATCTTGTCGCCGACGCCGCCGGTCGAGTGCTTGTCCGTCGTTTTCTTGGAGAGCCCTGCGAAGTCGAGACGCTCACCGCTCGCCACCATCGCGAGCGTGAGGTCCTTGATCTCGGAGCGCTCCATCCCGTTCAGGAAGATAGCCATCGTCATGGCGGACATCTGCTCGTCGGCGACGTAGCCGCGCGTGTAGGCGTCGACCATCCACTGGATCTGCGCGCTCGTGAGCACTCCGGAATCGCGCTTGGTGCGAATCAGGTCGACGACGTCAAAGGGTTCAACCATGGGAATACCTGTTCCGTGCCCGGACGGGCCGTTAGGACTTGATGTACGGACGACCGGCCGCGGCGGGCGGGCGCACGCGACCCACGAATCCGGCCACGGCGAGGATGGTGACGACGTACGGAAGCATCAGCAGGAAGTCGTTGGGGACCGGCGATCCGAATGTTCCGAGCGCGCTGCCGAGGTTGGTCGCGAAACCGAACATGAGCGCGGCCAGGGTGGCCTTGATGGGGTGCCAACCGCCGAAGATGACCGCGGCGAGGGCGATGTACCCGTAGCCGCTCGAGACGTTCGCGGTGAAGCCACCGATGTTGCCGACCGTGAAGTACGCGCCGCCGAGTCCGACGATCGCGCCAGCGAGCGCCACGTTCCAGAAGCGGGTGCGGCCGACATTGATACCCACTGTGTCTGCGGCCTGCGGATGCTCGCCGACCGCGCGCAGGCGAAGGCCCCAGCGGGTGCGGAACAATCCGATGGTGACCGCGATGACCGCGACGTACATCAGGTACACGATGATGTTCTGGTCGAACAGCAGCGGTCCGATGACTGGAATGTCGGCGATGAACGGAATCGCGATCGGCTTGAGCGTCTCGGGCGCGTTGAGCGTCCCGATGTTGGTCAGCAGGACCTGCTGATAGAGGAATGTCGTCAGGCCGAGGATGAGCACGTTGATGACGACTCCGACGATCACCTGGTTCACGATGTACTTGATCGCGAAAACACCCAGCAGGAAGGACACCAGGACGCCGGCGACGACGGCGGCGATCAGGCCGGCCAGGATCGAGTGGGTCACGGTCGTGACGACCGCCGCGACGAACGCGCCGCCCAGCAACTGACCCTCGATGGCGACGTTGGTGACGCCAACACGCTCCGAAATGACGCCGCCCAGCGATCCGAAGATGATGGGTGTGCTGAGACCGAGGGCGCCGACGAGAAGTCCCGTGACGTGTAGCTGGTGCGGGATTCCGGTCGACGACCAGATCAGGAACCCGGCGACGACGACGACCGCGAAGATGCTGATGTACCAGAGCGGGGTACGGCGATGCAGCCGATAGATCACGATCGAGCCCGCGGCCATCAGGATGGCGATGATCGTGAGCACCAGCGTGGTGGGCCGGCCATCCATCACCAGCGTCGGGAGCTGCACCGCGCCCGCGTTGCTGGCCGTGAAGTTGAACTCGGCCGTGCCGCTGCGCCCGAAGACGACGAGCAGGAGCAGCGCGAGAACGGCGAAGATTGCGAGCGCGATCGGTGCCTTGCGCGACAGCAGGCGCTGCGTGGCGGCGTCGACCGGAGCCGTGGGCGCCGGATTCGGGGTGGTCACTTCTGCGCTCATTTCGAGACCGCCGCACTGTTTGCCGGGGCCGCCAGTTTTGGTCTGCGTGTGGGGGTGGGGAGTCGGAAGATGGCCCGCACGAGCGGCGGGGCTGCGAGGAAGAGCACGATGACCGACTGGATGACCGGAAGAACGTTCACGTTGACTCCCTGGTCGGCCTGCATCGTGTAGCTGCCGGCCTGCAGGATCCCGAACAGGATTCCCGCGGCGAACACGCCCCACGGACGCGACCGTCCCAGCAGGGCAACCGTGATCGCGGTGAAGCCGATTCCGGCGTCGATTCCGCGGTCGAAGCCCGTCGTGATCTGGCCGAGCACCTGGTAGACGCCGGCGAAGCCGACGAGGATGCCGGAGATAACCATGACGTAGACGTACATCCGGTTGATGCGGATGCCGGCGACCCGTGCGGCGCGCGGGTTTTCACCGACGGCCCGGAGCTTGAATCCGAGGCTCGAACGGTTCAACAGCCACCAGCAGAAGATGGTCGCGGCGATCACCAGAATGAAGCCGAAGTTCAGCGAATATGTCGGTCCGAGCAGGTGGAAGAAGACCGCGGTCGACTTCTCCGGCGGGCTCACCGGCGCGTTGGACGACGGGTCGCGAAGCACGGGCGAGTTCAGCAGGTAGTCGATCAGGTAGAGCGCGATGTAGTTGAGCATGATGGTCACGATGACCTCGTGCGCGCCGGTTCGGGCCTTCAGGATGCCGACGATGAACGCCCAGAGCCCGCCGGCTGCGAGTCCGGCGATGACGGCCACGATCATGTGGATGCCGGGGGGCATCGAGACGGCGAAGCCAACCCAGCCCGCCGTTGCGGCGCCGACCAGGATCATTCCCGTTCCACCGATGTTGAACACTCCGGAGCGGAAGCCGACCGCGATGCCAAGACCGGCTGCGATCAGTGGCGTCGCGAAGCCCAGACTGTTCAGGAACGAGGCGATGCCGTCACCGAAGTTGTCGGACGTGAAGTCGTACACGCCGCCTCGGAAGATGGCGGCGTATGCGCCAGACACGGAGTTCCAGATGGCGCCGAGCGTGTCCCCCGGGCGGGCGAGGAAGTAGCCCGCCGAAGTCTGGACATCCGCGTTCGTCGACGCGATGAGGATGCCACCAACCACGAGGGAGACCACGACCGCGAGGATCGTGAGAACGATGCTGCCGCCGAGGATGTCCCGCAGCGCGGCGTTCAGTCGGCTGGACGGGTGATCCGGGGGGAGCTCGGCGCCGTCGTGGGCGAGCGCCAGGCCGCCCTTGTCGGTGCCGGTGTCGGCGACGGGGACGGATGCGGGGAGTTCGGCGCTCATGCCGCCAGCTTCGTTCCGGCGGGGAGTTCGCCCGCCATCATCTGGCCGAGGACCTCACGCGACGTGTCGCCGCCGACGATCCCGACGATTCGCCCCTCGTACATGACAGCGATGCGATCGGCGAGCGCGATCACCTCGTCCAGTTCGGTGGACACGACTATCACGGGTACTCCTGCATCTCGAGTCGCGACGATGCGCTCGTGGACGAATTCGATGGAACCGACGTCGAGACCTCGCGTCGGCTGGGCGGCGACGAACAGGCGCAGCTCGCGGCTGAGTTCCCGGGCGAGCACAACCTTCTGCTGGTTACCGCCCGAGAGGCGACCGACGAGCGTATCGATGCCCTGGGCTCGCACGTCGAACTCGGTGACCTTCGCGGTCGCGAACTCGCTACGGAAGCCGAGCTGAAGTGCTCCGCGCTTCACGAACGGTTCGCCGTTGGCGCGGTCCAGCATGAGGTTCTCGGCGATGGAGAACTCGCCGACGAGCGCATCCTCCTGGCGATCCTCGGGAATGAAACCGACGCCGGCGGCGAGCACTCGGTCGATCGGCAGGTTGCGCAGGCTCTTGCCGTCCAGCTCGATCGTGCCGCTGACCCGATCCTGCAGGCCGAGCAGCGCCTCGGTGAGTTCGGTCTGGCCGTTGCCCTGCACTCCGGCGACGGCGAGGATCTCACCCGCGCGCACCTGGAAGCTCACGTTGTCGACGACCGTCTGGCCTTGCGCATCGTGGATGGTCAGCCCATCGACGACGAGGGCGTGGTCTTTGGTGACCTGCTTCGACTTGGTGACGACGAGTTCTACCGATCGGCCGACCATCAGAGAGGCGAGCTCGGCATTCGTCGCGGTGGGCTTCGCCTCACCGACGACCTTGCCGAGACGCATGACGGTGATCTTGTCGGCGACCTCCCGAACCTCGCGCAGCTTGTGGGTGATGAAGACGATGGCCGTTCCGGACTCCTTGAGCTGGCGCATGATCGCCATGAGCTCGTCGGTCTCCTGAGGCGTGAGCACGGCGGTGGGCTCGTCGAAGACGAGGACCGTGGCCTCACGGGACAGGGCCTTGATGATCTCGACCCGCTGCTGCACGCCGACGGGAAGATCCTCGATGAGAGCATCCGGGTCGACGTCGAACCCGAACCGGGACGAGATTTCGCGGACCTTCGCGCGAGCGGCCGGGAGGTCGAGGAATCCGGCCTTCGACTCTTCGTGGCCGAGCATGACGTTCTCGGCGACCGTAAAGACGGGGATGAGCATGAAGTGCTGGTGCACCATGCCGATGCCGGCGCGGGCTGCGTCGCCCGGGCCGTTGAAGTGCTGGACGACGTCGTCGAGCAGGATCTCGCCCTCGTCGGCCTGGTAGAGGCCGGAGAGCACGTTCATCAGGGTCGACTTGCCGGCGCCGTTCTCACCCAGCAGGCAGTGGATCTCGCCCGGTTCAACCGTGAGGTTGATGTGGTCGTTGGCGACGAGGGCACCGAACGTCTTGGTGATCCCGCGCAGTTCGAGTTTCATGCCTGCGTAACGTCCTTGTCTTGGCATTGCAATCGCGCACGAATCGAGGGGATCCGAAGATCCCCCCGACCCGTGCGTCGATCAGTGTGGAGCGATTTTAGTTGTTGAATCCGGACGGCGACGTGACCTTGATCGAACCGGAGATGATGCCGGCCTTGATCTTGGCGACCTCACCCGCGAGGCCCGAGTCCACCTTCGAGGCGTAGTCGTGGAAGGAGGAGATGCCAACACCGTTGTTCTTCAGCGTTCCAACGTACTGGCTGTTGTCGAACGTCTTGCTCTTCGAGGCGGCGACGATCGAGGCCTGGGTGGGAGCGGCGAGGTTCTTCAGGATCGACACCAGCATGAGCGACTTGTAGGTCGGGTCCGTCTGGTAGATGTCGGCGTCAACACCCTCGAGCACCGCGTCGGCACCGGAGGACTGGATGGCCGCCGCAGCGCCCTGGTACAGCGAGCCGGCGACGGGGATGATCACGTCGGCCTTCTGGTCAAGGAAGTTCTGCGTGTCGGTCTTGGCCAGCGTCTGGTTGCTGAAGTCGCCGATGAAGGTTCCCTTCTGCGTCTTCACGTCCCATCCGAGGAGGGTGACGTTCTTGCCCTTCTGCTGGTTGTAGTACGCGATGCCATCGGCGATGCCGTCCTCGTAGATCGTGACGGAGGGGTACTGGGCTCCACCCCACGTTGCCACGACGCCGGTCTTGGAGTAGCTCGCGGCGATGTAGCCACCGAGGAACGCCGCCTCGTCCGTCTCGAACACGATGTTCTTGACGTTCGGAAGCTTGATCGTGTTGTCGTCGAGGATGATGAAGTTCGTCTTGGGGTGAGCTTTCGCCGCATCCGTGTCGGGCTTCTCGAAGTCGAATCCGGGGGTTGCGATGACGTTGCACTTGTCGGCGATGAGGCTCGCGATGCCGGGAGCCAGGTCGTCGGACGTCGCCGAGGCAACCTTCTTGTAGCTGGAGCCGATCTGCTTCGCTGCAGCGACAACGCCGTTGAGGGTGAGCTCGTTGAACGAGTGGTCGCTGAATCCGCCGGTGTCACCGACTACGCACGGGAGGTACTTGGACTTCGCGGCGCCCGCGCTGGTGCTCGGGGCGGCTGAACAGCCGGCGAGCAGGGCGACGGTGCTGGCAGCAGCGAGGACGCCGAGCGCGATCTTCTTGGATGTAATTGGCAATGTGATTCCTTACGTGGAGTGCACGCCCTGAAGTCGGACGTACGGGAATGTTGATTCAGGTTACAGATAGCGGAAGCGAACGCCACTGCCGAGGGGGTCTGCGGCCCCGATGGTTACAAATCCGGTATGGCTCCGAAATGTGAACGAAATGTTGTGAATCGGTTGCGGTGATTTCCTGATCGTTCCCTCCGTTTCGCGCAAGATTACTGCGCCTCGTGGCCGTTTTGTGCGGCGAATTCTTCCAGCTGGCGAGGACCGAACGCATCCGGAAGTACCTCGTCGATGGTGCGAAGTCCCGAAACGGTCTCCAGCACCATTCCGGCGGTCGAGTGTTCGTAGAGGAGCTGGCGGCAGCGCCCGCACGGCATGAGAACACCGCCGTTACCGTCGACGCAGGTGAACGCGACGAGCTTGCCGCCGCCGGTCATGGCGAGGCTCGAGACGAGGGCGCACTCGGCGCAGAGGGTGAGTCCGTATGAGGCGTTCTCGACGTTGCAGCCGGAGATGACACGGCCATCGTCGACGAGCGCGGCGGCCCCGACCGGAAATTTCGAGTACGGGACGTAGGCCCTTTTCATCGCGTCATTGGCCGCCGTCCGCAGCGTGGGCCAATCGATCGCGTGTCCGACATCCGCACTCATGGAGCGATCATACGACCGGCGGGTGAACGGCCTAGAGCACGTCGCTTCGACCGGAGAGCTTGAGCGCGTCGACGACCGACTTCACCCGCTGCGCGTTCTGCGTGGTGGTGACGAGCAGGGCGTCCTCGGTGTCGACGACCACGATGTCGGTGACTCCGACAAGGGAGATGAGGCGCTTGCCCTGGCTGACCACGACGCCGGTCGAGGAGTCCGCGAGGACTCGCGCTCCCTCACCGAGGATGGCCAGGTCGGACTTGCGGCCGCCCGCGTGCAGCTTCGCGATCGACGCGAAGTCACCCACGTCGTCCCAGTCGAAGTCGCCCGGAATCACCACCACGCGGCCCGCGGCGGCGGCCGGCTCGGCGACCGAATAGTCGATCGCGATCTTCTTGAGCTTCGGCCATACCCGGTCGACGGTCGCGCCGCGCGTCGGTCCGTCGCCATCCCAGACTGCGGCCAGTTCGGTGAGACCAGCGAGCAGCTCGGGCTCGGATTCGCCGAGCTGCGCGAGCAGTACATCCGCCCGGGCGATGAACATGCTCGCGTTCCAGAGGTAGCAGCCGTCCTCGAGGTAGGACTGCGCCGTCGCGAGGTCGGGCTTCTCTACGAAGCGATCAACCATACGCGCGCTCGGTGCGCCGTCGATCTGGTGCGGATCACCGAAGTGGATGTACCCGAACCCGGTCGCGGGTTCGGTAGGCGTGATCCCGATCAGGGCGATGTAACCGGCGCGGGCTACCGCCACCGCCTGGCTCACGGCCTTGTTGAACCTCTTGGTCTTGCCGATCACGTGGTCGGCGGCGAAGGAGCCGATGATGACGTCCGGATCGCGGCGCACGAGGATGGCCGCGGCAAGACCGATGGCCGCGGAGGATTCGCGCGGCTCGCTCTCGAGCACGACGTTCGGGTCGATGAGCTCCGGAAGCTGTTCCTCGACGGCGGCGCGGTGGGCGCGACCGGTCACGACCATGATGCGGTCGGAGCCCGAAAGCGGTGCCAGTCGATCCCAGGTGTCACGCAGTAGCGAGTGCCCGGACCCCGTCAGGTCGTGCAGGAATTTGGGCGCATCCGCCCTCGACAACGGCCACAGGCGGGAGCCCACTCCGCCCGCCGGGATGACGCTGTAGAAGTGCTCGAGCCCCTGCGGTGTCATGCGACAACCCTAGACGTAATGCGACATTCACCTTTCGGTAATTCGGATTGTGCACGTCGGGCGACCGAACCTCGTAGCGTGCGAGACATGCGCGTTCTCGTTGTTTCTGAGAGCTTTCTTCCCACCGTCAACGGCGTTACCAACAGCGTGTGCAAAATACTCGACCACTTGGCACTTCGCGGTCACGAAGCCCACGTCCTGGTACCCGCGTGCGGAGCGCCGGCGACTTATGCCGACTTCGATGTCGAGCAGATCCCGAGCGTCCCGTACCGCGAGTTTCCGGTTGGGCTGCCCGGCCTGTACGTGCAGCGGACGATCGAGAGATTCGCCCCCGACGTCATCCATGTTGCGGCCCCGTTCCTGCTCGGGGCCGAGGCGATCGCCGCGGGGCGCCGACTCGGCATTCCGACTGTCGCCGTGTTCCAGACTGACGTCGCCGGTTATGCGAGACGCAATCACCTTGCCGCCCTCGAGGCCGTCGCGTGGCGGATCGTGCGGAGGATCCACCGCCACGCGACCGTGACGCTCGTTCCGTCCTCGGCGACCATGGTCGACCTGCGGACGGTCGGGTTTCGGCGACTGAAACGCTGGGGCCGCGGCGTCGACCTCGCCACCTATCACCCTCGCAATCGAAGCCTCGCAGGGGCGAAGGCGCTCCGCGCCGAGCTCTCACCCGGCGGCGAAGTCGTCGTCGGATACGTCGGCCGGATCGCCCCCGAGAAACAGGTCGAGCGCATCGCCGCACTGCGGGGCATTCCCGACATCCGGATTGCGATTGTAGGCAGCGGGCCTGGATTGCCGGCGCTTCGCGCAAGGCTGGGCGGGATGCCGGTGAGCTATCTCGGTGAGTTGCACGGGATGGATCTCGCCGCGGCCTACGCGAGCTTCGATGTCTTCCTTCACACTGGCGAGGACGAGACGTTCGGCCAGACCATCCAGGAGGCCCACGCGAGCGGACTCCCCGTCGTGGCGCCCCGGGCGGGCGGCCCGATCGACCTGGTGTCGGAAGGACTGAACGGCTACCTGTACCCTCCCGGCACATCCGAAGAACTTCGACGCAGCATCGAACTGCTCGCCCGCGATCCCGCACTTCGTCGTCGCATGGGGGAGGCTGGCCGCCGCACGGTGCTGGGCCGCGACTGGGCGACCGTCTGCGACGAACTCCTGACGCGCTACCGGAAAGTAATAAGAACGACGGAAATTAAGCGGAAGCGACGAAGTCTCTTGAAGTCGAGATAAATAAGGATGCCCTTGGCAGCGCACGCTTCGAGGCCGGAATACACTGGGAAGCGTTCGTTGCACCGCTTTCTGACCCAAGCCAAGGAGGGTTGCCAGTGCCCGAGAATTCGGCCGGTACCCTGGCGCCACAGCCGGCAGCCAAACTGAAAATCAAGCCACCTCGCCTCTCGGGCACCCTGTACCGCGGACGCGAAGGAATGTGGTCGTGGGTCCTTCACCGCATCACCGGCGTCGCGATCTACTTCTTCCTGCTGGTGCACATCCTCGACACCTCGATCGTGCGCATCTCACCGCAGGCCTACAACGGCGTGATCGACTCGTACAAGCAGCCCATCATGGGCATCGGCGAGTTTCTGCTCGTCGTCGCCATCGGCTACCACGCGCTGAACGGCCTCCGCATCATCCTGATCGACTTCTGGAGCGTCGGCGCCAGGCACCAGCGCCTGATGTTCGTCATCGTGATCCTCCTGTGGATTGTGCTCATCGCGGGCTTCGCCCCGGAGCAGGTCCGCACCATCGTGCTCGAGATCCAGGGACACACCAGCGCATGACAACGACAGAGATCCCGGCGCCCCGGTCCTCCTACACGCCGCCGAAGAAGCGTCGCGTCAACTGGGAGAAGTGGGGCTGGATCTACCAGCGCATCAGCGGCCTGTTCCTGGTCGTCCTGATCTTCGGGCACCTCTTCGTGAACCTTGTGGCCGGCAACGGCGTGCGGGCGATCGACTTCGCTTTCGTCGCCGGCAAATGGGCAGACCCGTTCTGGGTCGTGTGGGACACGCTGCTGCTGTGGCTCGCGCTCATCCACGGCGCGAACGGCATGCGCACGATCACCAACGACTATGCGCACAACCTCACGCTGCGCAAGCTCATCCTGTTCGCGATTCTCGCGTCCACCGTCATCCTTCTCGTTCTTGGGACCCTTGTGATTTATACGTTCGACCCGTGCCCCGCCAATGCCGTCGCAGGTAGCCTGCCCGACTTCTGCCCGGCACCGTAATGGCGACCGAAGCGACGAAGCCGGCCGCCAGGAAGCCCACGGCCACGACCAACAACGTGACCGGTGCCAAGCTTGGTTCAGCCAGCAAGGCGCCGAAGCAGCCGCCCGCCGGTCCGGACACCGTCGGTGAGATGATCCCGGATGGCACGATCATCGACGGCGTCCACTACCACCAGCACGACATTGTGATCGTGGGTGCGGGTGGCGCCGGGATGCGCGCGGCCATCGAAGCCGGACCCCACGCCAACACCGCCGTCATCTCGAAGCTCTACCCGACGCGCTCGCACACCGGCGCGGCACAGGGTGGCATGGCCGCGGCTCT
>DASXCU010000093.1:0-4662 GCA_036491035.1 Galbitalea sp. | reverse complement strand
GATCGTCGCCGTCCTGTTCCTGGTCGGCGGTGTGCTGCAGATCCTCGGCGGAGTCGTCGGCATCGCTAACGCCGGCAACGCCAGCGGCTTCTACCTGCTGTCGAATCTGGCGATCGGCGCGGGCTTCGCGCTGATGATCGCCTGGTACGCGAGCACGACAGTCGCGCGCGTCGCCTACTTTATTGCGGCTCTCGGATGGCTGCTGCTCGCGCTCACGAGCCTGCTCAACCTCGGGATCGTCGGGCAGGTGGCGGTGTTCATTGCGATCCTCGGCACGCTCTTCGCTGGCGTCATCGTGATGATGGCGAGGCCGTTCGCCGCGCAGGCGGACATCCTGTTCTTTGTGGCGATGCTGGTCGGCGCGGTCAACCTGCTGATCTCGCAGAACGGCAACGTTCCCAACACCGTGCGGGCTGTCGTCGTGATCGTGTTCGGCATTTTGCTGGTCGTCGCAGCGCTCACGATGTGGGGCAAGCGCCTGCCCCGCCCGACCACATAGCGCAAACCTGCGCGGCGGCGCTACGTCTGCCGGGAGAACGCTGGATCGCGCTAAGGTCACGACCATGGCTACTACACGTACAACCGGGGGTAGTTCCCTCGTCGGCTGGTTCTTTCTGGCCGCAGGTGTTGTCTACCTGCTGGGCATCCTCTTCAACGACCTCGTCCACGCACTGACCGGTGGTTTCTGGGACTTCATCGCGTTCCTTCTTCTTGCGATCGGTTTCTTCCTGCTGTTCCTCTGGCGCACGTCGACACTGCTCCGAGTGGCCTTCATTGTGGCCGCGGTCGGATGGGTGCTGCTCGCGATCGCCTCGATCGCGTCGCTGGGCTCGGCGGTCACCACGATCGCCGTTCTGCTCGCGCTGATCGGCACGCTGGTTTCCGGCATCCTCGTGTTCGCGAGGCATCTCTTCAATCGAAACGCGGACCTGATCTTCCTGATCACCGCGATCATCGCTGCGCTCATCCTGCTGGCGACGTGGGTCGCGTTCCTCGCCGGGACGCTCGGCATCATCCTCGCCGTCCTTTTCGGCATCGGCCTGGTCGTCTCAGGCCTCTTCATCCAACGCCGTCGCTAATTTGACCAAGCGAAGCCTCACCACCCCAAAGGTGGTGAGGTTTCGTCGTTAACCCGTCCCGTGGGCTACCTTCTCGTCATGACTGCGGTAAGCACTGCATCGACCAGGCAGCCTCGGCGAGTCGCGCTGCTGGGGGTCGCCGGCGTCCTGATCGTGATTTCTGCCCTGGCGCTCGCGATCAAGCAGGCCTTTGGGCTCGTGTTGGAGTACCAGACCCTATATTCGCCGTCGGATGGCAACGGGTTCGGCGACCTGCTGCCCCTATTTTTCCTGGTTGCCCTCGAGGCCGGGCCGCTCATCGTCGCTTTCGTGCTGCTTGCCGTCTGGGCTCGACGGGCGCTTCCGAGCGCGGTCCTCCTGATTCTCGCAATCGCGATCCCCGTTGGCTACGTGGCGGAACCGACCGAGCTCGGCAACACCGTCGATTTCGTGCACGTGATCTTCGCGGTGTTGGCGGGAGTGTTTGTTCTGGCGGGTGGTTTCCTCGGACGTCGCGCTGGCGTCCTCTTCCTCGTCGCGATGCTGCTTTTCGCGTTCCAGGTGGTGTCGGATATCACTCAGATTTTCGCGGGCACGCTGTGGGGCGGCGCGGTCGCGGGCTTCGTGCTTGCCGCGGGTTACGCGGCTTTCGGCGTCGCTCTGATTCTGCGCTGGCGCAGCATCAGTCGGAGCTAGAACCAAGTCGACAGCCACGGCGTGACGGCGGATCGGAATGCCGCATCCGCAGCCGATGCTGAACCTTGGGCCTTCTCGACGATGCGTCCCGCTCGGACGAGCGTCGCCACTGACGTGCCGCCCAAATAGATCGCGCCAAGATCGCGGATGTTCATCGCCAGCCGGTGCTTGCCGTCGGAGCTTCCGCCGCCGCTCAGCTTCGCGACGACGGCCTTGCCGGCATCGTCAATGGTGAGCAGCCAACTGCTGTCGGCGAATCCGAGGGGGTCATCCAGTTCCAGGACAAACGCTCCGGGCGCGTTGTAGCGGCGCGCCTCGAGTGTGGCCTTCACATCCAGAACGCGGAGCCACAGGTGGTCGCCGACCCGGTTCTCAACAGCGGCGCGCGAGTCGGTGAGTTGCCAGCGCACGGGTTCGTCCACGGATCGCAGCGGCGCCTCGACCTTGTCGACCAGGTCGAGTTCGACGAGGTAACGCCAGAGTGCCGCGTACGCGTCATCCGTTGCGGTCGTCAGGTAGGCGACCTCGGCGACATCGCCGGAGAAGTCGCGACTGTGGGTGACCTTGTAGATGGCGAGCCCCTGCGGAACGCCATCGGCGTCGTCGTAGCGCACGACTCGAAGGTCTTTGGGGTCTTCTCGTCCGGGCATCCCGAACAGTCGTCGCCAGAGGTGTCCCTCGAAGTACATCTCGCCCGGGATGCCGAGCCGCGCGCGGTCGAAGATCGCGTGGCCGCCGCCGTCCCGGCCCTGCTCGGTGGTGACGAGCTGCACCCGGCCGTTCGGGATCGGTCCCGCCCACTTGCCTTTTGTGGTGTCGATGGTCCAGTCGGCGCGCATCGCTGCCGGCGCGAATCCGAAGCGCTCGTAGATGGTCGCCTCGGAGGCCGTCAGGATGGCCGCCGGGACGCCGAGCGCGGAGGCGGTGCGGAGCTCGGCCTCCATCATGTTGCGGGCGATGCCGCGCCGGCGGTGAGTTGGTGCGACCGTGATGGTGCTGATCGCCCAGGTCGGGATGCTGCGCTCGCCCGGCACAGTGAGGTCGGCGAGCCACGAGCTGGCGGTCGCGACCGGCGACGGCGCATCGTCGAGGGTGTCGTCGTAGATGCCGGACAGGCGGCGGTGCGCGAATCCTTCGGCGCGGCTGGGGATCACTTCGGAGTCAACGATGGCTCCGTAGAAGCCGCGTCCCATGGCTTGGAACCACGGTTCGAACGTGCCGTCGCCCGATTTCAGCAGGGTGAACCGGAGACCCTGCTCGGCCAGGTTGGCGCGTGCTTCTTCATCGATGGGTGTGCCGTGAACTGCGTCGCTCATTCCCCCAACCTATCGAGAGCCCCCGACCCCGGTCAGCTCCTCGGGTCGAGCTTGTCGAGACCAAGCGAAGCGACGCCTATCGAAACCCCCGCCCCATCCGCAACCCGTCGCATCCGTCCCGGTCCCCGCGCCATGATGAGTCGTGACCACATCGAAGTCCGACGCCCACACCACCGTCTCCCGTGCACGCCTCCTCGTGATGCTCGGCGCGGGCATCCTCGCCGGCGTCGCCGCCGGCGTATTCCTGGGTTGGGAGTATTCCGCGACCGTAGGCTGGGCCGTCGCATGCATCGTCTACATCGCGTGGGTGTGGGGGACGATGGCCTCCCATGACGACAAGGAGACAGCCGAGACCGCTCGCCGCGAGGACCCGACGAGCCGCATTTCGGAGCTGCTCATCCTGATCGGAAGCGTCCTCAGCCTGGTCGCGGTGATCATCCTGATTTTTACCGCGAAGGATGCGCACGGCCTCACCAAGGTGCTGGTGCCGATCCTTGCCCTGCTGAGTGTCGGGCTCTCCTGGTTTCTGGTGCACACGCTTTTCACGCTGCGCTACGCGCGGCTGTATTTTGCTGGCAAGCGCGGCGGGATCAGCTTCAACCAGACGGAAGCTCCGCGGTTCGTCGACTTCGCCTACTTCGCCTTCACGATCGGCATGACCTATCAGGTGTCGGACACCAACATCTCGCAGTTCGATATCCGTGCGCTTGCGCTACGGCAGGGACTCCTCTCGTACCTGTTCGGCGCGATCATCCTCGCGTCGGCCATCAACCTGGTCGCGGGGCTAGCCGGCTAGCAGCTGGCCGAACTCGATGCCGCATTCGGTGCATCTCCACGCAGCTGTCTCGCCCTCGATGATCTCGCAGCCGCCGACATCCGCGCCGTTCCTTTTATTCGTCGAGGCGAGAGCCGACGAGGACGGGTACGCCTGACTCGGCGAGCGCGTTCCGAAGCTCGTCGATCCCGCGATAAAGGCGCGTGCGCATCGAGAGGATGTCGGCACCGGCGAGTTTCGTCTCGGAGTCGTCCGTGAAGAACACTTCCGGACCGGTCACGTTCAGAGCGTCGAGCACATGCTGGAACGCCCGCACGTCGGGCTTCACGAATCCGATTTCGGCCGAGTTGAAGATGGCGTCGAATCTCCCGGCGATTCCGCGGTCAGTCAGTTCGTCCGCAATCTCGTCGGTCCCGTTGGTGAGCACCGCGGTGCGGAGTCCCAGTCGTCGGATCTCGTCGGACAGCTCGAGGACGCCGTCATCCGGGCAGGTGCCGTTTCCCGCGTCGAGGATGTCGAGACCTAGCTGACGTCGTCCCCGCCCTCGAGGACCGGTCCGTCGCTCTGTGTGATGTCGACGCCGTCCTCGCCGATTCCTTCGGCTGCGCCAGCATCCGTTGATCCCTCGCGAAGCAGGTCTTCATGCGCCTGTTTGTGCTCGGGCGTCTCGAGCTGTGGCGTTCGCACGGCCTCGACTTCGTTGTTGTTGACGGACTCGATCTCGTCGTCCCCGTTCATGCTCACGATTTATCCTTCGTCTCGTCGTCATCGTCCTTGGCGGCGTCTTCGCTGACGATCTGCTCGCTGGACTTGAGTT
>DASXCU010000092.1:0-9049 GCA_036491035.1 Galbitalea sp. | reverse complement strand
CATTGTCGGGACTTCTGGCCACTCTCGATCTGACCGACACGGGGGCGAGAACCACAGAGGACATTTTCACCGGCCCCAGCGAGTGGCAGCCCCACGGTCGGGTCTTCGGCGGCCAGGTCCTGGCGCAGTCGGTGGTCGCGGCGACGCGTACGGTGCCGGATGACCGACCCATCCATTCGATGCACGGATATTTCCTTCGGCCGGGCGACATCGCGCTCCCGATTACGTTCTCGGTGGACCGCATCCACGACGGACGCTCGTTCACCACGCGGCGCACCCAGGCCTACCAGCAGGGCGTTCCGATCCTGTCAATGATCGCGTCCTTCCAGACCGAGGACGAGGGCCTCGAGCACCAGGAGCCGTTCCCGGAGGGCATCCCGGACCCGGAGTCGCTTCCGACCGCGGCGGAGACCCTGGAGGGGATCGATCACCCGGTCGCGAAGGTGTGGGCGTGGGGACGCCCGTTCGACATCCGACACGTCGAACGCCCGATCTGGATGGACGTCGAAGGCGAGCCGCAGACCCACCAGGCCGTATGGATGAAGGCGATCGGCACCATGCCGGACGATCCCAACCTGCACCGCGCGGCGCTCGCCTACCTCAGCGACTTCACGCTCCTCGAATCCGTTCTCCGCGGACACGGCCTGCCGTGGGCGACTCCCGGGCTGAAGATCGCGAGCCTCGACCACGCCATGTGGTGGCATCGTCCGGGGCGCGTCGACGAGTGGCTGCTCTATGTGCAGGAATCCCCGAACGCGATCGGCGGACGCGGCCTCTCGTTCGGCCGCATCTACAGCCGCGACGGGCGGCTGCTGGCGAGCGTCGCCCAGGAGGGCACCATCCGCGCTCCGAAACCGCCCGCCTGAAAGAGAGAAACACTTACGGAGGAGATCCGTAGGCGTGTCCGCCGCCGGCGGTGTCGCCACGCCGGGGCACTCCTCCGCAACGGTTGACTAGCGCCGCGTTCCGAAGCTGACTCGCTCCTCGATGTAGGGCCTCCACGCCTCGCGCAGTTCGGTCGGCACCCGCGTCGGGTTGTTGGTCTCGGCGGACACCATGACCACGGTCGTCGCCGCACGCGTGTAGAGCACACGAGGCTCGACGCCGATCGGCGAGTACACCTCGTAGTTCACGTCGATGCTCGCACCGCCGAGCGCGCCCGCCCACAGCTCGATGTCCAGTGGTGCGCGCATGTATGGGATGGGCGCCAGGTACTCGATCTCCTGTCGGGCTATCAGCGCGAGGGTCTCGGCGCCGGGGCGCACATCCATGACCGCCGTCGGCGCATCCGACACCGAACCGTCATCGGGACGCCACATCGCCTGGATGCGCGCCTCCTCCAGCACGCGCAGCATCTCCGCGTTATTGACGTGCGCGTACGCGTCGAAATCCGACCAGCGGAGCGGGATCTGGACGTGGATGCGCATGGCTAGTCGCGGGTCAGCTTCCGGTAGGCGGAGCGGTGCGGTTTCGCCGCGTCCGGTCCGAGTCGCTCCACCTTGTTCTCCTCGTACGACTCGAAGTTGCCCTCGAACCAGTACCAGTTCGACGGGTTCTCCTCGGTGCCCTCGTACGCGAGGATGTGCGTCGCGATCCGGTCGAGGAACCACCGATCGTGAGTGATGACCACAGCACAGCCGGGAAACTCGAGCAGCGCGTTCTCGAGGCTGCCGAGCGTTTCGACATCGAGGTCGTTGGTCGGTTCGTCGAGGAGCAGCAGGTTGCCGCCCTGCTTCAGCGTCAGTGCCAGGTTGAGACGGTTGCGCTCACCACCCGACAGCACGCCGGCCTTCTTCTGCTGGTCAGGTCCCTTAAATCCGAACTGCGAGACGTAGCCGCGCGACGGGATCTCGGTCTTGCCGACCTGGATGAAGTCCTGCCCGTCCGACACGACCTCCCACAGCGTCTTGTTGGGATCGATGCCGCCACGGTTCTGGTCGACGTAGGAGATGTCGACGGTCTCGCCGACCTTCAGATCACCGCCATCCAGCGGCTCCAGACCGACCACGGTCTTGAACAGCGTGGTCTTGCCGACACCGTTCGGGCCGATGACGCCGACGATGCCGTTGCGGGGAAGCGTGAAGCTCAGGCCATCGATCAGGACACGCCCGTCGAAGCCCTTCTTGAGGTTCTTCGCGTCGATGACCTGCGCGCCGAGCCGTGGCCCAACCGGGATGACGAGCTCTTCGAAGTCGAGCTTGCGGGTTTTCTCCGCCTCGGTCACCATCTCCTCGTAGCGCGCGAGCCGCGCCTTCGATTTGACCTGGCGACCCTTCGCATTGCTGCGCACCCATTCGAGTTCGCTGGAGAGACGCTTCGCGAGTTTTGCATCCTTCTTGCCCTGCACCTCGAGGCGTTCGCCCTTCTTCTGCAGGTAGGTCGAGTAGTTGCCCTCGTAGGGGTACAGGTGGCCGCGGTCGACCTCGGCGATCCACTCGGCCACGTGGTCGAGGAAGTACCGATCGTGGGTGACGGCGAGGACGGCGCCGTGGTACTTGGCCAGATGCTGCTCGAGCCAGAGCACACTCTCGGCGTCGAGGTGGTTGGTGGGCTCATCGAGCAGCAGCAGGTCCGGCTTCTGCAGCAGCAGTTTGGTCAGCGCGACGCGACGTTTCTCACCGCCGGAGAGATTCGCGACGGCGGCGTCCCCTGGTGGCGTGCGCAGCGCATCCATCGCCTGCTCGAGCTGGGAGTCGAGATCCCACGCATCCGCGGCGTCGATCTCCTCCTGCAGCGTGCCCATTTCGGCGAGCAGGGTGTCGAAGTCGGCATCCGGGTCGGCCATCGCCATGGAGATCTCGTTGAAGCGATCGACCTTGGCCTTGATCGGACCGACGCCCTCCTGCACGTTCTCGAGTACGGTCTTCGACTCGTCAAGCTCTGGCTCCTGCATGAGGATTCCCACCGAATACCCGGGGCTGAGTCGAGCCTCGCCGTTGCTGGGGGTGTCGAGCCCCGCCATGATCTTCAGAATCGTGGACTTACCGGCACCGTTCGGGCCGACCACTCCGATCTTGGCGCCCGGGAAAAACGACATGGTGACATCATCGAGGATGAGCTTGTCGCCGACCGCTTTTCGGGCGCGGACCATCGAGTAAATGAATTCGGCCATTGCCCCATTCTATCGGGCGAGCCGAACCGTGCCGGGCGTGAGGCCGATGCCGAAGCGGCTACCAGTCGATGGGTCGGGTCTGACCGACGAGGCACTTGCCGGTCGCCAGCACGGGCACGGTCGCCGAGTTGAATCCGACGTTTCCGGCCTGGCCGAGGATGCACGTCTTGCCGAAGCGAACCGAGAAGTCGATGTTCCAGGCGGCGAGGCCGATGGCGGTCTTGTCGGGCGTGACTTCCATGTTCTTCTTGTTGAACCCGTGCGAGACGAACCAGTTGACGATGAGTTCGCCCTGCGAGCTCGCAGCGCTGGCCTGTGTCGAACTGAAGAGCTCGTTGCCGACCTTGTTGAAGTAGGCGAGGTTATCGGTTGCGGTGCCGTTCGGGTTGTAGGTCGGGAGCGCGGATGATGCGGACGCCGAGCTGGATGGCGTCGCGGTCGGCAAGGGGGTCACGCTCGCGTTCTGGACGCATCCGGCGAGCGCCACGACCAGGACGAGAGCGACGGGAAGGGCGAGGAGACCGCGTCGTCGCAGCATTTGCTCTCCCCCTCGTATCGGCCCGTCCGGTCGGGCGCTGAAGGTGATTCTAGACGGCGAACTTTGGCAGGCGTAGGTTATCGGCCATGGTTCGATTGAACTCGAAAACTCGACCAGACAACAAGTCCCGTCCCGATCCGGCATCGAAGCCCGCTCTCGGTTCTGTGGCGCGCGAAGTGAGCAACGGCCGGACGACGATTGTCCTGACGTGGGACTTCGAGCAGGGAGCCGCAAGCGTCTGGTCCCTCCTCACGAAACCGGAGTCGCTGCGGGCTTGGGCGCCGTACACCGCGGATCGCGACCTGTCTCAGGTTGGACGGGTTGTGCTCACAATGCTCGGCGACGGCGACGGACCGGATGTCGATGTGCCGAGCGTCGTTCTCGTCGCGGACGCTCCCCGACTGCTCGAGCACAGCTGGGCGAGCGACATGCTCGCGTGGCGACTCACCCCGGTCGGGTCCGGGTGCCGCCTGACGCTGCATCAGACCCTGGCGGACGCATCAATGGCTTCGGCGAACGCGGCGGGCTGGCACCTGTGCCTGCAGGTCGCCGCGGCCGTCCTGGCCGGAAAGCACCCGGCACCGGTGCGTGGTATGGCCGCCATGGAGCGTGGCTGGTCGGAGCTGAACGATGGTTACGCTGCGGTGCTCGGGGTCGCGCCGACGCGTCTCGGCGAGGTTCCTAAAACGGCGTAGCGTCCTCGCCGACCGGCGATGTCGATGCCGATGCGCTTGTGGCCGTGGTCGTCGACTCGGTCAGCGCGCGAAGGTCTGCCTCCGTCGGGAATCCGGATGCGGCATCCGCGCTGGAAGCGGAGTTCTCCGTTGGTCC
Source organism: Galbitalea sp. (assembly GCA_036491035.1). Taxonomy (GTDB): domain Bacteria; phylum Actinomycetota; class Actinomycetes; order Actinomycetales; family Microbacteriaceae; genus Galbitalea. The sequence goes on along the minus strand of DASXCU010000092.1, from coordinate 4,568 downwards.
GGCTCCGGCGTTGCGTGAGAACGCGGCCGTGCCCCACGACAAGTCGTGGCCGAGCGAGTCCGCCTCGATATCGACGTTAAGCCCGGACTTGCCGTCGTTCTGCCAGTTGCGCAGTCGCAGGCGACCGGTGACGAGCAGCCGCTCTCCCTTCTTGACCGACACGGCGGCGTTGGTGGCCAGCTGCCGGAACGTCGTCACCGAGTACCAGTTCGTCTCGCCATCGATCCACTTTTCCGTTGCCTTGTCGAATCGTCGCTGCGTGGATGCGAGACGAAAGCTGGTGATCGCGAGCCCCTCCGCGGTGGTGACCGCACGCGGTTCGGTGCCGACGATTCCGGTGAGCGTGATGATGTCTGACACTGATTCCTCCAGGAGGACCGTCCGCCAGGGCGATCCGGTGAGCGATGAGTTGGCGACGAAGCCGAGCCGACACTCGTGCCGGGATTGCCGGACCGGCTCCGTCGAAACCAACTGTGCCGGTGGACGAGGCGGCCCGGAGGAGCATCCATCCGACCGGTGAATCAGCGCTCCGGCCAGGGTCTGTGGAGGAGACGCCGGTGACGTTAGCGAGGCCAGGGAGGTCAGGAGGCGAGCACGTACTCCGCGTACGACTTGCGGATCTTGTTGACCTTCGGCAGCGCAATAGCGAGGCAGTACCCCTGACCGGGATTTTTGGCGAAGAAGTTCTGGTGGTACTCCTCGGCATCCGTCCAGGGTCCGAGCGGCTCGATCGTTGTCACGAGACCGCCGTCCCAGTACTCGGTCGCGCGGTCACGCGCCTCCTCGAACTGCCTCTTCTGGTCGTCATCCGCGTAGAACATCGCCGAGCGATACTGCGTGCCGACGTCGTTGCCCTGACGGTTCAGCTGGCGCGGGTCGTGAAGGCTGAAGAAGACGTCCAGGATTACCGACGCGGGGATCACGGTCTCGTCGAATACGACCTTGACTGCCTCGGCGTGACCCGTCGTTCCGGTGCAGACCGAGTCGTAATCCGGGTATCTCGTCGTGCCGCCCGTATACCCCGACACGACATCCGTCACACCCTTCAGAGTGCGGTACACCGCATCGAGGCACCAGAAGCAACCACCGGCGAGGACGAACGTCTGCATGTCCTCAACCTACCTTCCCCCTACGCTTGAGACATGCCCTATACCGCTGCGGAGAACCGATACGACACCATCAAGTACAAGAGGGTGGGCAAGAGCGGACTCCAGTTACCCGGTGTCTCTCTTGGGCTCTGGAACAACTTCGGCACGGACCGCCCGCTCGACACGCAGCGCGCCATCCTGCGCCGTGCCTTCGACCTCGGCATCAACCACTTCGACCTGGCGAACAACTACGGACCGCCCGCCGGCTCGGCCGAATCGAACTTCGGCACCATCTACACGCAGGACTTCCAGCCCTACCGGGATGAACTCATCCTCTCGACGAAGGCAGGTTACGACATGTGGCCGGGGCCGTACGGGGAGTGGGGCTCGCGCAAATACCTTCTGTCGTCGCTGGACCAGAGCCTGAAGCGAATGCAGGTCGACTACGTCGACATCTTCTACTCCCACCGGCCCGACCCGAACACTCCGATCGAGGAGACGATGGGGGCGCTCGCGACCGCTGTGCAGTCGGGCAAGGCGCTCTATGTCGGCGTCTCCAACTACGACCCGGAGCAGACGCTCGCCGCCGCGGCGGCGCTGGCCGAGCACAAAATCCCACTCACTATCCACCAGCCGCGCTACAACATGTTCGACCGTCACATCGAGAACGGACTGTTTCCTGTACTCGATCAGATCGGCGCCGGCAGCATCGTGTTCTCCCCGCTCGCGCAGGGCCTGCTCACCGATCGTTACATCGACGGAACGATCCCATCTGACTCTCGCGTCGCGGAGGGCCGATGGCTGGACTCGTCGACGATCACCGATGACTACCTCGCCCGGGTGCGCGCGCTCAACCACATCGCCAACGATCGTGGCCAGTCGCTCGCACAGCTCGCGCTCACGTGGGTGCTGCGCCAGCCGCAGGTGACCTCGGCGCTCATCGGAGCGTCGTCGGTCGCGCAGCTCGAGAACAACCTCGGCACGCTGGCGAAGCCGGAGCTGACCGCCGACGAAATCGCGGCGATCGAACCCTTCGCAGTCGACGGAACAGAAAAGCGCTAACAATCAGCTCGAACACGTATTCGAATGTCGGCGGCCCGACTTAATCTAAAAGGGTCCAAAACCCAGTCGGGCCGGCTGACAATTCGGAGCACACGTGACCACCCTCGATTTCGTTGCAACCAACTCCTTCGTCTCGCGCGAGCGGGACGACCACTCGCGCCTGGGGCGATTCGGCATTGCGCTCGTGCAGCTTCACGATCAACTCTGGCGGGTTACTCGTCGCTCGGGCGAGGTGCTCGGCTACATCGAGTCATTCGACGAGTCCGGCAGCCAGAGGTTCCGCGCGAAGCGCATGTTCTCATCGCGCCGCCAGTCGCTTCCGCTCGGCGAATTCTGGAGCATCGACGACGCGATCGACTGCTTCCGATTCAGTTGAGCCGCGTTCCTGCAGCGCGGACGCATGCATCCTGAATCCGAGCCAGTTCCGTGACACCCGCCGCATACCCTTGCGCATCCGAGCCTCGCGGGTAGGGTGCGATTCATGGGCTGGTGGAACGATTTTGTGGCGTGGATCAATTCGGCAAGCGGTTCGCGGATCTTTCTGAGCGCGATACTCCCCTTCGTGGCGATCGTTCTGGCGGGGATCATCGCCGCCCTGATCGGCCGCGGCGCATCCAAACGCGTCGTAGAGCACCAGGATCGGGAACTCAAGGGTGCGGCGATCATCGCCCTCATCGTCGTGGGCCGGAAGGCCTCCATCTGGAGTTCGCTCGGCGGTGATGAGAAGCAGCACATCGACAGCCTCATGAGCGAGGCGGACATTCGCGTGCGCTTGCTTCCGGTCAACGGCGCCAGCGCCGCGGCGGACTGGGCCGCTCATCAGCTCGCGGACATGAAAAAAAATTCCGCGTCGTTCAGCTTCCAGGCCGAGCAGACCTTCGTCGAGTATCGCGACCGACTGCTGGACTGGCAGAACAAGCCCGGCCGAGCGAAGAAACTGTTCGTCTCGGATCTCGCCCAGTGGCGTTACGAGCAGGAGTCCCCCGCAGCCGCCCCGCCCCAGGAGTGGACGCCAGCCGCGGTCACCCCGACCGTAACCCCCGCCGAAACGGGCGCGGTTCCCGTCGCTCCCACCATCCCGGTCGTCCCCGCCGCAACGACGACCCCAACCATCACAACGCCGGGGCTCGCGACGGCACCCCCGCCCACTGCGACCGCTTCCGAAGCCGCACCGCCGCCCGAGGGCGTGAGCACCACTCCGTAGAGCGGCGCGTCCCCGGCGTCACCGCTTCCGGCCCGGGGTTTATTGCTCTCGATCCTGCGTCATAATCCCGCTGCCAGGCGGTCTCCTAGGTATAGGCACCCGCTGCAACTTAAGGAGTCGGCGTGTGCTCTCCGCTCAATGATGAGAGGTAGCCACAGCATGCGCGATTCCTCGAACCGCATCGACGCCCTCGTGCTTCGGGGCATCGTCATAGGTGCCGCGCTGCTCGAAGTCGGCGCCGCCATCGTGATGCTCCTCATCGACGAGAACTGAGAGCGAAAGCATCCGTCCACGATGAGTTTCCACAATGCCCCGACAGGATTCGAACCTGCCTTCGCGCTCAATCATCGAGCAATGGTCACGACGCAGGTCGAGGAGAAACCATGCGGTCAGGAAGTAGGCCGCCACGGGGCGCTGGTGTGGGCGAGCCACACCTCTTGAGGGTCAAGGTCGCGAATGAGCTGTTGTCCCTCAGTGGATGGCTCGTCCAGTTCTCCGAACCAGACAGCCGTATCGCCGGCGATAACAATTGGTTGGCCACTCGTTTCCACCACGACGATTTGCGATCCCAGCGTGTGACCAGGGGCGGGGAGAAGACGGACACCCGGAAGCAGTTCGAACTCACCGTCCACGGGCGAATACGTCAGACCCGGCGCGTCGACCCATTCGCGGATCGTGTAGTCATCCAGTGTGCGCGCATCCTCTAACTCCTGTCGTTGGACGTGGATCGGCCGTCCGGTAAACAAGTGGTTCCCTCCGCAGTGGTCGAAGTGAAGGTGGGTGTTGACCACGGCAGTGATAGTGCCCAGGTCGAGATCTTGCTCGTCCAGGGGAGTGAGCCGTGGGTCCATGTCCGCTACAGCATCGTGCAGATCCGTCATTCCCGTATCTACCAAGATGCGTCCGTCAGGATGCTCAATGAGGTACGTGTAGATCGGCATGCGCTCATCCCCCGCGAGGAGAGTGCCGACCTGCAGTGGTGTGATCGTGGCGAAAGTCATGGGGACAACCTACTCAGTCAAAGTGCCCCGTTTTTATAACGATTCTGGATGTCACGTCGCATGTATGGCTGGGTTTTCGCGCTGTCGCTGGACCAGAGTTCGCGCGGATTCAGCCATCGCGCGAACGAGCCAATTCGCACCCTTTTCTGGACGAGCAAGAAAAAGCTGATCAGCCGCATTTTCATCCAGGCCCTCAATAATCTGATCGTGCAG
>DASXCU010000091.1:0-87188 GCA_036491035.1 Galbitalea sp. | reverse complement strand
GCTCGGCGGGTGGGATCCGCGAGGGCGCGGAGCACACTGTCGAGCTCGTCGTAAAACTTAGGCATATGCCTAACTATTGTCTACCCGGGCCAGCCTGTCAAGCAGCTTCCTTGGACTCCCAGGCGAGATGAAAGCCGTTAGCGCAGCGCGTCCGGCCCGAGAGCTCTCGCCGATCGCCGGAACTTTCCCGGGGTGTCGCCGGTCGTGCGGCTGAAGGCGCGAGCGAAAGCCGATTCGGATTTGTAGCCGACCTGCGCGGCGACGGCCGCGACGGTCAGGTCGGTGGTCAGCAACAACTCCGAGGCGCTCATCAGTCGTATCTGTGCGAGAAACGCGCCCACGCTCATCCCGGTGCTCCGATCGAATCGCCGAATGAATGTGGCTCTCGACATGGCTGCCTCCCCGCTCAGCCGTTCTATCGACCATTCGTCTCCGGGGCTCTCGAGCATCCGGGAAATCGTGCGCCCAATCTGCTCGTCGGCGACCGCCGTCCATAGTGACGTGTCGGACGTGACTCCCCGGCCTGTTCGCAACATCATTGCCAACAGCGCGGTGCACAGAGCCGCGAGGATTGCCGCCGTTCCAGCGCCCTCGTGCTGTGCCTCGCCCCGCATTAGCGCGCTCAACATATGCAAGACGGCGTCGGTCTCCGGCGACTGTCCGAACGACACGTGCAAAGGCTGCGGCAAGCTCTGGAACAGGATCGCGCCCGCTCCAACGCCGAAGGTGTAGTGCCCGCAAAACAGGTCGATCACGGGAGCTTCGCCGTTGGCACTCCGAGTGGTCGTGAACGCCGTTCCGTTTGCCTCGGTAATTCCCCTCAGCTCCGGCTCACCGAACGTGATGACGCGGTGTGGACCGCCGCGCGGAATCACCACGACGTCTCCCGCCCGGAGTGTCAGTAGGCGTGAGCCAACTTCGAGTTGGCAGGTCCCCTCCAGCAGGACATGGAACGGCGCCTCCCTTGGGGCATGTGCGGCGACGTCCATGCGAGTCGAGGCACCCAACAGGCAGCGTTTATCGAGACTCGCTTCCAGGCGAGCTAGTCGCAACAGATGACTAACGGAATCCAATGTGAGACTTTCGGACTAAAAAACGAGACGAAGCGCTCTATTCGGATCAAGCGTAGCTCTGGAAACTGAGTGTATGGAACCTCTCACCACGATTAGCGCCGACGTTCTCGTTATCGGCTTCGGCAAGGGCGGCAAGACTGCGGCACACGCTCTCAGCGACGAGGGAAAGCGCGTGATTCTCATCGAGCAGTCCGAAAACATGTACGGGGGCACCTGTCCGAACGTCGGGTGCGTGCCAACCAAGATGCTCGTTCACTACTCGAACAGCAGGCGATTGGAGGACGATGCGCAACAGTTCTTCGCTAACTCGGTAGCGGGAGTCCGTGCGCTGACCGCCGCATTTCGCGCCGGCAACTTCGAGGCGCTCGACGGCAAAGACACCGCAACCGTTCTGACAGGCACCGCGAGGTTCGTCGATCCCCACACAGTGTCGGTTGGGGAGGGTCGCGACCGGATCACCGTGACGGCACCGACCATCCTCATCAACACCGGCTCGGAGCCGATGGTGTCGGACATTCCTGGCCTGGCACGCAGTCCGCACCTCGTCAGTAGTAACGAACTGACGCAGCGAGACGCACTGCCGCAGCATTTGGCAATAATCGGAGGCGGGTACCTGGGTCTGGAATTTGCCGACATCTATCGGCACTTCGGAGCTCGGGTGACGGTGCTCGAAACGTCCACGCGACTACTGGCACGCGAGGACGACGAAGTTGCCCAGGCTGCGACCGAAATCCTTGAGGGCGACGGGGTCGAACTCATCACGCACGCAACGGTTGTGGACGTACGCGACAACGGCGGCACGTCGACAATCGTGTACGAGAAGGATGGCCGGACACTCACCGTTGAGGCGGACGCGGTGTTGCCGGCGATCGGCCGGCGACCGGCGATCTCGCATCTCGGTCTGGGGGCCGCCGGCGTAGCGGTCACGGCTCGAGGTGCGATCGAGGTCGACGAGTACCTACGAACCAGCCAGCCACACATTTTTGCGCTCGGCGACGTCAATGGAGGGCCGCAGTTCACATACGTCGCACTCGATGATGCGCGAATTGTCATCGATCAACTGCTTGGCGACGGAAAGCGGACGACGTCCGATCGCCGTGCCGTTCCACACACGTTGTTCATCACACCGCCCCTCGCGACGGTCGGTCTTACCGAGCGAGAAGCGCGTGCGGATGGTCGGAATATCCGAGTCTCGCGCGAACGGATCGCCGACATCATCGCTATGCCGCGTGCGTACACCGTCCAGGAGACCCGTGGATTGATGAAGTTCATCGTTGACGCCGACACGGACCTCATCCTTGGTGCTGCCCTGCTCAGCATCGACGCGCAGGAAATCATCAACGTCGTCACGCTCGCCATGCGCCACGGCATCACCGCCACTGAGCTGCGCGACTCCATCTACACCCACCCCAGTTCGACGGAAGCCTTCAACGAGGTCTTCGACAAGGTCGTGGGCTAGACGAACCGGGCCACGAACTCACTGGCACGGCCAACGGAAATATAAGGAGCAACCGATGAAATTCCCGTCAGAAGAGTCACCCCGAGAGGCAGGTCTCGAGATCATGGGATCGCCCGGAGATTGGGATCCGCAGCAGAGCGCGCCGCGCGGCGTCATGGCGGGGCCGGGCCAGCCCTGGCTGCCCACGCCGTCGACAATGAGTTCGGGTCTCCACTGGGACCCGGTCGTCGGTCAGCCCCGGCCAATAATGGCTGGACGGCCGCGGGCCAACATCGTGCCGGTGCCGAACATCATGACCTCGCCTGGCAACTGGAGCACCTCTGGCCCCCGACCACAAGATGTAATGGGAAGCGCTCGCGGGGACTAGTCGGCGCTCGGGTCTCCCGTCGCTTTCGTCCAGACGAGCGTGTGTCCTGTCGCCGGGAAGCTCTCGTTCCCGGTGAGCTTCCCAGTCGTTGAACTCTCGTAGGCGAAGCCGATCGCCTCGTAAAACGCTCGCGCACCGTCGTTCCCGTCCAGGACCTCGAGCTCGATGCGGTCGTTGGCGTGAGCGAAGACCTCCTGCATCAGTGCTCGAGCGACGCCGCGACGGGACATTGCGGGGTCGACGTAGATCCAGGTGATCTCGTCGGGAGACGCAGCGACGAAGCCGGCGACCCGTCCCTCGAGTTCGGCGACCCAGACCGGGTTGTCGAAGAGTCCCTCGTTCTCGTACGTGTCGGCAAGCGGAAGGAACGCATCGAGTCCGACGCTCCCGCGCAGTTCGTCCAGTCGGGCGGCGTCGTGGATGCGGCAGATTGCGTCCCAGTCGGATTCGGCATAGGGACGAACCGGGATCGACGCGCTGTCGGTCTCAGATTGCGGGGTCATCCATGAATTGTCGAAGCTCCTGGACCGTGTGGCAACCGATGGTCGTCTTGCGAGCCCACTCGAGGGCTTCCTCACGAGTGGGGACATCGATGATGGTTATCCCGCCGTCGAGTTCGCGACTCTGCGGATAGGTCTGCTCGGTGACGGTGCCGTCTGCGGCGACCTGCACCGCGGGGACGCTCTCGTCGAGGCCGCCTCCGAATCGGTATACGCCCGCGGCCTTCATCTCGGCGATCACCGCGTGGGCGTCTCGGTCGGCTGCGGCGAACTCCGACGGATCGAGATCCATCGCGGCACCCGGGAAAGAAATCAGATAGAAGGTCACACTGGCTCCTCGCGTTGAAGTGATTGCGAACCGCAACTGCTTGCGATTGAGGAGTAGCCTAGCGCCGTGAGTCCGGTCGATGTCAAGAGCCCGCCGGCGGATGCTCGGTCCGGCTGCCCGATCAACGCGGCGGTCGAGGCACTAGGCGACCAGTGGTCGTTCCTCGTCCTGCGCGACATCATCTTCGGTGACAGTCGATACTTTCGCGAGCTGCTGACCCGGTCGATCGAGGGCATTGCGTCGAACGTCCTCGCCGACCGGCTCCAGCGACTGGTCGCCGCGGGCATCCTGACTCGCGCGGATGGCGCGCGCGGGCAGCGACTCCGGTACAGCCTCACCGAGGCCGGCATCCAGACACTGCCAATCATCTACGCCCTCGGGAACTGGGGGCTCGACTGGCGCAGCGGCAGCCCGGAACTGCGTGTCCGTCAGGAGCTTATGCGTGCGGCCGGCCCCGAGTTTGTCGACGAGTTCATGGCGGAGCTTCGCGCGCGTCATCTCGGCGCCCCGTCCGTGCCGACCCGCGACGGGCGCACCGTGCTCGAGCGACTGACGGACTCCTACGAGACCACGGCCGCGGCTCCCGCTCGCGTTGGCCATCGCCCGAGCATCAGCACCGCGGCTCCGTAGAATACGGCGCCGAGAATGGCGAACTCGGGGTTCAGGAACCACTGCAGGATCAGCAGGGCGGGGACGAATACCAACACCGCCGAGAGCGCCACGCCCCACGTCGGTGGCACCGCCGAAACCTCGCGCGGCGTCTCCCAGCGGCCGACGAGGAACGACAGCCCGTACAGTGCGAGGAGCACCAGGATGTACATCAGCGGACGAGACAGCCACCAGGCGGCCGACGCGGGCGCGGGACTCGCACCCGGGATGAGCAGGGCAGCGCCGGCCAGGACGATGATGAGTGGCAGGTGCCACAGGTAGACGGTCATGAGCCGTGAACCGACCACGAAGACCACGGCCTTCGCGGGTCGAGTGCTCATGAGCGCTGTCAGCGCGGGTTTGAGCAGGCGCAGCACGCACGCCTGCGCAAGCCCCAAAGCGATGAGCGGAACGGTCGGCGGATTCAGGTTCGTCAGCATGTCCACCGAGTACGGCAGAACGGTGGTCAGCGGGATGAGTGTCGCGTAACAGACCGCCGCGATCGCGACGAGCTGCCACCACTTTCTGCGGTCGAACCAGCCATCCGCGTACCAGAATCCGAACTGCTGGATGATCAGCCAGACGAAGGCGAGGTTCACGAGCCCGAACAGCACGTCGTGGGTCGAATACCGCACCGCGTCCACGAGGATGGCGCCTGCGAGCAGCACGACCAGGGTCGTCTTCGGCGCACGTTCGTGGAACCCGGCCATGAGCGGCACGAGCGCCTGGCAGAGCGAGTAGGCGGCCAGGAACCACAGCGGGCTCCCGGCACCGGTCGCAACCCCAGCGAGCAGTTGCGGGTCGATGCCGATCAGCGTCGCCGCACCGAGAACGACGACGTAGAAGATGAAGAGCGGCAGCGCGGGTTGCGCGAGTCGCAGCACGCGCGTGCGAACGAAGCCGCGCGCATTGCCTCCGCGGCGGAGAGTGCTCCGCCAGGAAGTCAGCCCGGCGAACCCGCCGACGACGAAGAACACGGGCATGATCTGGCCGACCCACGTGGCCATAGGGAACCACGACAGATGGTCGAGGGGGCGCGAGATGGTGAGCGACCCGCTCCTCGTGTGACCAACGCCCACGAAGAGAAGGTGGATGACCACAACCAGCAGAACGCAGAACACGCGGGTCAGGTCGAGGGTGAGATCGCGCTTCGAGAGATCGACCGCGGTCTTCGTGGTCGTCGTGGATGCTCCGGCAGCGTCGCCGGGTTCCTGGATTCGGGTCACAGGAGAAACCTAGGGGGTATCGAGCCTCCGCGACATCATTCCTCAGACTGATCGCGTCCGGAACTCATTCGCTCGAGTCGCGCACCCGGTAGTCCAGCATCAGGTACCCGGTCGGGGAGCTGGTGCTGCTCTCGAGTTCCAGCCGCACTCGCGGCAGTCCGTCGAGTAACCGATTCCCTTTCCCGACGATAACCGGTGCGACGAGAAGCTTCAGTTGATCGACGAGCTCGGCCGAGAGGAGCGCCTGCGTGAGAGAGATGCTGGCGTGGATGCCGATGGCGCCGCCGGGAACTGCCTTAAGGTCGCGAACGAACTGGTCGATCTCGCCCTCGATCGCGGTCGAATTATTCCAGTCGCCGTCGAGCGGTGACGAGGTTGCGACAAACTTCGGCACGGCGTTAATGAACGTCGAGAACGGCTCATCGGTGCTGGTCGGCCAGTACCCGGACCACTCGTCGTAGCTTCGTCGACCGAGTAGCACCGTGTCCTGCTCGCCGATGACCACGCCCAGGTTCGCGTCCATCGCCTCATCCCAGTCGAGGAAGAACTCCTCTGGGCTCTGCGCGACGCCGTCCAGTGACACCAGCTCGTACGCCACCAGTTTTCTCACGGCCAGCTCTCCCTATCGTGCTTCCCAGCGGAACCAGCGGATTCCGACGATCACGCCCACGACGATGTATATGAGCGTCGCGATCAACGCGTCGGTTTGCGCCCATCCCCAGGCCGAGGGATCCAGCACTCCCACGTAGAGCAGGATGAGCGCCCCCACGGGCGACCAGTCCGAGATCGCCTTCATGGTGTCACCGAGGACGGCCGTCGAGCCGAGGAGGCCGAGCAGTAGAAGCACAATGTAAAGCGCCCGCCCGAGCGCGTTCACCGCGGAGGCGGATCGCACCAGTCCGACGATGGCCTGGCCGATCGCGAGGAACATAACGCCCCCGAGGAGCGAGACGCCGCAGAACAGCAGGACGTCCCAGAAGCTGAACTCGAGGTGATGGATGACGACGCCGATCGCGAGCACGATGACCGTCATGACCAGGTCGAGCACGATCTGGACGAGCAAACGGCTCGTCATGATCGCCCAGGTTGGCGCGGGAGTGACCCGGAGGCGTTGCAGCACCCCCGCCTCGCGATCTCGTGCAACCGTGATCGAGTATCCGATGAGACTCGAGGCCAGCAGCCCATAGGTGATCGCGAGTCCCACATCGAACGCGCCGAGACCGAAGTCGGAGGTGCGGCCCTTGGACGACGCGAATCCGGTGATGATCAGAATCAGGATCGGGACGGCGATGTTAAGGATGAGAGTGCGCCCGTTGCGCAGTAGCACGGTGAAGTCGGCCCGGAACAGTGACCGGAAGATGAGACCGGTCTGTGGTGCTGCCGTGCGAATCGTGTCAGTCACGGATCTCACTTCCCGTCAGTCCGATGAAGACATCCTCGAGCGTGACCTTGCCGTGGGCGACGGCGAGGACCTTCGGATCCTTGCCGTGGAGCTTGATGAGGTTGGCAGGAGTGTCACTCGCGAGGATTTTTCCGCGGTCGATGATCGCGACCCGATCACACACGGCCTGCGCCTCCTCCATCGAGTGTGTGGTGAGGAGGATGCTGCCGCCGTCCGCGCGGAGCCGCTCGATTCGGTCCCAGAGTTGGCGACGGGACTGCGGATCGAGACCGGCGGTCGGTTCGTCGAGAAGCAGAAGCAAGGGCTGATGAATGACGGCAATGAGCAGTGAGAGCCGCTGCTGCTGGCCGCCGGACAGCGACTTGAAGCGCTTGCCGAGCTCGTCGCCCAGTCCAACGCGTCGAATCCGATCCGCGATCTCGTCCTTCGAGTCGGTCACGCCATAGAGTCCGGCATACAGCCGCACGATCTGTTCGATGGTCAGCTCGGCCTGGAAGCTGGACGCCTGCAGTTGAACGCCCATCCGGGCCTTCGCCGACATGGGGTCGCGCTGCAGGTCGATGCCATCGACCGTGACCGTGCCGGATCGCGGCGCGACCAGTCCCTCGATCGCGCTGAGGGTGCTGGTCTTGCCGGCGCCGTTCGGCCCGAGGAGGCCGAAGATCTCTTTCGCGCGGATCTCGAAGGCGATGCCGTCGACGGCGACCCCGCTTCCGTAGGTCACGGTCAGGTTGGAAACATCCAGAACGGATGCCGTTCCGGCGGACTCGGTCATGGTGTCGATTCTTCACCCAATCTCGCGGAAGCGGAATTAGGCCGGCAAGTCCGGGCTAGGCCTCGGCACCCTCGAGCGCCGCCTCGGCGCGCTCCGGGCTGCCTTCGGCGAGGCCGCGATCGATGGACTTGCGGGTGGCGAGCCACATCCCGATTCCGATCAGGAACACGAGCACTTCGCTGACGGTAAGCGACCAGATGATGCCGCCGAGGCCGAACCACAGGTTGCCTAGCAACACGATCGGGATGAACAGGATGCCCTGCGACATCGACAGCACGATCGACGGCACGGCCTTACCGGTGGCCTGGAATAGTGAGGTGATGAGGCCGGTGAATCCATTGGCGATCATTGCGACCAGCTGCGCGGTGAGCGCGATGACGCCGATCGCGAGGACGCTGTGGCTGTTAGAGAACAGCATCAGCACCTGGTCGCGGAAGAGGAACACCACGGTCGCGAAGAGGATGGTGATCCCACCGACCGTGATCGCTGCTGCTCGAAGCGCCGAACGCAGACGCGTGTGGTCGCCCTTGCCGAACGAGTAGGCGAGGAGCGGCAGCACGCCGATGGTGACGCCCATGACCAGGAACTCCGGCACCTGCGCGATTCGCACCGCGACGCCCATCGCGGCGAGCGGCCCGTCGCCGTAGATCGCCGCGAGGTTGTCCAGCACGAGGACTGTGACGATCAGGAACGACGACTGGATCAGCTCGCCCGAGCCGATTCCGAAGACGGGCTTCAGGATGGACGACTTCAGAGCGAACCAGCGTGGGTTCAGGCTGACATGCTCGCTGTGTTTCTGCAGCCAGAAGGCGTAGTAGGCGACGCTGATCAGGTTGGAGAGGCCGATCGACAGGGCGGCGCCGGCGACACCCCAGTGCAGAACCAGGATGAAGAGGACGTCGAAGACGAGGTTGCCGATCGTGGATGCGATCAGCCCGATCATCGACTGGCGGGCCGCACCCTCCGCCCGCACCAGCTGTTCGAGACAGAACGCGAGCGCGAGGACCGGCGTGAAGCAGAGGAACACGGCGACGTACGAGGTGGTGGCCGCAACGGCCGCTCCTCCCGCCGTGCTGGCCCCGAGTACGGTGACGAGAGGATGCAGCAACAGCAGTCCGATTCCGCCGAGGACCGCGCCGACGACGACGGTCGCCCAGACGGCGAACGACGAGACGTGCTTGATCTCGCTGGCCTTGGAGACGTCATTCTCGGATGCCCCGAGTAGTCGGGAGATCAAAGAACTGCCGCCTACTCCGAAGACACCGCCGACCGCCATGACCAGGCCGAGGAGCGGAGTGCCGAACGTGATGGCGGCAAGCAGCGCGGTGTTGTGCTGCGAACCGATGAAGCCCGCGTTGATGACGTTGTAGACGGCGCCGACGATCATGCCGGCGGCCATCGGCACGCAGAGGTGCACGAGGGCGCGCACGATCGGCGCGGCCGAGAGGTACCAGCGGTTGGACTTGACCGCGTTGGATTCGATGCTTGTGGTGCTCATGACTGCTCCTTACTAACTCGTTGAAGCGCGCTGAATCACGCCGACACCATGTCGGCGTAGGAAGTGGAACGTGGTTACGACCTGGACGGTTGCGGCAGCGCCGCCGTGATCTTGCCCAGCAGGTCGAACAGTGTGGTGCGCTCAGCCTCGCTGAGCGGCTCAAGGATGGTGTCGTTGGCTTCGGCCATTGCGGCCTCGAACCCCTGGATCAGTTTCGAGCCGGCCGGGGTCGCATAAACGCGCTTGCTGCGCTCATCCCCGTGCTCGGTGCGGCGTTCGATGAGTGCCTTGCGTTCGAGTCCCTGCAGGAGGCTGGAGACGCTCGCGGCGCTGGTACGGGTCATCTTGGCGATGTCTCGCTGCATGGATCCGGGAAACTGCTCGAGGAAGCCCAGCGCGAAGCCCTGCTCGAAGGTCAGATCGCGTTCGCGGATCCAATCTTCTGCGGCCTTGCGCTGCGCCCACCCGATCCACCGCAGCAGATCCAGGTTGCCCTCGCGCTTGAATTCCGGCTCGTCCATGCTTAGAACTCTAATAGTTAGAGGCCTAACTGTCAACTATCTAACCGATTAGACCTGGTCGCCGATCTTGAAGCCCTCGTCCTTGCGCGTGTAAGAGAAGCCATCGGCGCCGATCGTCACGTCGGCCTCGCTCGTGTCTGTTCGCTCGGTCGTTGTGCGCACCTCACCATCGAGATCGAGCACGGCGGAGGCGTTCGCGTACCAGCTCGGCACGACGGGCGTGCCCCACCAGTCGCGCCGCTGGTTGTCGTGCACATCCCAGGTCACGATCGGGTTGTCGGGGTCGCCCGTGTAGTAGTCGTGCGTGTAGATCTCGATGCGGTGACCGTCCGGGTCGAGGAGGTAGAGGTAGAACGCGTTCGACACCCCGTGCCGGCCGGGGCCGCGCTCGATCTGGTCGGACTGCCGGAGCGCTCCGAGATGATCGCAGAGATGCAGGATCTGCGAACGCTCGTGGGTCGCGAACGCGATGTGGTGCAGCCGCGGTCCGGCCCCGCCGGTGAGCGCGACATCGTGCACGGTCGACTTGCGATACATCCAGGCGGCGAAGACGGTCTTCTCGTCGTCCTCGATGTCCTCGGACACTGTGAAGCCGAGGTCGCCGTAGTAGTCCATTGCGGTCGGCACGTCGGGCGTGACGATGTTGAAGTGATCGAGGCGGGCGATCGTCGCCGCGCCCTGGAGGTCGTATCGACGAGTGAGTCGTTCGACGTGCTCCGCCTCGTAGAAGTACTCGATCGGGAACCCGAGCGGATCCTCGACCCGGATGGCGCGACCGATTCCGCGCGTCTGGCCGGCTTGGCGCTCCTCCACCCGCGATCCGAGTGCACGGTAGTACGCGGCCGCGACATCCACCTCGGACTCGGAGCGCACGCGGTACGCGAGCACCGCCAACGCGGCAACGGGGCCGCGGCGAAGAACGAGCGAGTGGTGCAGATACTCCTCGAAGGCGCGCAGGTAGATCGCGTCCTCGTCCTCGTAGCTGACGACGAGCCCCAACACCCCGACATAGAACGCGCGGGACGCGGCGAGGTCGGTGACGATCAGTTCGGCCCACGCGCAGCGAAGGATGTCCGGTGCGACGGGAGGCGTTCCTGGTTGTTCGTTGCCGGCCATCAGGCCGCTCCGAACCGGGCGGTGTGCACGTCCCCGAGGGTGATGTGCACGGCCTGCGAGTCGGTGTAGAAGTCGAGCGACCGGTAGCCACCCTCGTGGCCGAGCCCGGACGCCTTCACGCCGCCGAAGGGTGTGCGAAGGTCCCGCACATTGTGGGAGTTGAGCCAGACCATCCCGGCCTCCGTTCGATGCGCGAAGTTGTGGGCGCGAGTGAGATCTGAGGTCCAGAGGTAGGCGGCCAGCCCATACCTCACGCCGTTGGCGAGTTCGAGCGCCTCGTCGTCCGAGTCGAACGGCGTGATCGCGACAACCGGTCCGAAGATCTCCTCCTGGAAGATCCGGGCGTCGGGTTTCACGTCGGCGAACACGGTCGGCGCGACGTAATTTCCCTCGGGCAGGCCCTCAGGCCGGCCGCCGCCGGCGATCAGCCGACCCTCCGATTTGCCGAGCTCGACGTAACTGATCACCTTGGCGTAGTGCTCCGGATGGACGAGCGCACCGACCTCCGTTTTCGGATCGTGCGGGTCGCCCACCACGATGCGTTTCGCGCGCTCCGAATAGCGCTCGAGGAATTCGTCGTAGATGGCCCGCTCGACGAGGATGCGCGAGCCCGCGGTGCAGCGCTCGCCGTTGAGGGAGAACACTCCGAATAGGGTCGAGTCGATTGCGGCGTCGAGGTTGGCGTCGGCGAAGACGACGGCGGGCGACTTGCCGCCGAGTTCCATCGAGAGCCCCTTCAGGTTCTCGGCCGCGTTGCGGAAGATCGTCTGGCCGGTGGTCGTCTCACCCGTGAACGAGATCAGCGGAACCCCGGGATGCTTTACCAGCGCGTCCCCGGCCTCTTCGCCCAGCCCGTTGACGAGATTGAAGACGCCGTCCGGGAGACCGGCCTCGCGGAAGATCGTTGCCCACAGGCTCGCCGACAGCGGCGTGAACTCGGCGGGTTTCAGAACGACCGTGCATCCCGATGCGAGCGCCGGGGCGAGCTTCCAGCTCTCGAGCATGAAGGGCGTGTTCCAGGGAGTGATGAGTCCCGCGACGCCGATCGGCTTGCGGTTGACGTAGTTCATCTGCACGCCGGGCACGCGATAGGTGTCATCCGCCTGCGCCACGATCAGGTCCGCGAAGAACCGGAAGTTCTCGGCGGCGCGCTGCGCCTGGCCAAGCGCCTGAGTGATCGGAAGACCGGTGTCGAAGGTCTCCAGCTCCGCGAGTCGGGCATCCTGCGCCTCAACCGCGTCGGCGATGCGGTTCAGGATGCGCGCTCGCGCTCGCGGCGCGAGTCCCGGCCACGGGCCGCGGCGGAACGCGCGGGTGGCGGCCGCGACGGCGAGATCGACGTCCTCCTTCTGGCCGGCGGCGGCAGTCGCGTAGTTCTGGTTAGTCACCGGGTCGAGTACGTCGAAGGTTGAACCCGAGACGCTGTCGACGAACTCGCCGTCGACGTAGTGCTGGAGGTGGGACGGGACACCGTCCGGAATGAAGTGCGCCACGATCAGCGACCTTTCACGGTGAAGCCCTCGACGGGCGACAGGTAGCGCTCGCCCTCGGCGAGCAGTTCGGTGATTTTCGTGACGCCGCCCGGCGTCGGTGAGATCAGCGGTGGTCGAACGTGACCGGATTCGATCAGCCCACGCTTCTCCAGCACCCACTTGCCGGGTGCGGGGTTGGTCTCGACGAACAGCAGGTCGACGAGCGGGTGCAGGCCGTAGTGGATCTCGCGGGCCTTCGCGATATCTCCCGATTCCCACGCCTCGTACAGGTCGGCATGCGCGCGCGGCGCGATATTCGCGGTTGCGCTGAGGAATCCAGCCCCACCGAGGGCGAGCAGCGGAAGGCAGAGCAGCTCGATCCCGCTCCAGACCAGCAGGTCGGGTCCACAGAGTTGGAGCACGCGCGAGAAGTGCTCGAAGTCCTTGGTGGTTTCCTTCACCCCGACGAAGTTGTCGAGGTCGCGATAGAGCCGAGCAACGGTCTCCGGTGCGATGTCGACCGCCGTGCGGCTCGGCACGTTGTAGGCGACGATCGGCAGATCCGGGAACTCCTCCGCGACGGTTCGGTACCAGACGTAGAGCGCCTCCTGCGTCGGCCTCGCGTAGTACGGCGTGATGATGAGGGCCGCGTCGATGCCGGCATCCCGGGCCGCGGCGGTGAGTTCGAGTGTCTCGTCGAGCTTCTCGGTTCCCGTGCCGGGCATGAAGGGCACGCGGTCGTCGATCGCGGCAGCGACGGTGCGGATAGCGGCGATGCGCTCGTCGATGGTCTGTGCGCTCGGCTCGCCGGTCGATCCCCCGATCGAGACCCCGTGCGTGCCCTGTGCGAGCTGCCAATTCACGAGATTCGTGATCCCGCCGTGGTCGACGGTGCCATCCTGCGTGAACGGTGTCATGAGGGGAACGATGGATCCTCGGATCGCGGATGGATCGCTTCGGAACTTCACGAGTGCCTCGATTCCTGGTAGCTGATGAAGGCATCCAGCGTCCGCGTTCGATGAGCGCGCGCCGCGGTCTCGATTTCGAGCGGCGTCGCGTCGCGCTCGAGCAGCTGAAGGAGGTCCTCGTGTTCGAGCACCGACGCCTTGGCCCGGCCGGGAACGAAGCTGAAGGTCGAGTCGCGCAGCACGGTGAGCCGAGCCCAGCCCCGGTGAACGAGATCCAGGATGTGCGGGTTCGGGCAGCTCTCGAACAGCACCGAGTGGAACTCGAGGTTGAGTTCGGTGAAGCGGTGCGGGTCGAAGTGTTCGAGGCAGTCGACCATGAGTTCGTTGACCGCGCGCGCCCGGGCGATGTCCGCCGGGAGAATGCTCGGAGCCGACAGGGCGGTAGCCGCACCCTCGACGATGCTCAGGGTCTGCATCGTGAAGAAATACTCGGTGTCGTCATGCATGGCGACGTGCGCGCCGACGTTGCGCTCGAACGTGACGAGACCCTCGGCCTCGAGCAGCCGAATCGCTTCTCGTACCGGCACGACGCTGACACCGAGCTCACCGGCGAGCTGGCCGAGCACGAGACGATAGCCGGGGGAGTACGTGCCGTCGGCGATACGCGAACGGATCCACGAGTGGGCCCGCTGCGCCTTACTCTGCGAGTCGAGATTGCGGGTCAGCGTATCGCTCGCCATGCGGTGAACCTCTCTTTCCACTCGGCGTTCATCGGGTAGAGAGTCTCGACCCCGTCGCCCGCCGCGATGCGCTCGGCGATGAAGGTCTCCTCGAGTTCCTGTTCGATCGCGCCGTCGACAATCCGTTCGACGAGGAACGGCGGGATCACCAGCACGCCATCCGAGTCGCCGATGAGAACATCGCCGGGCTGCACGGTAGCGCCGCCGCAGGCGACGGTGAGGTCCGTGTCCCAGGGGACGTGCCGGCGTCCGAGAACGGCGGGATGCGCGCCGGCGTGCCAGGTCGGAATGTCGAGTGCGGTCATCGCGTCGAGGTCCCGCACGCCGCCATCCGTGACGATGCCGGCCGCCCCGCGTACCTGCGCGCGCATCCCGAGGATGTCGCCTACCGTCCCTGTGCCGCGCTCGCCGCGGGCCTCGATGACGAGAACGTCGTCGACTCCGAGAGTGTCGAAGGCGCGTTTCTGCGCGTTGTACCCACCGCCGAATTTCTCGAACAGGTCCTCACGGTTGGGCACGAATCGGAGCGTCCTCGCGCATCCGACCATCCGCTGGCCCGGTTTGGTGGAGTGGAGTCCGTCGATCGAGACGTTGTTGTAGCCGGCCTTGCGCAACTGAGCGCTCAGGGTCGCCGTCCCGACTGAGTTGATTTTGGCCTTCAACTCATCGGTCAGCTGGAACGCGGGAGCAAGGCCGGCGGACTCGGCCGAACCCCACGCATCCGCCCGCTGTTCGTCGGTGATCTTCGGCGGCGCACTGAACTCCGGAATCGGCGTCGTGCCCTCGACCACTCGCGTGACGAGTCGGCCGCTCGAGGGGGAGCCCTTCGCCGTCGGTGCATCCACCTCGACCTCGACCACGTCGCCCGGCCGCACGACGGAGGCACCGGCCGGCGTACCGGTGAGGATCACGTCGCCCGGCTCGAGCGTCAGCTGCTGGGAGAGGTCGGCGACGAGCACGGCGAACGGGAACAGCAGGTTCGCCGTCGTGTCGTCCTGCACCAGCTCGCCGTTGACCCAGGTACGGATGCGCAGCGCCGCGGGATCGACCTCGGCGGCCGGGATGATCGTCGGCCCGAGCGGGGTGAAACCGTCGCCGCCCTTCGACCGCACGTTGGAGCCCTTGTCCGAGAGCCGCAGGTCGTACACGCCGAAGTCGTTGGCGGCCGTGACTCCTGAGACGGCCGACCACGCAGTCGACGGGTCGCCGTGCCGAAGCGTGGTGCCGATCAGGATGGCGATCTCACCCTCGAAGGCGAGGAGCTCGGTGCCTGCGGGGCGTTCGATCGGGGCGCCGGAAGCGGACACGGAGCTGGCCGGCTTAAAGAAGTAACCGGGGAAGGCCGGGGTGCGGCCGCGCTGCGCGGCACGAGAGGGGTAGTTGAGATGCACCCCGATGATCTTGCGCGGGTTCAGTGGCAGCGAATCGACCATGACATCCTCGTCTCGTTCCTAGCGAACGTATCACAGATCGTATACGATCAAAATGGCCCAGAGAAGAGCCTGTTCACCACAACGAAGTGAGGAAGAACCGTGCAGTTTCATCACCACGGTTACGTGTCGGGGGACCCGCGCATCCAGCCCGTGGCGGGCACCGGAATTGATCGCCCCGACGAGCTTCCGGACGAAGTCGACGTACTGATCGTCGGGACCGGCCCCGCCGGAATGATCACCGCCGCCCAGCTCTCGCAGTACCCCGGCGTGACGACTCGAATTCTCGATCGCCGCAACGGACGGCTCGAGATCGGACAGGCCGACGGCATCCAGGCCCGCAGTGTCGAGACCTTCCAGGCGTTCGGTTTCGCGGAGCGCATCATGGCGGAGGCGTATCGCATCACCGAGATGGCGTTCTGGAAGCCGGATCCGCAGAACCCGGCGCATATCGTCCGCGCCGCGCGCGCGGTCGACGACGAGACCGGCGTCAGCGAGTTCCCGCACCTGCTCGTGAACCAGGCCCGCGTGCTCGACTACTTCGCCGAATTCGCCGCCCACTCGCCCACGCGACTCGTGCCGGACTACGGGCTCGAATTCGAGCGCCTGGAAATCGGGGCGGCCGGTGATCATCCGGTCGCGGTGACCCTGTCGGATGCGAATACGGGCACGGAACGCGTGGTGCGAGCGAAGTACGTTGTCGGCGCGGACGGCGCCCGCAGCCGCGTGCGCGACTCGATCGGCGTGACTCTCGACGGCGACCAGGCCAACCACGCCTGGGGCGTCATGGATGTGCTGGCGGTCACCGACTTTCCGGACATCCGCACCAAGTGTGCGATCCAGTCCGGCGAGGGCGGCAACATCCTGCTTATCCCGCGCGAGGGCGGCTACCTGTTCCGGATGTACGTGGACCTGGGCGAAGCGAGAGGGAACGTGCGCGAGACGACCATCGACCAGATCATCGCTCGGGCCAACGAGATCCTGTCGCCGTACACGCTCGACGTGAAGAGCGTCGCCTGGAGCAGCGTCTACGAGGTCGGTCACCGGCTCACCGAGCGGTTCGATGACGTTCCGCTGGAGGAGATCGGCAGCCGGCTGCCGCGCGTCTTCATCGCCGGCGATGCCTGCCACACCCACAGCGCGAAGGCCGGGCAGGGCATGAACGTGTCGATGCAGGATGGCTTCAACCTCGGCTGGAAGCTCGGCTCGGTGCTGGAGGGTCGGAGCCCGGCGAGCCTGCTCTCGACCTATTCGGCCGAACGCCGAGTGATCGCCAAGAACCTCATCGACTTCGACCGCGAGTGGTCCACCCTCATGGCGACGCGGCCGGAGGATCTCAAGGACCCCGAGGAGCTGGAGCGGTTCTACGTATCCACCGCCGAGTTCCCGGCGGGATTCATGACGGAGTACGCCGCGTCCAGCATCGTGGGTACGCCCGAGCACCAGTCGCTCGCAACAGGCTTCCCCATCGGCAAGAGATTCAAATCCGCCGTCGTGCGGCGGTTATGCGACGGCAACGACATCCACCTCGCTCACGAGGCGGCGGCCGACGGGCGGTGGCGCATCTATGTCTTTGCGGACGCCGCCCCGGCGGGCGACGAGACCTCGCCCACCAGTCGGCTCGCCGAGTGGCTCGCTCGCTCGACGGCATCGCCCGTCGTCGCGTTCACCCCGAAGGACAGCGACCGGGATGCCTGGTTCGACGTGAAGGTCGTCTACCAGCAGGGACACGAGGGCGTGGATATCAATTCGGTAGCGTCCGCGTTCAAGCCGCTCAAGCAACCGTTCGAGCTGATCGACTACAACAACGTGTTCGCCACCGACCAGGGCAGTGACATTTTCGACACACGCGGGATCGCTCGGTCGGGCGCGATCGTCGTCGTCCGACCCGACCAGTACGTGGCGCACGTTCTGCCGCTCGACGCGACCGACGCCCTGGCGGCGTTCTTCCGAGGCGTTCTGGTGCCATGATCGAAACGTGGCAGACGACGTAGACGACGAGGCAGCCTCACCCGCTCCCAGCGAGAACCCGCGCGCGCAGCAAACTCCGCGCATCGGCGATCCGCGTGCGTACCAGCGCAATCTCGCGGAGCGCCTCTTTCCCGGTCCGTCAAGGCAGATGAGCGAGCAGTTCGCCAAACACGTCGAGAACCTTCTCACGGAGGGCAACAACGAGGACGCGATCAAGGCGTGGCGGGAACGACGCGAACAACGCTCAGAATCGAATCGCACGCGGCGCAAGAGCGGCGGGGTTCCCGTGACGCCGGGGTCACCGGCGGTCGAGGCTCCGAAGGCGGATGCGCCGGCTGCGGTGACGGCCGACGACTTCGCCCTTCTCACCGAAAAACTCGACCAGCAGAATGACCTGCTGAAGGCGATCCTCGAGAGCCAGGTCGACACCCAGACGGACGCGCGCTCGACGGCCCAGAACTCCCGCACCTTCGCGTGGGCGGGCACCGCGATCGGCCTACTCACCCTCGTCGCCACGGTGATCGCGGTCGTCGAGGCGATCCAGGGGCACTGACGACATGACATCTACGACCGCCGACCAGGCCAACGTCCATCCGCACCACCGCCACGGCTGGTGGTGGAAGAGTCTTTTGATCGGCTTCGGCCTCTGGGTCGCGACGATCCTCGTGACCGTCATCACTGCGAACACGAACCTCATTCCGACCCTGATCCTGCTGGGCAGTTTCCTGGTTCCGTTCTGCGTAGTGCTGTTCGTGATCGAACGCGTGACCGGAACAGTGAGCACGCTCCAGGTCATCCTGCTCTTCTTCGTTGGAGGGGTCTGCGGGGTGCTCGGGGCTTCACTGCTCGAGGCCGACCTGCATCCGTCGCTGCTCCTGTACGCCGCGGTCGGCCTCATCGAGGAGCTGGTCAAGCTCATCATCCTGGTGATCGCCACCCGGGCGACAATGCCCAAGACCCGACTGCAGGGAGCGCTTCTCGGGGCGACGGTTGGCGCGGGCTTCGCAGCGTTCGAGTCGGCCGGCTATGCCTTCAACGCTGCACTCAGCTCGCACGGCATCGCACTGATCCCGCTCCTTCAGACCGAGGTCGTCCGCGCGATCCTCGCCCCGGTCGGACATGTCGCGTGGACAGCCATCCTCGGTGCTGTGATCTTCGGCGCGGCAAAGGAGGGCGCACGGCTCAGACTCACGGGCGTCGTGATCGTCGTCTACATCGGCGTTTCACTCCTGCACGGACTCTGGGATTCCCTGAGCGGGATCTCGTCCATCCTCGCGCTGGTCCTCACCGGCAACGCCATCCAGGTTCTTCGCTACGGATTCCTGTCGCCGCACGCCGCGCAGACCGTCGCCACACTCGCCGCGGTGCTCTACATCGTCGGTCTGGTCGTCGTCGGACTGGTGGGCCTGCTCGCCCTGCGTCTCGCTATCCGAGATCGGAGTGCAGCGCCGCCAGCAGCGTAACCACTCGGCCGGTCGCCCTCGAGCTCGGTCACACCACGCTGCTAGCCTCGTCCCCGTGACCCACCAGCTCACGCGAGACCAGGCTCGGCGCATCGTCGTGCGGTCCCAGCTGCTGGATGCCGATCGCCCGGGCGACGTGGTGCAGGTCGCAGAGGAGCTCGGCGCGATCAAGATCGACCCGACCGCGACGATCGCGCCCGCGGAGCACACGATTCTCTGGTCGCGGATCGGCGACGCCTACGATCCCATCCAGCTCTCCAAGGCGGTGGAGCACGATCGACTGCTGTTCGAGTACGACGGCGCGTTTCGACCGGTGAGCCTGCTGCCGCTGATGCTGCCCGCCATGCGGCGGGGTCCGCAGCGCCAGAGCAACATCGACTGGATGAAGGCGAACGACCGGTTTCGTCTGGACATCCTGGCCCGCCTTCGTGCGGATGGTCCGCTCTTCGCGAGCGACATCCCGGACACCGCCGAGCTGGCGCGGCCGACCGACGGCTGGTTCGGTTCGAACCAGACCGTGCGGATGCTGGACTTTCTGCACCGCTTCGGAGAGGTCGCGGTCGCCAGCCGCGAGGGTAGGCAGAAGAAGTGGGATCTCGCCGAGCGCGTCTACCCGACGGACCTGCCCGTGCTCGAGCTGGACGAGGCGGAGCGCCAGTTGAGCGAGCGGCGCCTGCACTCGGCAGGCATAGCCAAAGCGAAATCCCCGTGGTCCGGTGTGGGCGAAGCCGGGGAGCCGGCGACCGTCGAGGGCAGCGCCTGGAAGTACCGCGTCGATCCGGAGGCACTGAAATTCCTCGAGGACGACGACGCCGGGCGGGTCGCGTTTCTGAGCCCTTACGACGGAATGCTGTTTGATCGTCCGAGGCTCAAGGAACTCTTCGACTTCGAGTACATCCTCGAGCAGTTCAAACCGAAGGCGCAGCGCAAGTACGGATTCTTCACCCACCCGATCCTGATGGGCGACCGTTTCGTCGGACTCCTGGACGCTGAGGTGGACAGGGCCGGCGAGGCACTCAAGGTCAACGCGGTGCACGAACTCCTGCCGTTCGACCCAGAGGAAGATGAGATGGTGCGGGGCGAGATCGCTGCCCTTGCCCAGTGGCTGGGCATCGGACTCAACGCCTGGTGACGTTGCGTGCGTTGGCTTTCATCTCGCGCGGTGAGGTGAATTCGGCGTCGATCCCGAAACTGATGATCCGCTCCGGATGGATGCGGATGAGCGGACCCGTCGGCGAATCCTCGACCGCTTCCGCTCTCCCGCGGATCTCGAGACAGCGCGGTCGCCACGGCGAGACGGAGGCGAGATCGTCGACGACGAAGGCGACGCGACCGTTATCGGCGACGTTGCGGTATTTCCTGCTTGTCGCCATCCCGTGTCCGGCGATGTCGATCGAATCCAGGTCGGGGTTGTAGCGGAAGCCCACCGGGCTGACCTGCAGTGTCCCGTCCGGCTGGGCCGTTGCCACTCGTCCGAGTCGCTGGTCGGCAAGATTGGCAACCTCGGCATCCGTGAAGCTCGACATTGCTCCATCGTATTTCTTAGCGACGGCGCGAACGTGAAATCTCGATCGGCGGCGGCGGTCAGTGCGACTCGCGTGACACCCTGTCGCCGCTCGATCCCACCAGGAAGTCCAGGTCGGCTCCGGTGTCCGCGCCCATCACGTGGTCGACGTAGATCTTCTCCCAGCCGCGACCGGGCTTTGCGAAACCGTCCGTCGTGGCCTTGTTGGGCGACCGACGGTTCAGCTCCTCCTGCTCTACGTCGAGGGTCAGTCGACGCTTCTCGACGTCCAGGATGATCCAGTCACCGTTCTCGACGATGGCCAGCGCACCGCCCGCGGCCGCCTCCGGGGTGACGTGCAGCACGACCGTGCCGTACGCGGTTCCGCTCATCCGGCCATCGCAGATGCGGACCATGTCGCGAACGCCCTGTTCGAGGAGCTTCTTCGGCAGGGGCAGGTTCGCCACCTCGGGCATGCCCGGATACCCCTTCGGTCCGCAGCCCCGCAGAACGAGGACCGAGTCGGCATCGACGTCGAGGTCGGGGTCATCGATGCGCGCGTGCATGTCTTCGATGGTGTCGAAGACGACGGCACGGCCGCGGTGGTAAAGCAGCTCGGGGGACGCGGCCGCCGGCTTGATCAGTGCCCCTCCCGGCGCGAGGTTGCCGCGCAGCACGGCGATTCCGGCATCCGGGATCATCGGTTCGTCGCGCACGCGGATGACCTCGTGGTCCCAGATCTGGGCATCGTCGAGGTAGTCGACCAGGGGCTTGCCGGTCACGGTGAGCGCGGTCGGGTCGAGCAGGTCGCGGACCTCCTTCAGGACCGAGAGGAAACCTCCGGCCCGCTGGAAGTCGTCCATCAGGAAGCGGCCGGCGGGCTGCAGGTTGACGAGCAGCGGCACCCCGGAGCCGATGGCGTCGAAGTCGTCGAGGGTGAGGGGAATCCCGAGCCGTCCGGCGATCGCGAGCAGGTGCACGACGGCATTCGTCGAGCCGCCTATTGCCGCGAGCGCGACGATGGCGTTCTGGAACGAACCGCGGGTCAGGATGGAGCTCGGCCGGCGCCCGGCCGACACCAGCTCGACGATCAGCTTGCCGGTCGCGTGCGACGACTCGAGCAGTGTTGCGTCGGCTGCCGGAGTTCCGGCCAGTCCGGGGATGGTCATGCCGAGCGCCTCGGCGACGAGCGCCATGGTCGACGCGGTGCCCATCGTGTTGCAGTGCCCCTTGCCGCTGATCATGGATGCTTCGCTAC
The DNA here is from genome assembly GCA_036491035.1 of Galbitalea sp. Taxonomy (GTDB): domain Bacteria; phylum Actinomycetota; class Actinomycetes; order Actinomycetales; family Microbacteriaceae; genus Galbitalea. The sequence goes on along the minus strand of DASXCU010000091.1, from coordinate 65,529 downwards.
GGAGGAACTGCCGGGTGCTGAGTGTCCCGGCGCGGTTCTCCTCGCTGAGCCGCCAGACATCCGTGCCGCACCCGAGGGGCACGCCCTGGAAGTAGCCGGTCTTCATCGGTCCACCGGGAACGACAATCGCGGGCAGGTCGACGGAGGCGGCGCCCATCAGGAGCGACGGAATGGTCTTGTCGCAGCCACCGAGCAGGACAACACCGTCGATCGGATTGGCGCGGATCATTTCCTCGATCGCCATCGCCGCCATGTTGCGCCACAGCATCGCGGTCGGTCGCACCAGCGTCTCGCCGAGTGAGACGACCGGGAGGTTGAGCGGGATGCCGCCAGCCTCGAAGACACCGGCCTTTACGCTCTTCATCACCTCGTCGAGGTGCGAGTTGCAGGGCGTCAGGTCAGACGCCGTGTTCGCGATCGCGATGTGCGGTCGGCCGTCGAACGCGTCCTCGGGCAGGCCGCGTCGCATCCACGCGCGGTGAATATAGGCGTTGCGGTCCGTGCCCGCGTACCACTCCGAGCTGCGCTGCTCCGTCACTTCGATCTCATTCTTCTCGTGTGCAACTAATGTCTAGCATGTGGCGCTATCTCCGGACTCCAACTCTGGGCGAGCGCCGATCGTCTTCGAGGCGCTCCCCGCGTCCGCGCGCCGTCACATCCTCGCCGAGGGACCGGTCTGGAACGCTACGACCCACACCATCCTCTGGATCGATGTCGAGGCCGGAAGTGTTTTCGAGGGCCGGCTCACCGCCGACCGGGTCGAGGAGTTCCGACAGCTGGACTTCGATGGCCGAGTGGGTGCCGCGGTTCCCGGGGTGGACGGAAGCATTCTCGTGGCGACCGCCAAGCGGCTCGTCGTGGTCGCGCCGAACGGTGAGCGACGCAACGGGCCGGTCATCGTTCCGGACGGCATGGAGCGCCGGACCAATGACGGGGCGTGCGATCGCGCCGGCCGGATTCTCGTCGGCACGCTCGCACTTGACGATCGCGAGGGATCCGAGGGCCTGTATCGCGTGGAGGACGACGGCACACTGACGACGCTCGATTCCGATCTCACCCTGTCCAACGGCCTCGGCTGGTCACCCGACGGCACCCTGCTGTACAGCACCGATACCGTTCCCGGCGTGATCTGGGTGCGGGACTACGACGCGTCGACCGGTCGCGTCGGTGAGCGCCGGGAACACCTGCGCATCGAGGACGGGTCCCCGGACGGACTGTGCGTGGATTCGCGGGGGTACCTGTGGATCGCGATCTGGGGCGCTGGCGAGGTTCGGTCGTTCGCCCCGAGCGGCGGGCTCGCCGCGGTGGTCCGGGTGCCGACACCACACCCCTCCAGCGTGGCCTTTATCGGAGACGATCTCGACACCCTTCTGATCACGACGGCGTCGCGTGATCTGTCCGACGCGGAGCTCGCCCAGTACCCGGATGCCGGGCGACTCTTTCTCGCCCGAGTCGATGCGACGGGTACACCGACGTTCCCCTGGTCGGCATCGTGGCGCGACGCCGTGGTCGAAGAGCGCTGAGATGCGCGCGTTCGTACTCACCGGCCCGCGCCAGTTCGAGGTGCAGGATGTCGCTGCCCCCATCGCGACGCCGGGGAGCGTCGTGATCGACGTGCAGCGCGTGGGAGTCTGCGGCACCGACGTGGAGTTCTACACCGGCGAGATGCAGTACCTGCACGACGGCTTCGCCGAGTTCCCGATGCGCCTCGGCCACGAGTGGATGGGGACCGTGACCGCCGTCGGCGACGGAGTGGACACCGCGTGGATCGGGCGGCGCGTGACCGGCGACACGATGCTCGGCTGCGGAACCTGCCGCCGGTGCCGGCAGGGCAACCAGCACGTCTGCGAGTTCCGCTACGAGGTCGGTATCCGTGGCGGATTCCTTGGCGCGCTCGCCGAGCAGCTCGCGATGCCGGTGTCGGCCCTGCACGCCCTCCCTGACTCTGTGGACGACACCCTCGGCGCGCTGGTCGAGCCGGGCGGCAACGCGCTTCGAGCGGTGCAGGGCGCGAACCTGTCGGACGGCGATCGGCTGCTCATCCTCGGGCCCGGCACGATCGGGCTGCTCGCTGGCCTGATCGCGCGATCGCAGGGTGCCGAGGTACACCTGATGGGTAGGTCCTCGCGATCGCTGGAGTTCGCCCGATCGGTCGGATTCGACGGTGCGTGGGCCGAGGACGACGTGCCCGACCTGCCGTGGGATGCGGTGATCGATGCCTCGAACGCACCCGCGTTGCCGGCTCAGGCACTCGAGCTAGTGGAGCCGGCGAAGCGGGTCGTCTATGTCGGCCTCGCGGGCAGTCCAAGCCGGATCGATACGCGCACGATGGCGCTGAAGGATGTGACGGCGGTCGGCATCCTGAGTGCCTCGCCCGGCCTCGCCGGAACGATCGAGCTCTACGCGTCGGGCGCCGTCGACCCACGGCCGCTCGTTGCGGCGACCGTGGGACTGGACGGGGTCGGCGGAATCCTCGGGGGTGACCGGGTGACCGGGGCCGGGCGCGGACCCAAGATGCACGTCGATCCGCGAACGTAACCCCGAAGACGAGATATCGTATATTCCGCGGTGACGACGCCGCGACGGGAGAGTTCGATGAAGGTCATCGCCATCGAGGAGCACATGCTGCCCCGCGACATTGTCGAAGCCGCAGGCGTCGATCTCGGGTTGCGCGCGGGCAAGAAAGCGGCGGATCTCGACGACGTTGGTGCGGGCCGACTGAAGGTCATGGACGATGCCGGTATCGACGTTCAGGTGCTCTCGGCGCTCAGCTACTTCGTCCAGGATCTAGAACCGTCGCGAGCGGTACCCGTTCATCGGCAGATCAACGATCGCCTGGCGGCGACAGTTTCGAGCCACCCGGACCGGTTCCGTGCGTTCGCGGCGCTGCCCATGACGGATCCCGGTGCCGCCGTCGACGAGCTCACCCGCGGCGTCGAGGAGCTGGAGTTTCTCGGCGCGATGATCCATGGCCAGACCCGCGGGGTGTTTCTCGACGATCCATCCGTGCGACCCATCCTCGCGGCCGCCGAGCGATTGAATGTGCCGATCTATCTCCACCCCGCACCTCCGCCGTCGCTGGTTGCCGATGTCTACTACTCGGGTCTTGCGCCCGAGGTGGCCGCGTGCCTTTCGACATCCGGATGGGGCTGGCACTCCGAGTGCGGAATGCACGTGCTGCGAATGGTCGCGGCAGGCGTTTTCGAGGAACTGCCGAAGCTGAAGGTGGTCGTGGGTCACATGGGCGAGGGGCTCCCGTTCCACATCGATCGGATCGAGGAGATGCTCAACCCGGTCGTGAGGGGACACTCCCGGTCGATCGCAACGACGCTCCGGGAAAACCTCCATCTGACGACCTCGGGTTACAACTACGACGCGCCACTCGCATGCGCGCTCGTGACATTCGGTGTCGACCACGTGCTGTTCTCGGTCGATCATCCGTTCGCCAACAGCAAGCGAGCGACCGACTATCTGAAGACGGCACCGGTGAGCGACGACGATCGCGAGAAGATCGCGCACGGTAACGCCGAATCGCTCCTGGGCATCTGAGCAAAGGACGAAAAATGACCATCGCTACCTCCCACTTCATCAACGGCGAGTGGACGGAGCCCGGCGGACGCACATTCCCCGTGACCAATCCGTTAAACGGCGACGTCGTTTCCGATGCCGCTGCCGGTGGTGCCGCGGAGGCTGAGGCCGCGGTCGCGGCGGCGGCGGCGGCCTTCCCCTCCTGGGCAGCCCTCGGCCCAGGCGCTCGCCAGAAGCTGTTCCTCGATGCGGCCGACATCGTCGAGCGTCGCACCGAGGAGCTGGTCCGGTTGATGGCTGTCGAGGGCGGGGCAAGCAGAGCCTTCGCGTCGTGGCAGATCCGGCTGTCGGCCGCGATGCTGCGCCAGGCGGCGGGCTGGGGCTACCTGCCCACGGGCGATGTGTTGCGAAGCGACATCCCCGGTCGCACGGCGACCGTCACTCGGAAGCCACTCGGCGTCGTTGCCGGTTTCACGCCGTGGAACGGTGCCTTCTATCTCGCCTGGCGAACCTTCCTGTTGCCCCTGGCGTTCGGGAACACCACCGTTATCAAACCGTCGGAGCTCGCGCCACGATCGGCGGGACTCGTCCACGCCGAGATCCTCGAAGAGGCGGGATTCCCCGCCGGCACGGTCAACGTGATTACCCACGCGCCGGGGGAGGCCGCCGCCATTTCGGATGTCTTCTTCTCGAGTCCGGCCGTGCGGTGCATCAACTTCACCGGGTCTGACAGGACCGCCCGAATCCTCGGCGAGCAGGCCGGCCGCACCCTCAAGCGGATGGTGCTGGAGCTCGGCGGATTCAATCCCGTCCTCATCCTGGACGACGCCGACATCGAGGAGTCCGTCAGGGCCGTGACGTTCGGCGCGTTCCTGCACCAGGGCCAGGTCTGCATGAACGCTCGAAAGGTCTACGTCGACCGGTCGATCCATGACGAGTTTGTTTCTCGTCTCGCGGAGCGCGTGAAGACCCTCAAGGTCGGCGACCCGAGCGATCCGACTGTCATCGTCGGACCCCTCATCAACGAACGGGCCGTGGAGCAGATCGAGGAGCGGGTGAAGGACGCGCTCGATCGCGGAGCGACGCTGGTTACCGGTGGAGTTGCTGACGGTCTGCTCTATCCGCCCACCATCCTCACCCACGTTCCCTCTGACGCGATCTGCACGACGGGCGCAGACGAGACCTTCGGTCCGCTCCTGGTCGTCGAGGCGTTCGAGGACGTCGAGAACGCGCTGCGCGACGCCCAGGACACGCCGTACGGGCTGACCGCCTCCATCATGACGAGGGATCGCGCTCGCGGCCTGGATCTCGCAAGCCGATTCGACAGCGGTATCGTTCACGTAAACGCCCCCACCATGGCGAGCGAGGCGTCCCTGCCCGTGGGTGGCGTCAAGGACAGCGGATGGGGTCGATCCGGCTACTACGCGATCGAGGACTTTACCGAGTTGCGCCTGACGACCGTGAGCAGCCTTCCCGGCCAGTATCCGTTCTAGATCCCACGCATCATGTCGTTGAACCGTCGTGTGGTCTCGACTTCGTTCGGCCGCTGCTCATCGGCGCGTGCGCGGGCGCGGGGAACCAGGATCTCGATCTCGTCCGTTTCGAGCACCGCGAGCGTCTCGGCCAGGAACTCGTCGAGCGGCATTGTTCGCGGGTCGACGAGATTCACCTCCATGAGACCGGTTCTGGTGTACGGCGGGGCGATCTCGAGTACCGCGACCGATGACTCGGCCAGGGCGTAGCGCAGCGACAGCACGTAGGAGTGCACGGCGGCCTTCGTGGCCGAGTACATCGACGACGAGGCCAGGGGCGCGTAGCCCAGCATCGACGACGTGACGGCAATCGTCGCGGACTCCTGCGCGCTGAAGTGGTCGATGAACGCGGAGATCAGGCGGATGGGCGCGAGGAGGTTGACCGCGACGATGGAGGTGAGCCGATCGTCATCGATGGGCGCCGTCGGGTCGTCCGCGAACATGATCCCGGCGTTGTTGAACAGGACGTTCAGCGTCGGATGCTCGCTCAACAATTGCGGAACAACCGTGGAGATACTCTCGGCATCCGACACATCCAGGTGGACGGAATGCATCCCGGGGTTCGCGCCGACGACCTCCGCCATCGCGTCGCGATCGCGGTCGGCGATGATGACCTCGTTGCCGCGGGCGAGGAGCGCCTCGGCCAGGCCGCGACCGATCCCCGATCCACCGCCCGTAATCAGGATCGTGTTGCCGGTGAGTTTCACTCTGTGCCGCCTCTCGCTTGCGCAGCCACGAGTTGGGCGGTGCGGTAGGGAACGAGCTCGCCCATGACGAGCCCGGTGTTGGTTCGCTTCACGCCGTCGATGGCCAGCACCTGCCCGGCGATCTTGTAGAGGTCGTTCGCATCTCGCGCCACCACCTGTACGAGCAGGTCGGTGACGCCGGACAGGCCAAACACCTGGAGCACCTCGGGGATCTCGCCCAGCGTCTTCGCCACGTCGGCGAGTCGGCGTTGAGTGACCGTCGTGATCAGGAATGCGGTCAGCGGAAAGCCGAGAAACGTGGGATTGATGCGTCGTTCGAACGATCGCAGGATGTTTTCGTGGGCGTAGCGGGCTATCCGCGCGCGAATGGTATTCCGGGCCAGACCCGTCGACTCGGATAGGGCGAGGTTGGTCGCGTCCGGATGCTCGATCAAGGCGGAAAGCAGGGTGCGGTCGATCTCGTCGACGGTGTGCGGACTGTCCATTGTGATCACCTTCCGGAGATCCTCGCTGAACCCCGTTGAACATTCTGCGCAATCCAACGCCGTTCAGTTGCGCAACTGTGCGGCGAGTGCTCGGATGGATTGACTGCTATCGAAGAATATATCGTATCGCATCCCACTCGAAAGAACCCATGTCCAGCCTCATCGAAGCCGCCCCGTCCGACATCCAGCCGTCCTCGGGGAACCCCGACGCCGCTCTCACCCAGCTCGAGCGGCGCGTGCTCTGGCTCGCGACGTCGATCATCCATCACGCCAACAAGGTGCGGCCGAACTCGAGCGGTGTGAAGGTCGGGGGTCACCAGGCGTCCAGCGCGTCGCTGGTCACGATCATGACCGAGCTGTGGTTCGAGCAGCTGCGCGCCGAGGATCGGGTCTCGGTGAAGCCGCACGCGTCGCCGGTTCTGCATTCCATCAACTACCTGCTCGGCGGCCTCGACGAGAAGTACCTGACGACGCTCCGGGAATTCGGTGGGCTCCAGAGCTACCCCAGTCGGTCGAAGGATCCCGATCCCGCCGACTACTCGACCGGATCGGTCGGCATCGGGGCGACGGCTCCGATCTGGGGCGCCATCTCGCGCCGCTACACGGAGACGCTCACCGGCACGCCCAACCGCGGACGCCAGTACTCGCTGCTCGGCGACGCCGAACTCGATGAGGGCGCGATCTGGGAGGCCGTGCTGGATTCCGCCGTGCAGGATCTCGGCGAGATCGTCTGGATCGTCGACCTGAACCGTCAGTCCCTCGACCGCGTCGTTCCGAATATCGCTGCGGGCAAGATCGAGAAACTCTTCGACGCGGCTGGCTGGCAGGTACTGACCGTCAAGTTCGGCCGACTGCTCGAGTCGCTGATGGCGCGGCCCGGAGGCGACGCGCTTCGGCGGCGCATCGTCGAAATGACGAACCCCGAGTACCAGCGACTGCTGCGCTGCGGTGCGGAGGAGTTGCGGATGCGTCTCCCCGGTACCGCGCCCGACGCCGACGCGATCGCCGCGCTGTGCTCGGACGTGGACGACGCGACGCTGCTCGCGGCCATCCGTAACCTCGGCGGCCACGACGTCGCGGCCCTCCGCGAGGCGTTCGCCACGATCGACGACAGCCGACCGACCGTGATTCTCGCTTACACGATCAAGGGTTACGGGCTGCCGATCGAGGGACATCCGCAGAACCATTCCTCACTCGTGAGCGTCGAGCAGTACGAGGAGCTCGCGCGTCGCTACGGCGAGAGCGTGGAGCGGCCGTTCGTCCGGTTCGCGCCCGATTCTGCAGCGGGCGTCGTCGCATCCCGTGCCGCGGCGAGACTCGCGCGCGCGCCGATCGCGCCGGCCACTCCGCCCCCGGTGCCCACCGATCTCGGACACACTCCCACCGGTTCCGGGACGACACAGGCCGCCCTCGGCCGCGCTCTGCTCGACCTCACCAGGGTTGCGCCGGACGCGGCGCGTCGGGTCGTCACCGTGAGCCCCGACGTCAGTTCGAGCACCAATCTCGCCGGCTGGATCAACAAGGTTGGGGTCTGGTCCACCGAGGAACGTCACGACTGGTTCGATGACGACGCCGAGACCGTCATGCACTGGCGCGAGCAGCCGTCCGGCCAGCACATCGAGCTGGGCATCGCGGAGGTGAACCTGGTGAGTCTGATCAGCGAGCTCGGTTCGACCTGGAGTCGATGGGGTGAGACGCTGTTTCCGATCGGCACCATCTATGACCCCTTCGTCGAGCGGGCTCTCGAGCCCTGGTCGTTCGGGATGTACGCCGGCGGCCAGTCGATCCTGGTCGGCACGCCCTCCGGCGTCACGCTCGCACCCGAGGGTGGAGCGCACCAGTCGATCAAGACGCCGTCCATCGGGCTCGAGCAGCCGGAGTGCATCAGCTACGAGCCGGCGTTCGTGGTGGACGTGGAGTGGACCCTGCTCGCCGCGATGGGCCAGCTCGGTCGCCCCGGCGGCAAGTCCGCGTACCTGCGGTTATCGACCCGTCCGCTCGACCAGACTCTCGCCCAGATTCCGGATGACCCGGCTGCCCGCGAGCGTCGTCGTCGCCAGGTGGTCGCCGGTGCCTACGTGCTACGAGCCACCGAAAACCCGCAGGCGGCGATCGTCGCGATGGGCGCGATGATCCCGGAGGCGCTGGCTGCCGCCGAGCGCCTGTCGGTTCTCGGAGTTTCCGCCGACGTGATTTGCGTCACCAGCCCGGGTCTCGTATTCGAGGCTCTTCAGGCCCGTCAGGGACAGGGGGAGGCGCCGGACTGGATTCTGGACCAGGTGTTCCCGGCGCCGCGCGCCGTGCCGCTAGTCACGGTGCTGGACGGTCACCCGCACACGCTCTCGTTCCTGGCCGGCGTCAATCGCGTGCCGTCGCGCAATCTTGGCGTGACCCACTTCGGTCAGGCGGGGGACCTGGAGGCGGTCTACCGGTACCACGGCATCGACACCGACAGCATTGTCCGGGCTGCGCTCGACCTCGTCGAGTGAAAGATATAGCATAGCGAATAGCGAATTCGCACCCGACAGCCAGGCAATCAATGGAGATGAAATGGACACTGGAACGACCTCACAGGGCTTCACTCGCGCGGCCGCCGCATCCGGTCCCGCCGCGGGAATAACCATCACCGGCAAGCAGAACCCCACAGCCGCAGCGGGAACAAAGACCAGTGGACCGCTGGTTATCGCCCTCCACGGCGGCACCTACACGTCCGACTACTTCGACATCGCGGGGCGTTCGCTGCTCGAGGCAGGTGAGAGCCAGGGCATCCCGGTCATCGCTCTCGATCGGCCGGCCTACGGCGGAAGCACACCACTGCCCGATTCCGACTCGATCATCGCTCAGAACGCCATCGTCCTGGATGCGGTGATCGCGGACATCTGGAAGGAATGGTCGGACAAGGCGTCGGGCATCGTTCTCGTGGGGCACTCGATCGGCGGCGCCATCGTCACCGACATCGCGGGCAACCATCCATCCTGGCCGCTCAAGGGCATCGCGCTGTCGGGCTGCCTGGTTCGAGTTCCCGTCGAATCGGCCGGCCAGTGGGCCAGCCTCCCGGACATCCCCATGATCGACCTGCCGGTTCCGATGAAGGACCAGGTCATGTTCGGCCCGCAGATGTCCTTCGCCGAGGACATGCCGGCGGCCAGCTACCCGTCGAACGCACCGTGCCCGCGCGCGGAACTCATCGACATCACCTCGACCTGGGTCAACCGGTCCAAGGACGTCAACGCCAGCGTGAACGTGCCCGTGTTCCACCGCCAGGCCGAGTTCGACCACCTGTGGGTCACCGACCAGAACGAGATCGACGAATATCGAGCGAGCTTCACGGGAACGCCGTCGATCGACACCGCCATCGAACCCGGAGCGGGTCACTGCATCGACTTCCACAACGCAGGCCCGTCTTTCCAGGCCGCCGAGCTGGCCTTCGCCACGAAGGTCGGCTAGAACTCCGGAACCGTTCCGGGCTCGGCGAGATCGACCGCGAAAGCTGCACCGGTCTTGTCGCCGAGTTCGGGAACGTCCACGCCGGGCGCGATCTGGCGAAGCACCAGTCCACCGTCTTCGATGTCGAAGACGGCCAGGTCGGTGATGATGCGCTGCACCACACCCGTGCCCGTCAGGGGAAGGTCGCAACGTTCGACGATCTTGGGACTTCCGTCCTTCGAGTTGTGATCGGTGATGACGATGACCCTCGGTGTGCCGGCGACGAGATCCATGGCGCCGCCCATCCCCTTCACGAGCTTGCCCGGGATCGTCCAGTTGGCAAGGTCACCGTTCGCGGCGACCTGCAACGCTCCGAGGATGGCGACCTGCACGTGCCCGCCCCGGATCATCCCGAACGAGGTAGCGGAGTCGAAGATGCTCGCGCCCGGCAGCAGCGTCACCGTCTGCTTGCCCGCATTGATCAGGTCGGCGTCCTCGTCGCCCTCGAACGGGAACGGTCCCATTCCGAGGATGCCGTTCTCGCTCTGCAGTGTCACCCGCACGCCGGCGGGCAGATTGTTGGCGACCAGCGTCGGAATCCCGATGCCCAGGTTCACGTAGGCGCCATCCTGCAACTCCGCGGCAGCGATCGCGGCCATCTCATCTCGTGTCCACGCCATGGTCGGCCTCCTACGCCTCGGTGCCCGGTCGCGGGCGAACGGTGCGTTGCTCGATGTCCTTGATGCGGGGGGCGCATTGCAGGACGCGCTGGACGAAGATCCCGGGAGTGTCGATTGCCTGCGGGTCCAGGTAGTCGCTCTCGGCCAGGCGCTCGACCTCCGCGACGGTGACGCGTCCGGCCGTCGCCACCAGCGGGTTGAAGTTGCGCGCGGTGTATCGGTAGGCGAGGTTGCCCTCCTGATCGCCCTCGTAGGCGTGCACGAGCGCAAGGTCGGCGACGATGCCGCGCTCGAGCACGTAGGTCTCGCCGTCGAACTGCTCGAGCGGCTTGCCCTCGGCGACGACGGTGCCCACACCCGTCTTCGTGTAGAAACCGGCGATGCCGGCGCCGCCGGCCCGGAGACGCTCGGCGAGCGTGCCCTGCGGCACGAACTCGACCTCGAGCTCGCCATCCAGGTACTGCTGGGCGAACAGCTTGTTCTCGCCGACATAGGACGCGACGACCTTTACGACCTGTCGGTTCTCGAGCAGAAGGCCGAGACCCTTGCCGTCCACGCCCATGTTGTTGGACACGATCGTGAGGTTCCGGACGCCGGTGTCGCGAAGCGCCTCGATGAGGTCGGACGGATTGCCGCTCAGCCCGAAGCCGCCGACCGCGATGACGGCGCCGTCGTGGACCAGGTCCGCCAGCGCTTCCGCGGCATCGTTGCGCTTCTTCGACATGCCTCTACCGTAACTAGACGAGTCGATTTCGGAGCTCGCCGATTCCCGTGATCTCGGTGACGAGCGTCTGCCCCTTCTCGAGGAACACCGGTGGCTTCTTGCCGTTGCCGACCCCGGATGGCGTACCGGTGAAAATGATGTCGCCCGGGTAGAGCGTCAGCGACTGCGATAGCCGGGACACGAGATCCGGCACCGAGAAGATCAGGTCGTTGGTGTTCCCGTCCTGCTTGGTGGTCAGCTCGGTGCCGTCCCAGAGCATCGTGCGAACACGAATCGAATCGCGATCGGGGAACTCGTCGGGAGTGACGACGACCGGGCCGATCGGCGAGAACCCCGGATACGACTTCGCGATGCTGAACTGCGGTGCCGGTCCGCGACTCTGCACGTCACGCTCGCTGACATCCTGGCCGGCCGTGAGGCCCGCGACGTAGTCCCAGGCATCCTCGACCGAGACAGCGTGGGCCTCCCGGCCGATCACGACGACGAGTTCCACCTCGTAGTCGACCGCCGCGCTCGGCAATTCGATATCGGCGCGAGGACCGGTCAGGCTGCTCGCGAACTTCGTGAACACGACTGGTTCGGTCGGGAGCGCGAATCCACTCTCCTTCGCGTGCTCTCGGTAGTTGAGACCGATCGCGAAGATCTGTCGCGGACGCGGAACCACGGCGAGTAGCTGGTCCTCGGTGAACTCGACCGCCGAACGGAAGTCCGCGGCGGCGGCCCAGTCGGTGAACGCCGCCCAGTTGTCATAGACGTCCTGGGGGCTCGAGCCGTACCGGCCGCCGCTTGCGGTCTCGACGTCGAGAGCGCGATCCTCCGAGATCAGTGCCAGTCGTCCGGCAACGTTCGCAATTCTCATCTCGGGCCCTCGTGTTCTAGTAGATCTCTGGCAGGAAAATATCCGTCGGGATGACCGCCGGCTTGTACTCACCGGCGCGGCAGCGACGGTGGATCTCCTTGAAGTCCAGCCCCTGCTCGCGCGCTTCGACGAGCTTCTCCGGGTCGAACCATTCACCGATCGGGTTCTTGGCAAACTCGAGCGCGGACGAGATCCACTGCTTCGAATCCTCCCAGTTGCCGAAGCAGTCGACCTGGATTTCCACGCCGTTTCCGTCGGGGTCCTGGTAGTAGATCGACATCGTGATGCCGTGGTCGAGGAAGAGGAACGGCTTGATGTCCTGGTCGCGCAGACGGATGTAGTTGTCCAACCACTGGTCGAAAGTGTTGTACTCGAAGGCCGTGTGGTGGATGCCCGTCGTGTGGCCCTTGTCCTCCGGGTGCTTGAGACCGGGAGGGGCAAGGAACGCGATGCGGTGGTTCGCCTCGTCGTTCGTGAGCCAGGCGGCGTTCTCGTCGTAGAACGCCGGGATGAGCCCCACCGCGTTCTGGTACCAGGCGACCATCTCGTCGAGGCGCTTCGTGGTGAAGGTGGTGTGGTGCAGTTTTGGGGCGATGATCGGTCGACCCTGCGATCGATTGGGGTTGGTAGGCATCGTTGTCTCCTCTGTTTTCTTTACTTGGTGGGTGTTGGGGTGAGGTGCAGTGCGGGAAATCCGCGGAGGGCGTCGTCGACGATCTCGCGGGAATCGTGTGCGAGAGGCGGCGCACCCAACCAGGCGATGTGTTGGTCCGGTCGAACGAGCACGACATCCGCAGCGAACAGGGCGTCCGTGTCGACGCGGGGATCGGTGAGCAACGTCACCGGAACGCCGCGTCGTGCGAACTCGTCGTGTAGTGCGCTGGAGGCAGCATTCGTTCCGATAATCGTGAACTCGCGGCCGAGCAGGTCGTAGATCGAGAGCCCGGGTGCGATCCAGCTGTGCGGCAGGCGGTTGCCCGCAGCAGCAACAGGCAGGTAGTCGGTCATGTCGGTGGTCTGGCTGGCGGCGTCCTCCGTGTAGCCGTAGCCGAGCACCAGCCCCATGCAGAAGAACTCGAACCGCTTGGCATCCTGCACGCGCGCGTGCACCTGGTCGCGCGCGACGAGGAACTCTTCCTCGGTCCCGAGCAGCTCGGGCACGTTGAAATCCGAGGGCAGCGTATTCGTGTTCTGGGCCGCAACGCGGATCGTCAGTTCCGAGACGCCGCGGCGTTCGGACTCGTAGCTGTCGAGGAGTTCGCCGGGTGCCCAGCCGCCCAGGACGGCGGCGAGTTTCCAGCCGAGGTTCACGGCGTCGCCGATGCCGGTGTTGAAGCCGTGACCGCCCCACGGTGGATTCTGGTGCGCCGCATCACCGACGAGGAACGTGTGGCCGCGGCCGTAGCTGTTCGAGATCAATGATCGCGCCTGCCATGGATCGGTCTCGACGATCTCGACGTCGATGTCCGCTCCGGCGAGCGCACGAATGATGGCCACCGGATCGTTGTCGGCGTCGTCCTCGGGGCGACCGGTGGAGATGGCCCACCACAGGTCATCGAGGTCGAGCGGACCGATGACTCCGGGCGCGAGGTGGTTAAGGACCCAGTAGTGCAGGGCGGGGCCGTGCGGGATGAGACCGCGAAGCTCGCGCGAGCGGAAGACGATGTTCAGGTTGGGGCGACCGGCGGGCGCTCCCTCGTATTCGGCGCCGATCGAGCGACGCACCAGGCTCCGAGGTCCATCGGCGCCGACGACGAACCGCGCCTCGAGCACGTCCTGCTGCCCCGCCTCGTTCTCAATGGTCACGGACGAGCCGTCCTCGCGCTCGTCGATCGCGACCGCGTGCCAGCCCAGTCGAAGCGTGACGTGCGGCGCGGCGGCATCCGCCTCCCGGAGAATCTCCTCGACGAGCGGCTGGGTGATCTGCTGGCCCGGCTCCGCGCTGAGGTCACTATCGACCAGGTCGAGACCGAGGGTTCCGGTGAAGCGGGAAATCTCGCGTCCGGTCACGGCGGTGCAGAACACGATGTCGGATGACCACTCCACCGCCAAGGGTGCGCGTTCCCGGAGCCCCTTCGCAAGGTCCCAGCGACGGAACAGTTCCATCGTTCGCGCGCTCGTTGTTTTCGCCCGCGGCCTCGAGTGCGACACCGTCTCGCGCGGCTCGATGACCACGCTGTCGACTCCGTGGAAGTCCAGTTCCCTCGCCAGAGCGAGCCCGACCGGGCCGCCGCCGATGATGACGACGGGAACAGTGCTCTCCATTGGCTTCCCCGTCACGCGTGCAATCCTGTTGCCGTTGTCATCATTGACCTCTTCCGGGTGCCGCCGCGCGTTTTGCGCAGGAATCTCGCGGGCCAGCCGCGCAAACATATATACGCTATATCCTAGCCAGAGGATGCGGCGCGCACCAACAGACCTCCCCGGCCGTGGGATTATGGCTGGAGTCTCGAATACCGGAAAGCGACAGTGATGACGATTCAACCGACGGTGCGATCGGTAGCCGGTCAGAACAGTTCGGCAGTGGATCTGGTCACGGCGGAGATTCGCCGCGCCATCCTCACCGGCGCCCTGCCTGCGGGCGAGCAGTTCTCCATTCGGGAGCTCGCGACCCAGCTCGGTGTCAGCCACATCCCGATCCGCGAGGCACTGCGTCGTCTGGAGAGCCAGGGACTCATCCTGCTCAAGCAGGCGCGCAGTGCGGAGGTCGCATCGCTGACCACTCAGGATCTCGAGGCGATCTACTCCCTTCGCCTGCGCATCGAACCGCAGCTCGCGGCCGACGCGGTCCCGCTGCACACGGACGCGGACATCGAGCGGCTCACGGCACTGCTCGAGGCGAGCCGCGGTTTCGACCCGGAGAGCGCGTGGGGCGCACACCACGATTTTCACGAGGCACTGATCGCGCCCGCTGCGAGCGAGTGGGACAGGCGGATCCTCGAGACGCTGTGGACGGCGGCCGAGCGCTATACCCATCTTGTGTTCGACTCGACCCGCATCACGGATGAGGAGCGTGCACGTCGGTACGACCGGCATCTGGCGCTTCTCGAAGCGGTGCGGGAGCGGGATGCGAAGCGGATGCAGGACTCGCTGACGCACCACCTCACGACCAACGAGGATGAGGTTCGCCGTCACATCCAATACGTCGAGTCGCTGAAGCACTCGGAGTAGCGGGGGCCGCGACGGTCTGTTGTCTCCGCGGTTTCCCTGTGTCACGATGAGCGATATAACATATCGAATATCGCGATTTGGGAGACAATGATGTCGGTACTGGTCCTTGGCGCCACGGGAAACGTCGGCAAGTACGTCGTAGCAGAGCTGGCACAGTCGGGAACTCCGACCCGTGTCATCAGCCGCGATTCCGCGAAGGCGCAATCGGTCCTCCCATCCGGAGTCGAGATCATCGAGGGCGCCTTCGGCGACGAGAAGACGATCGTCGCCGCGCTGGACGCTGTCGATTCGGTGTTCCTGCTGACACCACACGCGTACACCATGGCCGACCTGCAGTTGCGAGTTATTCGTGCCGCTCGCCGCACGGGCACTCGAATCGTCAAGCTGTCCGGCACCGACTCGGCCATCCATCCGGATGGCCCACACGCCTGCCGTCAGCACTGGGAAATCGAAGAGGTACTGAAGGCCAGCGGCCAGCCCTTCGCGATTCTTCGCCCCAATTCGTTCATGCAGGTACTCGTCGGCCAGATCATGATGGGTGCGCTGAACGCGACCGGGAAGATCCCGAACGCGCTCGCCGAGCACGGCATCAGCCTGATCGACGCCCGGGATGTCGGAGCGGTCAGTGCCCGCGTTCTCACCAGCACCGAGTGGGACGGGCAGACGCTCGTGCTCACCGGTCCGCGCTCCGTTCGGTATGCGGACGTCGCAGAGCTGGTCTCGTCGATCCGTGGAGTCGAGACTCCGACGGTCGAGGTCACGCCCGCAGACGTCCGGGCATCACTTGTGGCGCGCGGTCTCGAGGACTGGGAGGCCGACCACTTCGAGGAGATGTACCAGCTGTTCCGGGACGGCGCATCCGAGTTCGTGACCGACACGGTCGAGAAGGTTACGGGCCGCGCCCCGCGAACGATCGAGGACTACGTCTCCGAGCTCTCCGGGGTGCTGCAGTCGGTGAACGCGTGAGCGACGGCGGCCCTTCCCGGCGCTACCCGGACGACAGCATCACGGATGTCGAACACTGCCTGATCTGTGCGACGGAGAACGCGGATGAGAGCGCGATCGTCTTCCGCGACGAGCAGTGGGCGTGCGAGGTCGTCGAGGGGTACGAGGTTCCGGGCTGGTACTTCCTGCGCGCTCGGCGGCACGCGCTCGGCTGGCTGGAGCTCGACGATGCCGAGCTCGAGTCGTTTGGCCGTCACGCGAGGGACACCGTCGAGGCCGTCGGTCTTGCCCTGGGCGCCCGCGCAACGTACATCGTGAACTTCGGGGAGTCGTATCCTCACTTCCACTGCCTCGTCATGGCGCGAGGTGATGACGTGCCCGCAGAGTCGCGTGGCGGGTTTATGGTGGGCCTTCGCAAGGAACGACTGGACCGGGCCGCGGCGCTCGACCTGGTGCCGAAAGTGCGCGCCGCATACGAGGCGGAGGTAGCCCGATGACCGACACGACCCAGCAGGAGCCGTTCGCGATCACGAATGTTCGAGTCTTCGACGGGGCCGGACTGAGTGAGCCGCGCATGGTCGTCGTCGCTGACGGCCTGATCAGCTCCGAACTCTCCAGCGGGAACGTCATCGATGGAGCCGGCGGAACGCTGCTCCCCGGGTTTATCGACGCGCACGTCCATCTCGATTCGCCTGACAACCTCACCGCCTTCGCCACCTGGGGCGTGACCACGGGTCTCGACATGGGGACCAATCCGCGATCGCTCGTCGACAGCATGCGCAACGTCGCCGGATTGACGGACATCCGCAGCGCGCTGAGCCCCGCATCCGGTCCCGGCGGCCTGCAGACGACGATGAACACGTTCGCGCCGTCGACCGTGCTGTTCGGTCCGGACGACGCGGAGGCGTTCATCGCCGATCGAGTGGCCGAGGGCTGCGACTTCGTGAAGATCATCATCGAGGACCCCGCTGACAAGGGCGACGCTGCGCTCGGTGCAGACACGATCGCGGCGATTGTGACCGCCGCCCACGCCGCCGGATTCCTCACGATCGCGCATGCGTCATCAGATGCCGCGGTGCAGCTCGGGATCGACGCGGGCGTCGACTTCCTGACCCACGTTCCGCTTCGAAGCCCGGTGACGGCTGGGCAGATCGCGACCATGGTCGATAAGGGAATCGCGATCATCCCGACGCTCTCGATGATGGAGGGCATCGGAGCCAAGTTCGGGATGCCGACCGGTGGTCCCGGTCCGGGCATCCATGTCGCGCAGGCCTCGGTCCGGGCAATGCGGGAAGCCGGAGTGCCGATCCTCGCCGGCACGGACGCAAACAACGCGCCCTTTGTCCCGTTCAGCCCGAAGCTCGGCGAGTCCCTGCACGGCGAGCTGGAGCTGCTGGTGGGTGCCGGGCTCACTCCCGCGGAGGCGCTGCGCAGCGCAACCGAACTGGTCGCCGACTCCTTCGCCCTGCACGATCGAGGGCGCATCGCGGCTGGTCTTCGGGCCGACCTGATTCTGGTCGACGGCGATCCCACCAGCGACATCTCCGCAACCCGCGCCATCCGGGGCGTCTGGATCACCGGGAACCGGGTGCGCTAGGCAACCGCTTCGTCGAGGTGGGCAGCGAGCGCCTCGCCGATCGCGGCGATCTGAGCCAGCTGTTCGCCGGTCAGCGCGTTCACGAACAGTTCGTTGATCGCGTGCAGATGCGGAGCGGATGCCGCCCGAAACGCCTGGGCGCCGGTCGCCGTCAGGCAGGCCTCGGCGCCGCGACTGTCGGTTGCGCACTCCTCGCGGCGGATGAGTCCGCGCTGCTCCATCCGACCGAGGTGGTGGGAGAGGCGGCTGCGCTCCCAGCCGACCGCGCAGGCCAGCTCCGACGATCGGACACGCTGTCCCGGTGCCTCGGAGAGGCTGAGCAGAACCGCGTAGTCACCAGTCGAGAGGCTGGAGTCGGCCTGGAGGCGTGAGCCGATAGCGGAGCGCATTCGCTCGGAGGTTTCGATGAAGGTTCGCCACGCCGAAAGCTCTGCGGCCGTCGGCGAGCGGCGGGCGGTGCGAGGACTGTGCGCTGCGTTCATTTCCGAACTCCATCAAATTGACATGTCAATCATACCGACGCATAATTGACATGTCAATTTAATAAGGAGCACCCAGTGACATCCGGAACATTCGAACTCGGACTCAACTCGTTCGGCGATGTGCCAACCCAGAGCGGCCAACTCCTCAGCGACGCGGAGACGCTTCGACTGCTGGTCGACGAGGCGAGACTGGCCGAATCCGTCGGTCTCGACGTCTTCAGCGTCGGCGAGCACTATCGCGAGGGATTCGTCGACTCGGCGACACCGGTCCTGCTGGCCGCCATCGCCACGGCCACCGAACGGATCAAACTCGGCACGTCGGTCACGGTCCTCAGCACGAACGATCCGGTGCGGGTCTACAACGAGTTCTCGACCGTCGATGCGGTGTCGAACGGCCGCGCGCAACTCGTGCTCGGGCGGGCGTCGGCGACCGAATCGTTTCCGCTGTTCGGCTACGACCTGGCTGACTACGAGGAATTGTTCGAGGAGAAGCTCGAGCTGTTCATGAGACTGCAGCGCGAGGAATCCGTCACCTGGTCGGGCACCGTGCGCGCGCCGCTCGTGAACGAGACCCTGCACCCGCGGATGCAGGCCGGAGGCATCCCCACGTGGATCGGTGTGGGCGGGAGCCCGAACTCCGTAATCCGGGCGGCGCGCTATGGCCTTCCGCTCATGCTCGCCATCATCGGTGGCCAGCCAGAACGTTTCGCGGGGCACGTCGACCTGTATTTCCGCGCGCTCGAACAGTTCGGCCAGCCGGTCCAGCCGGTCGGCCAGCACTCGCTCGGTCTGATCGCGAAGACGGATGAGGAGGCGGCGGATACCTGGTGGAAGTGCTGGATGCCGGTCGTCGAACGACTCGGCCGGGAGCGGGGTTTCTACGCGCCCACTCGCCAGCGCTATGACGCGGAGCTCGCCACGGGCGCACTGTTCGTCGGCTCGCCGGAAACCGTCGCGCAGAAGATCGCCGGCGTGGCCCGCGCGTTGCACCTGAGCCGGTTCGACCTGAAGTACGACATCAACGAGTTGCCCGTGGAGTCCCGCCGGCAGACGATCGAACTCCTCGGTAACGAGGTGCGCCCGCGCGTTCTGGAACTATTGGAGCGTGAACCCGTCGATGCCTGACACCGTAAACACGATCGGAATACTCGGCGCCGGCAAGGTCGGTACCGTGCTGGCGCGCCTCGCGATCGCGGCCGGTTACCGGGTGCTCATCGCGGGATCCGGAGACCCGCAGCGAATCGCACTCACCGCCGAGGTGCTCGCCCCCGGATCGATCGCGGTGACCGGTGTCGAGGCAGCCGCGAAGAGCGACGTGATGATCCTCGCCCTCCCGCTCGGCAAGTACCGCACGCTCCCGGTCGAAGCCCTGCGCGGCAAGCTCGTCCTGGACGCCACCAACTACTGGTGGGAGATCGACGGGATTCGCGCGGATCTCACCGACCTGCGCACGTCGACGAGCGAGCTCGTGCAAGAGTTCCTGCCCGGATCGCGAGTCGTGAAGGCCTTCAACCACATGGGCTATCACGACCTCGACGAGGGCGGGCGCCCTACTGGCGACCCCGACCGAAAGGCCATTGCCATCGTCGGAAACGACGCGGGCGACCTGCGCATCGCGGCGGCTATCGTCGATTCGCTCGGGTTCGACGCCGTGATCGGCGGCCCGCTGGGCGACGGGATTCGGCTCGAGCCCGGCAGCGAACTCTTCGGCGCTAACCTCCCGGCGGCACAGGTGCGTGACCTCTTCGATCGGTTCCCGGATTCGCCTCGGGGCCGCGATGTTGCACGGGCGCGAGCGGCGGACGTCCCCGCCTAATCGAGAGGGCCTCCGAAGTAAACGCGGATGTCCACGATCCGGTCGTCCCCGACTGTGATCTCCTCGACGTTGCTGAAGCGGCCGCCGTCCTCCAGTTCATACCGGTAGCGCCAGAGAACCAGCCCCGGCGTCACCTCGACCGGGTCGAGGATCTCGGTCGAGACGAATCGCTCGGCGGTCGGGAAACAGCGCTCAAGGTACGCGACCTTGTCGATGTGGTCGTCCTGGGGCGACGTGAAGGACAGCCGGTCGGAGAGGATCGCGCGGGCCGCATCGACGTCCTGCTCCTGATACGCGGCGTAGAAACGACGGACGAGGGCGATTGAGTCGGTCACACCCTCGACGTTACGCGCGGTGAAGCGACAGGCGCAGCCAGGAGGCGAAGGAGTCGAGTTCCTCGTCGACGGCGTCGCGGACAGACGGCGCGAACGACTCATCCTCGTGAACCCGGTGCACCACGAACCGCCCGGTGTCATAGTCGCTGCGCGCATCCACTTTTCCGACCAGCCGGTCGCCATGCAGAATCGGAAGCGCGAACTGCCCCCAGACCCGACTCGCCGACGGCTTGTACATCTCGAGGGTGTAGTCGAACTCGAACAGCCGCGCGATCCGCTGCGGGTCGGTCATCAGCCGGTCGAACGGCGACAGGATTGCCGTGCGCCCATCGAAGGACCGGCCCAGCTGATCCGGGTCCACCCGCCATCGGCCGCGGACGCCGTCGATCGTGACAGCCTGCCCGACTTCGGCCAGCCCGTGCACCTCGATCGGGGACACCGCGCGGCTGTCGCGCATGATTCCGCACGCACCGAGGAGTCGCTCGCTTCGAATCCGCCGCGCCTCGTCAAGCGGCACCTCGGCGGTCGGCGGATACACCCGACCGGCCAGGTCCCAGATGCGAAGTCGTCCGGCGCGGCCGACCACGGCGAGCTCGCCGACCATGTGGAGGCACTCGAGCATCTTGGTCACATTGCGGTTGTTGCTCCACCCGGTCGACGGCCACGGCACGAATGCCTCGTCGGGGATGTCCCGGGACGTGAGGGGGCCGAGGTCCGCGATGCGGTCCAGTATTCCGTTCGCGAAGTCCGCGTTCGCGTCCATCCAGCCGCGGGTGTTCGCGCGATCGGGCCAGGTACGAGCGCTCGCGACGTAGAGCCCCAGGTCGGACATCGGACGGAGCATCCAGTCCCGTTCGAACAGCGGCCCGAGCGCCAGGGCGCGATCGGCCTCGCCGAGTCGGTAGGCCGCTCCGAGCCTCGACCAGGCGATGTGGTCGGCCGACGGAGCGACGGTCGGGGTCAGCTCGACTCTGAGCATCGTGATTCCGCGGACCAGCTCGAGGATGTCATCCGGCCTCGACGCATCCAGCAGGGCAGCGCGAACCGCAATCTGTCGCGCCTCACGCTGCGAGATGTTCCGGATGCCCACGCGACCACCGTATTCCGCACCGGCGACGCGGCCATTGCGGCGTCGCTGAGCGCGAACAACCCCCACGGGCATCCGAGGCTCGCGGGATACTGGAAGAGTGCCTGAGCTCCCCGAAGTGACCGCCCTCGTGGCGGATCTTGGCGCGCGCCTCATCGGCCGGGAGATCAAGCGACTCGACATCCTGTCGTTCTCTGCGCTGAAGACGTTCGAGGTATCGGTGGATGCACTGGTGGGAGAGAAGTTCACCAGCGCATACCGGCACGGCAAGTTCCTCGACTTCGGAGTCGGAGACGATCTGCACCTCGTGCTGCACCTGGCTCGGGCGGGCTGGATCCGCTGGCGAGACAGTGCACCGCAGCCATCCAAAGCCCTGGGGCGCGGCCCGCTGACGGCGCGGCTGATCCTGGATGACGGATCGGGCTTCGACGTGACCGAGTACGGCACCAAGAAGAGCCTGGCGATCTACCTGGTGCGGGATCCGTCGCAGATCCCGGGCATCGCAAAACTCGGACCGGAGCCGCTGGAGCCGTCCTTCACCGAGGCCGCCTTCGCCGCCATCCTGAATCGCGCCGGCCGATCCCAGATCAAGGGCGTGCTTCGCAACCAGTCGATCATCGCGGGCATCGGCAACGCCTACTCGGATGAGATCCTGCACGCCGCACGGATGTCCCCGTACAAGCCAGCCGCGATGCCCGCCGAGGACATCGCGACGCTCTACGAGGCGATGCAGACCACCCTTCGCGATGCAATCGCCCGGGCGGACGGCCTGGCGGCGTCGGAGCTGAAGGCCGAGAAGAAGTCGAACCTTCAGGTGCACGGCCGCAACGGGCTGCCATGCCCGGTCTGCGGGGACACCGTGCGCCAGGTGATCTTTGCCGACTCGACCTTCCAGTACTGCCCCACCTGCCAGACGGGCGGCAAGCCGCTCGCCGACCGTGTCCTGTCGCGACTCCTTAAATAGACGAGCGGACCCGCGCCACTGGGAAGGACGCGGATCCGCTCGGGTCTGTGGTTAGCGGCCGCCGAGGATCGAGTCGACGATGCCCGTCGAGCTGGTCGAGGACGAGTTGTTGCCGACATCCTTGGTGAGGCTGTTCACGAGGTTGTTGACGCTCGTGTTGATGCCGCCCGTGAGGTCGCCGTTGCCAACATTGCTGACGTTGCCGTCGTTGTTCCCGATGGCGGTGTCGTTGCCCGAGAGCAGCGGCGCCTGAACATCGTTACCGGAGAGCACCGGCACCTCGTTGCCCGAGAGCAGCGCGTTGCCGGATCCGATGTCACCGGCAGAGATCGGCGCGTTGAGCGACGGCGACACGACGACGGGCGACCAGTTGGACGCGGTGCCCGTGCCGATGCCGGTGCTGACGTTGCGGAGAGCGTCAGCCCAGGCGGAGGCCGAAGTCATGTCCTTGTTCGTGCTCTCCGTTGTGCTCTTCGATTTGCTCGAGTACGAGCTGTCGTGAACGGCATGCGTAGTCGATGCCATCGCCGGAGCGGCGAAGCCGGCAACCAGTGCTGCGGCGGCCCCAACGGTGGCGATTCCGAATGCGGACTTTTTACTGAACTTGTTCATGAGATGAACTCCTCAATGCGTTTTCGCTTCCCGAACTTCGGGTTGCACTGGAGGTCCGGAGAGCCACGGGAACGGGTTTGGTGCGTGTCCCCCAAAGCGGGGTAATCCGTGGCCAATGGATTTTGTTCCGGGGCCCCGATCCCAGTACTGGCGCGGATGTCGGCTGGCCGAAAAAGAAGGCTGGGAAAATGCCGCGTGAACCAGCGGCGCCGCGGTGTTACTTTTCCGCCCCTCGCGTGGACGGTCCGAACCCCGGTTTCCGGCGGGTAAGTTAGGCGAAGTATGAGTACACACCTGCATGTCTCCGACGCGGTTGCAGCCGCTCTCGCGGACCACCGCCCCGTCGTCGCCCTCGAATCCACGATCATCAGCCACGGACTGCCGCGTCCCCGAAATCACGAGGCGGCGCTCGAGTTCGAGCGAATCCTCGCCGAAGCGGGAGTCACCGCCGCCACGGTCGCCGTGCTCGATGGTGTGCCGCAGATCGGGCTCGACGCGGAGGGCGTTCGACGCATCGCCGAGGAAGACCTCGCCAAGGCGAGCGTTCGTGACCTACCGATTCTCGCGGCGCGTGGAGCGAGTGGCGCGACGACTGTCGCTGCTACCGCACACCTCGCCGCGATGGCCGGCGTCCGGGTCTTCGCTACCGGAGGACTCGGCGGCGTTCATCGCGGCGCATCCAGCACGTTCGACGAGTCGGCCGACCTTGCGACACTCGCGGTGACCCCGATCACCGTCGTGAGCGCCGGAGTGAAGTCGGTGCTCGATATTGCCGCGACCCTCGAGCGGCTCGAGTCGCTCAGCGTCCCCGTGATCGGTTTCGGCACCAAGATCTTTCCCAGCTTCTGGCTGACCGAGTCGGCGCAGGTGCTCGACTGGTCGGTCGACACCGCCGCAGAGGTGGCGGCGATCATGCGTGCGCAGGATGAACTGGGCTCCGGCCAGGGCATCGTGGTCGCAAACGCGGTTCCCCGCGAGCAGCAGTGGGACCCCGCGGAGCACGACCGCGTACTCGAAGAGGCGCTCGCGGCCGCCGACGAGGCCGGTGTGCACGGCAAGGCGGTCACCCCGTTCCTGCTGAGCTATATCGTGAAGGCCTCCGAGGGACGCAGTCTCGAAGTGAACCTGGACCTGGCGCGCAATAATGTGCGCGTGGCGGGGATGATTGCGACGGAATGGTCGCGGCTGAATGGGTGATGATCGGGGGGTGGACGGTCGACCCCGGGTCGTCGTCTTCGGGGATGTGATCGATGACGTCATCGCGACGCCCAGGGGAGCAATTCGACCGGACACCGACACTCCGGCCGCCATCGTGCGGCGTGGTGGCGGATCGGCCGCCAATACGGCGACCTGGCTGGCGACGACGGGCGTCGCGGTCGACTTCGTCGGGCGCGTAGGGGTACTCGATCTGGAACGTCACACCCGAGTTCTCCGCGAGGCGGGCGTGCGCGCCATGCTGGCGGGCGACCACACCCTGCCCACCGGGACCATCGTCATCCTCGTCGACGGCGACACCCGCAGCATGCTGACCGAGCGCGGTGCGAACGCATCGCTCGACCCGGATTCCGTCTCCGACGCGATTCTGGATGGCGCCGCCGCCTTGCACTTCACGGGCTACGGCCTCTTCGGCAGGACGGACACGACCGGCTTCACACGATTGATCAAGCGGGCGAAATCACGGGGTGTTCACGTGTCGGTGGACGCGGCCTCCGCCGGGTTCCTGGCCGACTTCGGCGCGAAGCGATTTCTGAGCGCCATCTCCGGCATCGACCTGCTCTTTCCGAGTATCGACGAGGGCCGTGCGCTCACCGGTCTCGACGATCCGACGGCGATCGCCCAGAAGCTCGCGAGGAGCTTCCCACTCGTGGCGCTTACGCTCGGCGTGGCCGGCATCATCGTGGCCAGCAAGGGCGAGACGGTGCGCGTGGAAGTGACGCCCGCGAAGACCGTCGACCCGACCGGTGCCGGAGATGCTTTCTGCGCCGGATTCCTCGCGGACTGGATCGTCTCGCACGATGCGCATTCCGCGGCGGAGGCGGGCGCGACACTCGCAGCACGGGCGGTGGGCGTGGTCGGAGGCCGCCCACCCGCCTGATCGGGGGGCACGGTTTCGTCGTCGCGCGCGTCCACGGCAATTACGCTTGCAGGTGGAGAGATCATGACCACCTCTGATTCCACACCATCGAAAGTGCGAGACGCACTGATCCGCGAGAGCAAAGATCTCATCGCGATCAATGTGATCGAGCTGTGCCAGGACCTGCACATTCGCGCCATGCTGGGCGGCGGTCCGGTTCTCATCTCGAACGGCCTGCTCACGCCGCATGTCGCGACCAACGCGGCAATCCTCGTCGATCCGGCATCTTTCCGGCACATGCGCACGGCGCTGTTCGCGGCCGGATGGTACGAGGTCAGGCCGGCGCGTCGCCTCCGAATCCTGCCACCCGCCCGCATCATGCTGCGGCACCCGGACGAACTCGCCGGCCTAACCGTGTATCCGGTCATCCCCGGATTCTTCGCGGATCCGGAGGCGACCTTCGACTTCATTTGGGAGCGCCACAAGGAGGTACCGCTTCGCGGGCACACCGTGCGGGCTCTCGGTCGCGTCAACTCCGCGATCCTTGCCAGCCACGACGGACTCGACGGCAGGGCGTCGCGCGCGCGCAGCAACTTCGAGTATTTCGTGGACCAGTTCAGTCGCGTGCTGGATGAGCGCGAACGACGGATCGCCGTCGACGCCATCCGACTCATGGGCGGGTGCGCGGAGATGAACCGTCTCATCCTCGCGCTCGGCGAACAGCCGTGCGAATTTTCGCTCCCCTCCGTCGGCTACGCCCAATGGCGACTGCAGATCGCCGACCCGACCGACCAGATGCGCCGATCGCTCGCCCTGCTGGAGCTGGGGGCTGATGGCCGCAAGCTGATGTACGCGAGCAAGTCGGGCCGCCCGCGCTCGCTGCAGGATGTCCTGGTGTCGCTGTCGTCGCTGCCGAGGACGTGCGTCGCCCTGTTCGGATCCCGGCGCCGCTGGGCGCAGAGCCTCGACTAGTTGGTGGCTTTGCCGACGCTGTGACTGATCTGTTCGGTGAGTCTCTGGAGAATCTTCAGGTCTTCTGCACTGAGCGCGCCACCCAGGTGCCGTTCGATCGACCTGGCGTGGACGACGGCGACCCGACGATAGAGCGAGTAACCGTCCTCTGTCAGGCACACGAACGTTCCGCGTCCATCACCCGGCGCGCTTTCTTTGCGCACGAGCCCTTTCGCGACCAGCCGGTCGACCATTCGGCTCACCGACGGCTGGGTCAGAAGCAGGTGGCGACTGAGGTCGCGTACGCGGAGTCGTTGCCCGTCCTGGCGTGTGAGGTTGAAGAGAACGTCGTACTCGTTGAATGAGATGTCGCCGCTTGGAAATTCTCGTCCGAGTTCGCGCAACACGGCCACCTGGGCACGAAAGAGTGCCTCCCACGCGCTTACCGCTGCGCTACTGTGTTCGCTCACGCCATAACTCTATTGAGCGTGACGGACAAGCATCGTCCGGTGAGCCACCTGCGCCGCAGGGGCGGCGGCGCAAAAGAGGGCGACTTGCGCCGCAGGGGCGGCGGCGCAAAAGAGTGCAGAGACAGGATTGAGGGCCGGTTTCAGAGGCTAGAAACCGACCCTCTCCCTTGCACCAAGAGTGTCCTGCAATCACATTCCGCGGTTGTTGCCACAGCAAACAACTTCCGCTGAAATGAATATATAACGGTCTGGTAACGAGCGCTAGTTACCTAAACGTTATTTTTCTGCGAATTCTCTATGACGCCATTTGCCGTTCATGTTCCAGGACTGCTCAGGTTTCGGCGAGCACCTGTTCGATGCCGTGGAGGCCGATCGCGAGCATGGCCGGACTGTCCGCGGAGTTAGCGAGGAACGCGCCGGCGAGAACGATCGTCCAGCCTCGCGCTCGCTCCCAGGTGTCGTCGTCGTAGTCGAGCGCCTCGCGGAACTGCGCTCGGCCGTCGGCGTCGAAGGTCAGCCACGCGGTTGCGAGATCGCTCGCCGGGTCGCCCGAGGTCAGGTCGCCGAAGTCGAGAACGGCCGCGAGGCGTCCGTCGCGAGCCAGGATATTCGCGGGGTGCAGGTCACCGTGCAGCCAGAGCGGCGCACCGGTCCACGGTTTCGCTTGCAACGCCGACTGCCAGACCGCCTCGAGTTCGGCGCCGCGGGGCACCCTGCCGGACGCGAGCCGATCGCGGTAGGCGACCGCGCGCTCGGCGAGCGGGACCCCACGGAACGGATTGGTCGGAGCGTCGGCGGGCGCGGGAGTGTGGAGTTCCGAGACGAACGCCGCGAGGTCCCTGGCCAGGGAACCGTGTTCGGGGAATGGGAGCTCCGAGGCGATCGTGCCGTCGAACCACGGCGTGATCGTCCACGGCCACGGAAACTCGTCGCTCGGGCGCCCGACTCGAAACGGAGTGGGGATTGCGACCGAGACTCTCCGCGCGATCTGGGGGAGCCAGCGCTGCTCGCTCTCGATGAGCGGAACCGCTACCTTGCGTCGCGGCAATCGCACGACGAGTTCGTCGCCGAGCCGGTAGAGGTCGTTGTCCCACCCGTTCGCGACCAGTCGCAACTCCCGCTCGGCCAGATCCGGATGTTGCTCGCGAAGCAGTCGACGAACCAGTGGTTCGTCGAGGAAGATGTCCGCGACAGCGATCGCCATTCGAGAGGTGACGAGTTACGCGGCGGCGCTGGTGACGAAGACACCCGCGGCCTGTGCGGCAGCCGCGATCGCGTTTACGAGATCGACGAATGCGTTGTTCGTCTTGCCTGCGCCGATCGCGCCACCCTTGAGCGCACCGGCAGCGGTGTTGCGGGATAGCCGCGCGACGAGGTTTCCGTCGGAGCCGTCCAGAAACTCGACGAAGAAGGTCATCTGCAGGTTCTTGCCGGCCAGTCCCCCGAGAAGCACTGTCATTCCCGCGCTCCCGCGCTTCGCGGTCAGGCTGCCATTCGGGTTCGTCTCGAGTGTGAAACCCTGCTCGCCGAGCACGCGAGTGACGAGATCCTTCGCGGCCTGCCGGTCGCCTGCGAGAGAGAGGTCGTACTGTCCT
The DNA here is from genome assembly GCA_036491035.1 of Galbitalea sp. GTDB lineage: Bacteria > Actinomycetota > Actinomycetes > Actinomycetales > Microbacteriaceae > Galbitalea. Next base: position 37,489 of record DASXCU010000091.1, on the reverse strand, counting down.
GCCACGGGAATCGCCCTTCTGACCGGATCGCTGGTTCGATCGCTGACCCAGACTAGAAGAAGTCCGGACTCGGCGTCGAGGCGTGCCGCACCGACACGTCCGCGTGGTGGTCGAAGCGATAGCCGACACCCCGCACGGTGCGCACGATGTCCTCGTAGGCGCCCAGTTTCGCGCGCAGTCGGCGAACGTGCACGTCGATGGTGCGCTCGTTCGGGATGTCGTCATCGTCGCCGTCCGCCCACAGCGAGCTGATGAGCTCGGCCCGCTCGATGGTGCGACCTTCGCGCAGCACCAGGTACTGAAGGAGTTCGAACTCCTTGTAGGTGAGGGCGGCGGTCTCGCCGTCCAGTACCAGGCGTTTACGCGAGACATCGACGACGACGCCGAGGTGAGTCTTCTCCGGCGGCTCTTCGGCGTGACGGTGCTTAGCGAGCGCAGCAGGATCCTGGAGCGCAAGGCGCACCACGTCCACGTCCCGTCCGCCAGCACCGCGCGGCGCGAGAGCGACGGCGGCATAGGTCTCGGCCGTGGGCGCGAGCTGGGCGGCGAGTTGCTTCAGCTGCTCGACGATAGTGCCGAGGTCGGTGCCCGCCGCGGTGGCCTTGGATTCGCCGAGGCCGACGTAGAGCACAAAGCCGCGGGCCTCTGTGCCGTTCGGCACAGCGCGCAAGCGCGGCGAGGTTTCGGGGTTACCGCCCGGAACAGTTCCGGTCGTGAGGCGATTGGAGGGGACGTCAAGGGTTGCAAGAGACATGGGATCAAGTCCTTCGGTGCCGGGGAGGTCAGCCACGCTGGGTGGTCCTTCCCCAAGAGTGTCGTTCGAGAGATGTGTGGATGCGTCCGCAGAGGGCGGTGCGGCATCCTGGAGTCCGGACGAGTTCTGATCCGAGGGTTTGGTCATCTCGAATCGCTCATCCGGTCTCGGCGGTCGTCAGCCGATTAGGCACACATTCGACAACACATGTCAGCGCTGCTCGGCGTCGTGCTGTTTATCAGCATCATGCCGGCAGTCCCACGAGCCTCAAGGGAGGTCAGGGCATGCGCGTTGACAGTCATGGGAGCCAAGTATCTTGCACTCACGCACGAAATGTCAATTAGACAGTTCCATAGAGGCGATCGCCCGCGTCGCCGAGCCCCGGCACGATGTAGCCGACCTCGTTGAGTTTCTCGTCCTTCGCGCCGACGACGATGGTCACCTCGCGTCCGAGCGTCGCGGCCTCGACGGCGGCCAGGCCCTCGGGAGCCGCGATAAGGCAAATGCACGTGACATCGACCGCACCGCGATCGAAGAGGTAGTTGATGGCAGCGATGAGCGAGCCGCCGGTGGCGAGCATGGGGTCGAGCACGAAGCACTGGCGATTGGACAGGTCATCCGGGAGCCGCTCCGCGTAGATGTCGGGCTGCAGCGTCTCCTCATTCCGAACCATCCCGAGGAAGCCGACCTCGGCGGTGGGTACCAGCTTGACCATGCCTTCGAGCATCCCGAGGCCCGCCCGAAGGATCGGGACGACGAGCGGCCGCGGCTCGCTCAGCGCCAGACCCTTCGCCTCGCCGACGGGAGTCATCACCGTGACGTCCTGCACTCGCACGTTGCGGGTCGCCTCGTAGGCAAGCAGGGTCACCAGCTCTTCGGCAAGCGCGCGAAACGTCGGCGACGGCGTCGTCTTGTCACGGAGCACCGTGAGCTTGTGGGTGATCAGGGGATGGTCGGCTACGGCAACACGCATAGGCTCAATCTAGCGAACGGAGAACGGTGGATTCCCACGGAATTTGGATGCGCGAGGCGATCGCCGAGGCGCATGCGGCACTCGAGACGGGTGACGTTCCGGTCGCCGCGCTGCTCTTCGACTCGTCGGGCCGTCGGATCGCCTCCGGGCGCAATGAGCGGGAGAAGCTGCAGGATCCGACCGCGCACGCCGAGGTTCTCGCAATTCGCGCGGCAGCCGCGGCGACGGGGGACTGGCACCTGACCGACACGACTCTGGTGGTCACCCTCGAGCCGTGTGTGATGTGTGCCGGGGCGATCCTGGCAGCGCGTATCCCGCGGGTGGTCTTCGGAGCGTGGGATGACAAGGCGGGTGCCGTCGGCAGTGTCTACGACCTGCTTCGTGACCGCCGGCTGAACCACACCGTCGAGGTGTTCGCCGGAGTGGAAGCCGAGGCGTGCTCCGCGCTCCTCCTCGACTTCTTCGAGTCGCGGCGCTAGTCCGCGACGGAGACAGCGTGCCCCACCCAGTCGGGCTTTTCGAGAGCGTCGAGAGCAGCGCGCGCCACCGTGTTGTACGAGGTCTGGAATCCCCACGGCAGGCTGAGTTCGATGCGTCTTCGGTAGTTCGCCTTGCCCGGCTTGTCGACGAGTTGTGACGGGCGCAGCGCGGTCCAGTCGACACCACTGGCGCGCAGAACCGCTTCCATGGCCCGGGTGTCATCCATGTTCTCTCGAAGAATCCGATTGAGGATCGGCTTCGCGATGAACCGCGTGAGCGGGTCGTCCCCTCCGACGAAGGCACCGCTCGCCGATACGACGACGAACCGGTCGACGCCGCTGCCAGCCATCGCCTCGAGAGTCGCTCGGGAGGACGATGCCAGGAGGGTGCCGTCTCCCTGCCCTTTCACGTGGCCGAGGCAGGAGATCACGGCATCCATGCCGAGGAAGGCCTCGGTGAGGGCGGGGATATCCAGTGCGTCGGCCAGGGCCGGGGTGCTCCCGGCGGGCGCGCGATCGGCCGATCGAACGACAGCTCGAACATCGTGACCCGCCGCGAGGGCGCGCGCGACCGCCACTCGACCGGTACGACCGGATGCTCCCAGAACGGCGATGCGCATGACACTCCCTGTGTGGTGGTTGGTTAGTAAACACTTACTAACTAGAATAGTAAACATGCCGACACGGACCGGAGTCAAGCCAGCGCGCGAACGCATCCTCGATGCGGCCGCCGTAGTGATGCGGGAGAAGGGCGTCGCGAACACCACCACTAAAGCCATCGCCGCCGAGGCCGGCTACTCCGAAGCGATGCTGTATAAGCATTTCGCCGACAAGCAGGAGCTCTTCCTGCTCCTGCTCAAGGAACGCCTGCCACTTGTCCATCCGCGGCTCGCCGCCCCCGGCTGGGGAGACCTTGCGGAGAATCTGGCGGACATCGTCGAGCAGCTCATGGACTACTACGCGGAACTGTTCCCGATGTCGGTCTCGATTTTCAGCACGCCGGATCTGCTCGCACAGCATCGGGAGGGGATCGAACGCCACGGCGGCTGGGGTCCCGTCGGGCCGGTGCGGATGCTGACCAACTATCTCGGCGCAGAGCGCGACGCCGGTCGCATCCGGGCCGACGCCGATACGGTCGCCGCCGCGCAGCTCCTCGTCGGGGCAGCTTTCCACCAGGGCTTTCTTGCCGCCTACGCCAGCAAGACGTCGGTCGAGGGAGCACGCCGGCTCGCCACGACGGCGGTGGCCGTAGTCCTGCCCGCGCTGACGAACCCGGCCTAGTCCGCGGACTTGATGACGATCGACTCCGTCAGGGTCGATCCGTCGGCAGCCGGGCGGTAGACATCCGGCTCGAGATAGATCACCCGGGCAGCGGGCACGGCCTCACGAATGGATGCCTCGACCGCGTCGATCGCGGTCGCGACCTGCGCGAGCTTCGTCTTCGCGGCGAACGCGACCTTGGCGCCGACGAGCAATTCGTCCGGGCCGAGGTAGAGAGTGCGGATGTGAATGAGCGCCTCGACCTCCTTGTGCGCATTGATCGCGTCACGGATGGCGGTCAGGTCTTTCGGCGACGCGCCCTCACCAACGAGCAGGCTCTTCGTCTCAGTGCCGAGCACGATCGCGACCGCAACCAGGAGTGCCCCGATGCAGAGGGTGCCGATCGCATCGAAGATCGGGAGCCGGGTGATGATCGTGAGGCCCACACCGAGGAATGCGAGGGTCAGTCCGATCAGGGCCGCGAAGTCCTCGAGAATCACGATCGGCAGCTCCGGCGCCTTGGCGTGCCGGATGAACGCGACCACGGACTCCGATCCGCGTGCGTTCTTCGACTCCTTGAGCGCGGTGCGGAAGGAGAAGCTCTCGAGGACGATCGAGACGACGATCACGACGAACGGCAACCACGCGTTCTCGAGCTGGTGTGGGTTCTGGATCTTCTGGATGCCCTCCCAGATCGAGAAGACGCCGCCGACGGAGAACAGGATGATCGAGACCACGAAGGCGAACACGAATCGCTCGCGGCCGTAGCCGAACGGGTGCGACTCGTTCGCCTCCTTTCGCGACTTGCGCCCGCCGACCAGCAGCAGGAACTGGTTGCCCGTATCCGCGAGGGAGTGCACCGCCTCGGCGAGAAGGGAGCCGGAGAGCGAGAACCAGGCCGCGATGAATTTGACTACCGCGATTCCGAGATTCGCGAGGAGCGCTGCGACGATTGCCCGGTTGCCACCCGATGTGCTCATTGCTCAATCCTAGGATGGGCCTCATGGTTAGCCTTCCCCCAATCACGATCCTCGGTACCGGCTCGATGGGTGGCGCGATTCTCTCCGGTCTCACCGGACCGGACGTCGCGGTCGACGGCCGCATCCGTGTCACCAATCGCACGGTCGAGAAAGCGCGTCCCCTCAGTTCTGCGAAGGTCGAGTCGTTCGCGCTCGCCGAGACGCCGGATGCGAACCGCGAGGCTGTGCGTGGCGCTCGCGTCGTGCTCCTCGGGGTGAAGCCGGCCATGGTGCCCGAACTGCTCCGTGAGATCGCGGAGGACCTCGACGCCGACGCCATTGTCGTGAGCGTGGCCGCCGGGGTGACCATCGCAACCATGGAGTCGCTCGTTTCCGGCTCCGTGCTCCGCGCCATGCCCAACACCCCCGCCGTCGTAGGGAAGGCGGTCACCGGCGTCGCCGCGGGAACTCGCTCCAACGCCGACGAGCTCGCCGTCGTCCGAAGCCTGTTCGAGACCGTGGGCACTGTGCTCGAGGTGCCGGAGAGCAAGATCGACGCCCTCGGCACGATCAGCGGTTCGGGTCCGGCCTACGTTTTTTACTTCATCGAGGAACTCACGCGAACCGCGATCGAACTCGGATTCAGCGCCGACGAAGCCGCCACTATGGTGAACGGCACGTTCCAGGGCGCCGCCGAACTCCTGGTCGAAAGCGGAGTCGCACCGGGGGAACTCCGCCGTAGGGTGACGAGTCCGAAGGGCACGACGGAACGGGCCATCGAGGTGCTGCAGTCGGCGGACCTGAAGTCGCTGTTCGACCGCGCGACGGCGGCGGCGCTGGCGCGGACGAAGGAGCTCGCGGCTGGCTGAGCGAATCGCGCGGGCATCCCCTCCTCGGGGCGCTAGACGCGCAGTCACTTCTGCCCCTATATTTACGATTTAGCACTCCAGTCACACAGCGTGGAGCTGCACAATCTTGAGCAAGGGGCAAACGCGATGGCTGACCTGTCCGGCGTGCGCTTCCTGACGGTCGCCGAGGTCGCGGAAATGATGCGCGTCTCGAACATGACCGTCTACCGTCTCGTGCATTCCGGTGACCTGCCCGCTGTCCGGTTCGGACGCTCGTTCCGCATCCCGGAGTCGGCCGTCGAGGCGGCCATTGAAACGCCCGACTCCCGCGTGGGGTAAAGTAACTCTTTGTGTCTTCCGCGGTTCTGACCGGACCGGTGGGTCCGTGTCCCTCGGGACGAAGTCTTCGTCCTTCGGGACGTATCAGTTCAGGCAGGTGATTTATGGGTTCCGTCATCAAGAAGCGCCGCAAGCGCATGGCTAAGAAGAAGCACCGCAAGCTGCTTCGCAAAACACGCCACCAGCGTCGCAACAAGAAGTAGCTGCAACAAGTACGTGCTTCTTCTCGCGGTCGCGAACAGGAACTAAGCGCTGGGCTTCGCCCGGCGCTTTTTCTTTGGTTCGGGCGCCCGCGACTCCCGTGCTTCGCGCTGCACCCGCCGACGTGCTTCCTTGATGCTGGCGCGTTTGAGCTCCAGGATCGGCCAGTCGTGGGCTCTCGCGTGCTTCTCGAGTCGCGAGTCGGGGTTCACCACGACGCGGTGTCCAACGAGGCTCAGCAGCGGGATGTCGTTGCGTGAATCGGAATACGCCCAGCAGTCCGCGAGGGATGCGCCGAGTCTCGTCGCGAGATCTCGAGCGGCGACGGCCTTCTCCTCGCCGTGCAGGACATCGCCCGCAAAGCTTCCCTCGAAGACGCCGTCCTCGGTCACGAACTCGGTGCCGAGCGCGCCGGTCAACCCGAGCCGCTCCGCGATGACTTCGCCGACGATCCGGGGGGTGGCGCTGATCAGCCAGACCTGGTGGCCCTTGGCGAGGTGTTCCTGAGTCAGGCCGACGGTCTCCGGCCAGAGCCGGTCCTTGATGTCGCGATCGAAGATCTCATTGGCGATCCCGCGGAGTTCTTCCTCGGTGTGACCGCCGATGATCTGGACGGCTCGATCCTTGATCGACCCCAGCTGGCGCAGATTCTCACCGACGAAAAGGAACGTGGCCTGGTGCCAGCCGAACTTGATAATCTCCCGAGCCTTGATGATGTGCGCGCGCTGGGCCGCCTTGGCCATGTGGAACATGCTGGCTCCGCGAAGGAGGGTGTTATCGACGTCGAAGAAGGCGATGATCGGGGCATCGATCGCTGTCTCAGACGCGGGGGCGGGCACCCGAACAGTCTAGGCAGGTGGGCGGAAGCGCACGGCGGCCCCGCCGCCTAGGGTTGGACCATGAGCGAAATCGTGACCGTGACGCTGCTCTCGAAACCGGGCTGTCACCTCTGCGACGCCGCCCGCGCTGTCGTCGAGGGAGTCCTTCGGGAACTGCCCGCGGTCGCACTCGTGGAGACGAACATCCTGGACGACCCCGAACTCTACGATCGCTACGTCGAGGAGATCCCCGTCGTGCTCATCAATGGCTCGGTACACAACATCTGGCGAGTCGACCCCGACCGCCTTCGTGGAGCACTACTGGAGGCAACCGCATGATCAGGCACATCGTCACCTGGAAATTGATGGCGGAGGATGCGGCGGAAAAGGCCGCAGCGTTCGATCAGCTCGCGGCCGGGTTCGGACCGCTTCCGGGGCTCATCCCCGAGGTCCGTTCGCTCACGCTCGGGCGCGACGTGGACGAGACGAGCGGCAACTGGGACGTGGTCCTTCTCATCGACTTCGAAAACACCGCCGACCTTGAGACCTACCAGGGTCATCCGGAGCACGAAAAGGTGAAGTCGATCGTGCGCTCGCTCACTCGGGAGCGTTCCGCGATCGACTTCGAGTTCTAGCCGAGCTACGCGTCCAGCCAGTCCTCGAGCGAGGCCCACTCGGCGGTCTCGCCGAGCTTCAGGAGCGCCGGACCGAGATCCAGGTCGGTGAACGATGTGGTCAGCGGGTCGGAGACATAGCCCGTGGTGTCCTCGGAATAGCGCGCTTCCCAGTCGTCATCCGGGGTCGCGCCTGAACGTGTGACAACCGGAATCGAGGCTGTGAAGAGGGACCGATCCCACTCCGCGTCGTAGTCGGAATCGTCGTTATTCATCGGGTGCCTCTCCGCGCGGTACCTCTAACCGCTGGTGTCCTTCGACGGTACGCCCGGCTCGCGGTGATTGCACGTGACCCATTTGGGGGCCATAGAAGGTTCTGCCTGTCCTGCGTCGTGTACCCCGAAGGCGGGTTACGGAAGCAGCCGGGTTGGTCCGCGGAAGAGGTAGGTCGTCTCGCGGATGTTCGTGAGGTGCAGCATCAGCATCAGCACGCGGGCGAGGCCCATCCCGAATCCGCCGTGCGGCGGCACTCCGTAACGGAAGAAGTCGAGGTAGAAGTCGAGTTCTTCTGGGTCGAGACCCTTCTCCTTCGCCTGGGCGACGAGCACGTCGATGCGGTGCTCCCGCTGCGCGCCGGTCGAGATTTCAACGCCGTTGAAGATGAGGTCGTAGCTCTTCGTGATCGTCTGATCCTCGTCGGAACGCATGTGGTAAAACGGCCGGATGCTGGACGCGTAGTCGGTGAGGAAGACGAACTCGTGGCCGTAGGTCTCCTTCACGTAGGCCGCGATCTGGCGCTCGCCCTCGGGGTCCATGTCGTCGTCGGCGCGCGGAACCTCGTAGCCGCGCTTCGCGATGATGGCCTTCGCCTCGGCGAGCGGGATGCGCGGGAACGGGGTGCTCGGAACGGTAACCTCAACGCCGAACGCGGCCTCGATCTCGGCGCCGTGCTTGTCCTTGACCGCCTGGAACCCGGCGACCATGAGCTCCTCGTGCAGCTGCATGACATCCTCGTGGCTGTCGATCCAGCTGAATTCGGAGTCAACGCTGGTGAACTCGGTCGCGTGACGGCTGGTGAAGCTCGGGTCGGCGCGGAAGGCCGGACCGACCTCGAAGATCTTGCCGAGTCCCGCCGGCTGCGCCATCTGCTTGAAGAACTGCGGGCTCTGGGACAGGTAGGCGACGGTGTCGAAATACGGGACCTGGAACAGTTCGGCGCGCGACTCGGACGGCGACGCCATGAGCTTCGGGGTGTGCAGCTCCACGAAGTCGTGCTCGACCCAGTAGGTGCGCAGCGCATGCTCGAACGTGGTCTGGACGCGGAAGATCAGGTTCGCCTCCGGGCGGCGAAGATCGAGGAAGCGCCAGTCCATGCGCTTGTCGATGCCGGAGTCCTCCGCGATCGGCGTCTCGGCTATGGAGGTGGACACCACGTCGAGCGAATCGATCTTCACCTCGATGCCGCCGAGCTTGACCCGCTCGTCGTGCTTGAGGTCGCCCGTGACGGTGACAAAGCTGCCGAGAGTCAGCGCGGAAATCGAATCGGCGATCGAGTCGGCCGGCACCTCCTCGCCCTCGGACGCGCTTACGCGCGGGTGCACGAGCTGCAGCGCACCGGACTCGTCGCGCAGCACGACGAACTGCACCTTCTTCTGATCGCGCACCGTCTCGACCCATCCGGAAACCGTGACCGGCCCGTCGTCGAGGGCGGCAAGGTACCTGATCGGGGTGCGTGTAGTCACAGGCCAAGAGTTTAGTCAGCTACGGGCAACTAAACTTTGGGGGTGCCTGCCGACCTGTTACACCTCGTGCGCCACGGTGAGGTCTATAACCCCGACCACGTGCTCTACGGTCGGCTCGAGAATTTCGGGCTCAGCGACCTGGGGAAGCGGATGGCCAAGACCGCGGCAGACTCGAAGGTCGGGCATCCGATCACTCGGCTCTACTCGAGCCCGCTTCAGCGGGCACAGGAGTCGTCGGCCCCGTGGTCGGCAAACTTCGGACTCGACATTCTCACTGACGAGCGCCTGATCGAGCCGTGGAATCTCTTCGAGGGAACGGCCGGATTCGGCGCGAAGGCGCTGCGCAATCCGAGGCTGTGGCCGAAGCTGCGCAACCCGTTCAAGCCCAGCTGGGGTGAGCCGTACGAACAAATCGCGGCGCGCATGCTCGACGTGATGGCATTCGCGTGGGATGCCACCCCGTCCGGCGAGGTCGTACTCGTCAGTCACCAGCTCCCGATCTGGATGGCACACCGCACACTAGCTGGTGAGCGCCTGTTCCACGACCCGCGGAAGCGCCGGTGCTCGCTCTCGTCCATCACCAGCTTCGTGCGCGACGGTTCGACTTTTGCTGAGGTCGACTATCAGGATCCTGCGGCAGCATTGCAGGCATCCGCCGTCGACCTGGGAGCCGTGTGAGAACTCGCCACATTGTCACCGTCGTCCTCGCTGCCACGATGGCGGTCGGGGCGCTCGCCGGCTGCACCGAGAATCCGACCTTCAACAGCGACGGCACTGACACGGGGTATGTGTCCGGTTCGGGCGCGTACAAGGAGATCCCGGTCGCGGACCGCAAGGCCGCCATGTCGTATACCTCGGTTCTCGACACGGGCAAGAAGATCGACAGCTCGCAGCTGGCAGGCACGGTTCACGTTCTCAACTTCTGGTACGCCTCCTGTGGCCCATGCCGCGTCGAGGCGAAACAGATGGAGAAGGCGTACACGCACTACAAGGGCAGCGTTCCCTTCTATGGCGTCGATGTCTACGACCAGGCACCCACGGCGCTGACCTTCGAGTCGACGCACAAGGTGACCTACCCGTCGATGATCGACACCAACACGGTCAACGTGCAGTACGCGTACTCGGCGTATGTCTCGCCGGATGCCGTGCCGACGACGCTCGTCATCGACAAGCACGGGCGCGTGGCCGCGCGCGTCACCGGCGAGGTGGAGCAGTCATCCATCCTGACGGCCCTCATCGATCGCGTGATCGCCGAGGGGCAGTAGTGCAGACGAGCGTGATTCCCATTATCGAGAGCGGCAACCTGCTGCTCGCCCTGGCCATTGCCATCGCCGCCGGTGTCGTCGCGTTCGCGTCGCCGTGCGTGCTTCCGCTCGTCCCCGGCTACCTGGGCTACATCGGCGGCTTCACGTCGGAGGCGGATCGTCCGCGGCGCAGCCGAATGGTCGCGGGCGTCGCGCTCTTCGTGCTCGGATTCACCATCGTCTTCATCGCCTACAACTGGATCCTCGGAGGGGCCGGTTTCCTGCTGAAATCGCACCTCGACCTCATCACCCGCATCGCCGGAGTGCTGGTCATCGTGATGGGTCTCGTTTTCATCGGGCAGTTCTCGTTCCTGCAGCGCAACATCAAGCCCGGGTGGACGGCCGCCACCGGGCTGGCCGGGGCGCCGCTGCTCGGCATCATCTTCGGTCTCGGCTGGACGCCGTGCATCGGTCCGACGTTGACCGCGGTGCTCTCGCTATCCGCAAACAGTGCCGATCCCTGGCGCGGAGCGTTCCTCGGCCTCGCCTTCTCGCTCGGCCTCGGCATCCCGTTTCTCCTGGTCGCGCTCGGGCTCAACTGGGTGACCGGATCAATGGCGTTTCTGAGGCGCCACATCCGCGTGGTCAATATCATCGGCGGCGCGCTTCTTGTCGCCGTCGGAATCCTGATGGTGAGTGGACTGTGGCAGCAGTTCATGTCTGAGCTCGGAGCGGCGGTGAACAGTGGCTTCGGACAGACGGCCCTCTAAGAACAGCCCGACCCGCAGCGCGGATGCGGGGACATCCGCAGAGACGGACCCGCGCCGCCCATCCGATCACTTCGACTCCCCCGTTCCGGAGGTGACGAACCCGCGGCTCGGCTTCGTCGGCTACCTGCGCTTCTTCTGGCGCCAGCTCACCAGCATGCGCACCGCGCTCTTCCTGCTGCTGCTCGTCGCGTTTGCGGCCGTCCCCGGATCGCTCGTACCGCAGACGACGTCCGACCCGAACGGCGTCATCCAGTACAAGGCGGCGAACCCCGGATGGTCGAAGGTGCTGGACTCCCTCGGCGTCTTCAACACCTATTCGTCCGTCTGGTTCTCGGCGATCTACATCCTGCTGTTCATCTCACTCATCGGCTGCATCATCCCGCGCACGATGCACCACGTCGCCGCGCTGCGCACGCCGCCGCCGAAAACACCCGCGCGACTCGATCGGCTGCCCGGATTCCTTCGCACCGCGAGTGCGGAAGCGGACGACGATCACGTCGCCGCGGGCGTGAACTCCGCCCGCGAGCTGCTCCGCAGCTCCGGCTACCGTGTGCGGGTGCTCGACGGCGACTCGGCCAGCGCCGAACGCGGTTACCTGCGCGAGACCGGCAACCTGATCTTCCACATCGCGCTCGTCGGCATCCTGATCTCCGTCGGTATCGGCGGCGGATTCATCTGGACCGGGCAGAAGGTCGTGCCGGTCGGCCAGTCCTTCGTCAACACCCTGAGCAACTACGACTCGATCAGCCAGGGACGGTGGTTCAGCCCGGATTCGCTCGAGCCCTACAAGCTGACGGTGACGAAATTCACTCCCGTCTACGAGCGCAAGAACCTGAATGCGTACGGTGAAGCGATCGACTACACCGCGTACGTGCGGGCGAGTGTTCCCGGCCAGAAGACGACGAACGAAATCATCAAGGTCAACTCGCCCCTGCGAATCGGAGACACCGACGTCTACCTGTTGAGCAACGGTGTCGCCCCCGTGGTGACCGTGCGCAATCCGGCGGGCAAGGTCGTCTACACGCAGCCCGTGCCGTTCCTTCCGCAGGACGCCGACCTCACCAGCGAGGGCGTCATCAAGATCCCGGACGGGCTCGCGAAACAGATCGGGATGATCGGCTTCTTCTACCCGACCGAGTGCAGCAAGGCGACCTGCGGCGCGGCACCCACCTCCGTCGACCCCTCGCTCACGAACCCCGTCCTGACGCTCCAGGTGTACACGGGCGACTTGGGCCTCAACTCGGGCAAGCCGGTGAACGCCTACTCGCTGAACACGGACAAGCTGAAGCTCCTTGCCGGTTTCGGGTCCAAAACGCCCGGCCTCTCGATGCGACCGGGTCAAACGGTCAAGCTGCCCGACGGACTCGGCACGATCGAACTGACCAACGTGGTCCGGTATGTCGGCCTGGACATCCACCACGACCCGACGCAGCTCTGGGTCCTGACGTTCGCTGTCCTGGTGTTCCTCGGTCTCATCACCGGTCTCTTCATCCCTCGCCGACGGGTGTGGATCAAGGCGGTGCGCCGGGGCGGCACGGTCCACTACGAGTACGCGGGGCTCGCGCGCGGGGAAGACCCGCGCCTTCCTGACGCGGTGGCCGAGATAGCGAAGAAACATTCCCAGCTTCTCGGGCTTACCATGAAGCCGTGACCCAAGCGACCCTCGTCAGCGACAGCCTGGTGGCCATCTACTCGGCCATGTTCGTCTACGCCCTCGCGTTCATCTTCTTCACCTACGACCTGGCGAAGCGGATGTCCGAGGCGAAGGCGCTCGCATCCGCTCCGGCGCTCGAAGTCGTGCAGGCGAAAGCCGGGGGCAAGGGCGGCACGACGACAACCGTGCTCGACCGTCCCGGCCCGCCGCCGCCCGGTTTCGAGGTCACGGCATCCGGCAAGGTCAAGCGTTCGCTCGCTGCTCGCCTCGGCATGGTCTTCACGGTCATGGCCTGGGTGCTGCACGTTGGCGGAACCGTGTTCCGCGGTGTTGCCGCCGGCCGCGTGCCGTGGGCCAACATGTTCGAGTTCACGCTGACAGCGACCGCCATCATCATCGGTGTCTTCCTGATCACCCAGTTCTGGCAGGACCTTCAGTTCCTCGGCGCCTACGTCACCGGGTTCGTGCTCGTGTTCCTGGGCGTCGCCACGACAAACTTCTACGTCGACGTGGTCCCGCTGCCGCCGGCACTCCAGTCGTACTGGCTCGTCATCCACGTGTTCGTCGCATCGCTCGGAACGGGCTTCTACGGCTTGGGAGCAGCGCTGTCGATTGTTCAGCTGCTGCAGGCGCGCCGCGAATCCCGCGGCCTGCCGTCGGTGCGTGCCATTCCGAACGCGGAGCGACTCGAGGCGCTCGCCTACCGACTCATCGTCGTCGGCTTCGTCTTCTGGACCTTCACCCTGATCGCCGGATCCATCTGGGCCGAACACGCGTGGGGACGCTACTGGGGCTGGGACACCAAAGAGGTGTGGACGTTCATCGTCTGGGTGATCTTCGCCGGGTACATCCACGCGCGGGCGACACGAGGGTGGAGAGGATCGAGGTCGGCCATCCTGGCGATCGTCGGTTTCTCGGCGGTGCTGTTCAATTTCACGATCGTGAACCTGTACTTCCACGGGCTGCACAGCTACTCCGGGCTCTAAACCTCCATCGAATGCCCTCTAACTGCTCGTGCTCGTAGGAAATACCCGCACCTAGCGGGCATTCGATCGATCGAGGAGGGCGTGGACTCTACGGAGACGCGCGAGCCACCAGTCGCGGCGGTCATCGGGGGCGGCGTGCCTGGTGAGGAGGGTCTCACTGACTTGTAGGCGGCGGACGTCGATCTGGCCGTCGACGGGGAGGAGCGGGCTGTCCGTGACGTCGGCAGCCAGGAGAGCGGCAGTGCCGAGTCCGCAGTCGTAGGTTAAGCCGCCGGGGATCGACGCCGCCAGGTACGCCCCCATCGAGAGTCCGATCGACGTGTCGAGGGCGCTGGAGACGACGACCGGAAGACCCGCCTGCTCGATGATCTCCAGCGCGTGCTCGATGCCGCCCAGCGGCTGCGCCTTGATGATCAGGATGTCCGCGGCTTTCGCTCGGGCAACGGCGACGGGGTCCTCGGCCTTGCGAACACTCTCGTCCGCGGCAATCGGGATGCCCATGTACTTCACGCGCTTTCGAATCTGCGCGAGCTCATCCACGGTCGAACACGGCTGCTCGACGTACTCGAGGTCGAACCCGGCGAGAGCGTGAATGGCGTGCTCTGCCTCGTCCAGGTTCCAGCCGCCGTTCGCATCCACTCGGATGCGCCCATCCGGGCCGAGATAGTCGCGGACGCGTGAGACGCGGGCAACGTCATCGACAAGCTCCTGCCCCTCCTCGGCGACCTTGACCTTGACCGTTCGACACCCAGGAAAGCGGGCGAGAACGGCTTCGACCGCGTCCGCGTCGACGGCGGGAAGGGTCGCGTTGACCCGGATTCGTGCCGGTGCGCTGGGGGGAAGGAACGGCTCCCGCCAGCCGAAGTCCAGCGTCGCCCGGAGCCACGCCGCGGCCTCCTCGTCGTCGTACTCGACGAAGGGCGAGAACTCCGTCCACCCCGCTGGTCCCTCGAGAAGGAGCGCCTCGCGAGTGTCGATTCCTCGAAATCTCGTGGCAAGTGGCAGGGCCACGACTCGCGCCGTTGCGAGCAGGTCCGACAGGGCAACCGTCATTCAGCCAGTTTGCCCGCAACTGAGGCAAGCTGGATACAAGCGATCGGCAATTGCCCTCGCCGATCTTCCCGGGGCAGGCCAACGATGAGTGAGTATCGCGGTATCGAGGTGTTCGGCCGTCAGCGCCGTCGCCGTGCCACCGTGCCCGCCCCGCAAGGCAGGCCGCGGTGGCTGCTCGGTGTGCTGGCGTTCACCGCGGGCATCCTCACCGCCGGGTGCACGACGACCGGCATCCTGCTGGCGATGGGCGGCAGGTTCGAGGGCTCGATCCTCATCGCGTACCTGGCCACCGGCATCTCAGTTGTCGCCGTCCTCTGCGGCGCAGCCGCGGTCGTCACGGGACGAGGTCGAGGCTGGGGGGCCGTGGCCATCGTGGTCGGAATCCTGAGCTCTCCGCCCCTGCTCACCCGCCTTCTCGATTGGGCGAGCGGCCTAGGCTAGGCGCATGAGCGCTGTCGTATCCGAGCTGTTCGACGAGGAGTTCTGGGTCGGAGTCGACGGCTTCGATGACCTGACCGACGTCACCTATCACCAGGACAAGGCCGGTCGAATCGCGCGAGTCGCCTTCAACCGGCCCGAGGTGCGGAACGCTTTCCGACCGCACACGGTGGATGAGCTGTACCGAGCCCTCGACGATGCCAGACAGAACCCGAAGATCGGCGTCGTGCTGCTCACCGGTAACGGCCCGAGCCCGAAGGACGGCGGCTGGGCATTCTGCTCGGGAGGCGACCAGCGGATTCGCGGGCGCGACGGGTACCAGTACGAGGACGGCTCTTCGACGAATTCGGCGGGCGTGGGCCGGCTGCACATCCTCGAGGTGCAGCGGCTGATCCGCTTCATGCCCAAGGTCGTCATCGCGGTGATCCCCGGCTGGGCCGCTGGCGGTGGCCACTCCCTGCACGTCGTCTGCGACCTGTCGATCGCGAGCCTCGAGCACGGCAGATTCAAGCAGACGGATGCCGACGTCGGGTCCTTCGACGCCGGGTACGGCAGCGCATACTTCGCCCGCCAGGTCGGGCAGAAATTCGCGCGCGAGGTATTCTTCCTCGCACGCGAGTACTCGGCGGAACGCGCACTCGAGGCGGGTGCGATCAACGCGGCCGTGCCGCACGCGGAGTTGGAGACAACGGCCGTCGACTGGGCCCAGACCATTCTCGGCAAGTCGCCGACTGCCATCCGGATGCTGAAGTTCGCCTTCAACGCGGTCGACGACGGGATGGTCGGCCAGCAGGTCTTCGCCGGAGAGGCGACCCGACTGGCTTACGGTACGGACGAGGCGGTCGAGGGGCGTGATGCGTTCCTCGAGAAGCGCGACCCCGACTGGTCGCCCTACCCGTGGCACTACTGACGTGACCCGTCCGCTCGGTCGATTCGAGGCGGATCCCCGGGTCGTGCTCGCGGCGGTCCGGGATGCGTTGAGTGGCTCGGGCCCGGCGGTGTTCGTTGGCGAGACGGCTGCACCGTTGCCCGAGATCGTCCCGCAACGCGTCGCGCTCGTGGTCGAGACCAGTGGATCGACCGCCCGTCCGAAGCGGGTCGCGCTATCGTCCGACGCGCTCCTGGCCAGCGCGGCGGCATCCGCCTCGGCGATCGGCGGTTCGGGGCAGTGGCTGCTCGACCTCCCTGTGCATTACATCGCCGGCCTGAACGTCCTCGTGCGGTCGATCGCGAGCGGGTTCGATCCCGTGCTGCCGGGCGAGGGATCCTCGTACCCCGAACGCTTCGGAAACGCCGCGGATTCGATGACCGAGGGAGTCCCTCACTTCACCGCGCTGGTACCCGCGCAGCTGTCCCGCATCCTCGCGGAGCCCGGATCGACCGCCGCGGCCGCTCGCTTCGAGCGCATCCTGGTGGGTGGCCAGTCCGCGCCAGCCAGTCTGCTCGCCGCCGCCGAACGGGCCGGTCTCCGGATCACGACGACCTATGGGTCGAGCGAAACCTCGGGCGGCTGCGTCTACGACGGCGTTCCGATCGGCAACACGGCGGTGCGGATCGTCGACAACCAGGTGGAGCTGTCGGGCTCGGTGCTCGCCGAGGGCTACCTCGAGGATGACGATCGAACCGCCGCCAGCTTCGTCGAGGATGCCGGCACCCACTGGTACCGCACGGGCGATACCGGAACGCTGACGGATGGTCGCCTGGCCGTCACCGGTCGTCTGGATGACCTCATCATCTCGGGCGGCATCAAGGTCTCCCTCGCGGAGGTCGAGCGACTCGTTCAGGCGCTGCGTGGCCAGGAGGAGGCCGTCGCTGTTCGAGCCACCAGCGACGAGTGGGGAGAGGTCCCGGTGATCGTGACCACAAGCCCGGTCGACCTGCAGGAGCTGCGCACGCTGGTACGGGCACAGCTCGGGCCTGCGGCGGCACCCGCACGGGTCGTGCTGGTCGCGTCGATTCCCCGGCTCGCATCCGGCAAGCCCGACCGAATCGAGCTTCAAAGACTCGCTCAGTAGAATCCCCCTGTGGCCTCACGTAAGCAGCAGCGCATCGACCCGAACCGGGTGCAGAAGAACCGGATTCCCGCTCGACTCGAGGAGGACGTGCGCATCCCGCGTGAGGCTCGCGCGACCGGACCGGCACCCAGGGCGAACTCGAAGAGCGGTCGTCCCGGCGGCCGGCCGCCAACGGCGGCGAAGGTTCGCAAGGCGACCGCCGGCGACTGGATCGGCGGAGCCCGCCTCCGCACCCTGCCCCTGTCGATCTCGCCGGTCATCCTCGGCACGGCAGCCGCCCACACCGCAATCGCTCCCTGGGCGTGGTGGCGCATCGCTCTCGCGCTCGTCGTGTCGGTCTGCCTGCAGATCGGGGTCAACTACGCCAACGACTACTCGGACGGGGTGCGCGGCACGGACAAGTTCCGACTCGGCCCGTCGCGCCTGACCGGCTCGGGGGCAGCCAAGCCGCGAACGGTGCTCACCGTCGCCCTCGTGTTCTTCGGACTCGCGGCCGTCGCCGGGGCCATCCTGGTCATCCACATCGGACAGTACTGGCTGTTAGCGGTCGGGGCTGTCGCCATCATCGCGGCCTACTTCTACACCGGCGGAAAGCGACCATATGGCTACTACGGGCTCGGCGAACTCTTCGTCTTCGTCTTCTTCGGGATCGTCGCCACCGCAGGGACGACCTTCGTGCAGCTCGGCCGTGTCAACCTGGAGAGCTGGATCTCCGCGGTTGCAATCGGCCTGATCGCGTGCGCCGTGCTCATGGTGAACAACATCCGGGACCTGCCGCAGGACAAGGTCGCCGGCAAGCGCACCCTCGCCGTCCTGATGGGCAACCGTGCGGCGCGAATCGTGTTCGCGATCCTGCTTCTGCTGCCGTTCGTGGCCCTGGCCTTCTTCGCGCTGTTCTACCCGAATGCGACCTACACGTATTTCGATCTGCTGCTGGCGCTGCCGGCCGTGCTCATCACCCTGACCGCGAAGACGCCGAAGGAGCTGGTACTCGCCCTGCAGCTCACCAGCTTCGCCGCGCTCGTCTACGCGATCGGGCTCGGCTGGGCCCTCGTATCGTTCTAGGCGTGTCTACGTTCTAGGCGTGTCTACGTTCCAGGCGTGCCTACGTTCCAGGCGTGCCTACTCGAGCCGGTCGAGTGCTTCGTCCTCGGCGTCCGTATCGACGTTCTTGACCACGGACGCTTTCGTGCCACGGGCCGCGAGCTCGGCCGCGACCTGGTCCCGCACCCTGCGGAAGAAGACATAGGAGAGAACGAGGCCGGCGACGGCCGCGACGACTGCGGCGACAAACGGGTTCAGGCCAACGACCAGGAGCACCGCCAGAACGACGGCGAAGATCGCCAGCCGAATCAGCGAATACTTGACCCAGGGACGCATCCGAACAGTTTAGGCGTCCAGCATTCGGGCAACCCGCGAGCCTAGAATTGCTGGCATGGTGCGCTTCGATCTCATTATCGGATTCATTGCGCTCGCCCTGCTGATCTTCTGCCTGGTCGACGCGATCTCGATCTACGAGTCCCGCATCAAGACGCTCAACAAGATCGCGTGGGTGTTCATCATCATCCTGATCCCGATTCTCGGCCCGATCCTCTGGCTGCTCATCGGAAAGGATCGCAGCCACGATCGTCCCGCCGAACGGGCTCGCGATGCTCGCCCGCTTGCTCCGGACGACGACCCCGTGTTCCTGAAGAACGCGGCCGATCGCGAAGCGCAGGATGCCCGCATTCGCCAGCTGGAAGCGGAGCTCAAAGCGCTTAACGATGACAAGCCGGAGGAGTGAGTCCCCGGCTACTGCGTTCGCCGTAGCCCTCTTCGACGAGTTTGCCCGGCTGGGCCTCCGCGACCTCGTTCTCAGTCCGGGCTCTCGTTCGCAGGCGCTCGCGCTCGCCGCCGCCGAGTACGAGCGCGCGGGGATCCTGCGCCTGCACGTGCGCATCGACGAACGCGTCGGCGGATTTCTGGCTCTCGGTCTCGCGGTCGAGACCAAGCTCCCGGTGGTCGTCGTTCTGACCTCCGGTACCGCCGTCGCCAACCTGCACCCGGCCGTCCTGGAGGCGCACCACTCCGGCGTACCGCTGATCGTGCTGAGCGCCGATCGCCCGGAGGCGCTCCGCGGGATCGGCTCTAACCAGACCACCGTCCAGGCCGGGATCTATGGTGCAGCGATCGGATTCGACCGCGACGTCCCGGCGCCGACCGGCGCGGGCGGCGAGACGGGCCTGGCTGTGTCGCTCGCCCGGGAGGCGTGGGCCGCCGCGCGCGGGAACCGCCCACAGCCGGTGCATCTCAATCTCGCGTTCACGGAGCCGCTGTCCTCGGCGACCACGCTGCCGGACTCGGATGCAGACTGGACGGCCGAGGCGGACGAACCGCTCGAACCGAAGGCACTGTCGCTGCCGATCAAGCCGGGCACTGTCGTGATCGCGGGAGCGGATGCCGGTCCGCGAGCGGAAGAGGTTGCGCGCGAGCTCGGCGCACCGCTGCTCGCGGAGGTCTCGAGCGGTGCGCACTTCGGGCCGAACCTGGTCGTCGCCTACCGGGAGCTGCTGAACACGGCCAACTTCGGGGACCGCGTGGAGCGGGCTGTCGTGTTCGGCCATCCGACCCTGTCCCGCGAGGTCCCGGCCCTTCTCCAGCGTGACGGCGTCGAGACGATCGTCGTGCGCGGCCGCTCGGTTGACGATTACAACCCGGGTCACCGCGTCTCGACCTTCGCCGACGCGGTTTCGGTGATCGGCACGGCGGATGACTCCGTGGCGGGCCGCTCGTGGCTCGGTCGCTGGGTCACGACCTCGCGTGCCGCGCTCGAACCGCCGTCGGAACCGAGTGCCGCCGAGTTGGGCAACGCTGAGTTCGCCAGGCGCGAGCTGGCCGCGATCCGACAACCGGTCGACCGCCGGATGCTCGTCGAGGCGGTGTGGCGCTCGACCTGGCCGCACGACCGGCTCGTGCTTGGAGCGTCCCGGCTCATCCGGGTCGCCGACCAGTTCGTGCCGGGCAAGAAGATCGTTGTGCACGCCAACCGCGGACTCGCCGGCATCGACGGCACCATCTCGACGGCCATTGGGATCGCGCTCGGGAGTGAGACGGATGGCACGACCCGCGTGCTGCTCGGTGACCTTGCCGCGCTGCACGACGTCGGCGGCATGCTGCTGGGTGTCGGGGAGACGCGCCCGCGCATCCAGGTGATCGTTGGGAACGACGGCGGGGGCACGATCTTCGACACGCTCGAGGTCGCCGCGACCGCGCCGCAGGATGCCCTCGATCGCGTGCTCCTAACCCCGCAGCTGGTCTCGTTCGAGTCGCTCGCGGCCGCGTACGGCTGGACTTACCTGCGCGCGACGAATCGCGGCGAACTCGATCAGGCGCTCACCGCATCCGCCGGTCCGACCCTCATCGAGGTCCCTCTTGACCGCTGACGGAGTCAGCGTCCGTGTCGCGGAGCCTCGCGATTCGGATCGGATGCGCGACGTGTCGACCGCGGCACGAGGAGTCGAGGGCGCCGACCAAAGCGGAGCGATAGCCGGGGCCGATGCGCTTGTCCTCGTCGCCGAACGGGACGGCGCGGTCGTGGGCTGGGCGAAGACTCACCACTTTGAGAGCGCGTTCGGACCGGCCCCCGCCGGTCACTATCTCGGTGGTGTGAACGTGCACCCCGAGTTCCAGCGCCTCGGAATCGGTTCTGCGCTGACGAGCGCCCGTCTCGACTGGATTCGCGAGCGGGCGTCCGAGACATGGTTCTTCACCAACGTTCGGAACTCGGCTTCCATCGCGCTGCATGCGCGATTGGGTTTCGTGGAGGTGGCCCGAGCGCGCGAATTCCAGGGAGTCTCCTTCGAGGGCGGCGCCGGCATCCTCTTCCGTCTCGCCCTCTGACCCGGTGCGGTTTCTCCCGCCACAGGAGGGAACGCACGGGCGCGGGCGGTAGCGTGAGCGGATGGGCATCGAGAGCAAGCTGCGCGCGACATCCGACCTTCGGTTGGGCGATATCGACCCGGCCTCGACGCCCGGCTTCAAGGGAAACAAGGCGGACTCGGAGAAAGTACTCGCCAAGGGCATCCTCGAAATCGGTGACCTCCAGGAGCGCCTGTTCGCCGAGAGCCTGAGCGGTGGCAATCGCAGCGTGCTGCTGGTACTGCAGGGCATGGACACCTCCGGCAAGGGCGGAACCGTCGAGCACGTGCTGCAGGATGTCGACCCGCACGGCCTGAAGATCCACTCGTTCAAGGCCCCGACTGCCGAGGAGAAGGCGCACGACTTCCTGTGGCGTGTCATCCCGCAACTTCCGCCGGCCGGTTTCCTCGGCGTGTTCGATCGCTCCCACTACGAGGATGTACTGATCGAGCGTGTCCATGCCATGTCGCCGGCCGCCGAGATCGAGCGGCGGTACGGTGCCATCACCGCGTTTGAGGACGAGATCGCGTCGAGCGGCACAACGATCGTCAAGATCATGCTGCACATCAGCGCGGTCGAGCAGAAGTCCCGGCTGCTGGCGCGACTCGATGACCCGACCAAGCAGTGGAAGTTCAATCCGGAAGACGTGGACGAGCGTGCCTACTGGAGCCAGTATCAGGAGGCGTACCAGATCGCCATCCAGCGGACCACCTCAGACACCGCGCCCTGGTACGTCGTGCCCGGCGACCACAAGTGGTTCTCTCGCCTCGCCGTGCAGGACATCCTGCTCACGCACCTGCGTCGGCTCGACCCAAAGTGGCCGGCGCCCACCTACGATGTCGCTGAGCAGCGAGAGCGCGTGGAGTCGAGTCCGGTCTAGGCGAAGGCGTCGATGATCGGACGGAACTTCATCCGCGTCTCGAGCATCTCCTTCTCCGGGTCCGAATCGGCGACGATGCCGGCGCCCGCGTAGGCGGTGACCCGACCGTCCTCGTCGACCTGCGCCGAGCGCAGCGCGATCGCCCACTCGCCGTCGCCGTCCGCTCCAACCCAGCCGACCGGACCGGCGTAGCGGCCACGATCGAATGGTTCGAGTTCACGGATGAGTGCGAGTGCCGTGTCTGTCGGCGTGCCCGCGACCGCGGCGGTCGGATGGAGTGCCGACAGCAGGTCCAGCGAGGACGAGCCGTCGCTCAGGTCGCCCTCGACGTCGCTGGCGAGGTGCCAGAGGTTGGGCAGTTTCAGCAGGAACGGCTGTTCGCTCGACGTGACGTTGCGCGCGTGCGGCGCAAGCGACGAGAGAAGGCTGCGGAGCGCGAACTGGTGCTCGTCGAGATCCTTGGAAGAGGTCGCCAGTGCCTCGGCGGATTCCTGGTCGGCGACCGGGTCAGCCCCACGCGGCGCGCTGCCCGCGAGCACGCGTGCGGTGACGGATCCCGCGCTCGCGGTGACCAGGGTTTCCGGGCTCGAACCGAGAAGGCCGTCGACAGCGAACGTCCATGTATCCGGGTATCCGGTGGCCAGTTCGCCGAGCAGCACTCGGAGGTCGGCGCCATCCGGAAGCCGTCCCACCATCGACCGGGCGAGCACGACCTTGCTCAGTTCGCCGGCGCGGAGATGCACGAGGGCCTCGTCGACCGCGCGCATGTAGCCGGGTCGGTCGAGCGGGCCGAAGTCGAACGCCACGGAGAAGTCGGGGCCGAGGGCCTGAGGCTCCGGTGCTTCGACGGGCTCAGCAACCGGCTCTGTCCCTGAGCTAGTCTCTGTCCCCGAGCTTGTGGAACGGCCGATCCTGGTGATCCAGCTCACCCCGTCCCGCCGTCCGATGATTACGGCCGGCACGATGAGCACGCTCGTCTCGGTCGACTCGTCGGCGAAACTGAATGCACCAAGTGCCAGAAGACCGGTGCCCGGCAACCGCAGCGGGTCCGTGACGATCGCGGCCGCGGCGACGCCTTTCCAGGCGACCGCGGCATCCCGAAACCGAGACGGTCCCGCAAATTCGAGACGTAGCGCCTCGCCAATCCCGGCGACCCCCTGGCCGCGGCGGATGAAGACGAGCGGATGGCGAGCATCCACGAGCGGGACCAGTGGGCGGATGTCGTCGATTTGCTCCGTCGTAACGGAGAGCACGGGCGCGACGCCCGCGATGCTACTCACTCAAGCAGAGTATCTCGCCAGAAACACCCAAGTCTTTCTCAGTACACTGAAACGGTGAGTAAGGCGGACCTTGGCAAGCAACCGGACGAGGTTGCGGGCATGTTCGATGGCGTAGCGAGGCACTACGACCGCACGAACGCCGTGCTCTCCGCCGGCAACGCGTACCTCTGGCGCATCGCCACCGTTCGCGCTGTGGCGCCGCAGCCCGGGGAGCGCATCCTCGATCTCGCTGCCGGCACCGGAACCAGTTCGGTCGCTCTATCGCACTCGGGCGCGAAGGTCATCGCCGTCGATTTCTCCTCGGGCATGATCGAGGAGGGTCGTCGCAAGCACAAGAACATCGAGTTCGTGCAGGCCGACATCGAGAAGCTCCCGTTCGGTGACGACGAGTTCGACGCCGTAACGATCAGCTTTGGCCTGCGCAACGTCAACGACCCCAAGCAGGCGCTTGCGGAAATGTATCGCGTGCTGAAGCCGGGCGGCCGACTCGTCATCTGCGAGTTCTCCAAACCCCCGCGCGCGCTGTTCCGAATGGGTTACCAGACCTACCTGCGGTACGTCCTGCCTGCCGTCTCGGTCGCCGTGTCGTCGAATCCGGAGGCCTACAGCTACTTGGCCGACTCGATCGCGGACTGGCCGGACCAGGGACAACTCAGCCAATGGATTCGCGGAGCGGGATTCCTGCGGGTTGCGTACCGCAACCTCACATCCGGCGTGGTCGCTCTTCACCGTGGGCGCAAGCCCGTCGACGCCGCCGTCCTCGCGTCGGTCGCGAAGCGCCGGCGCTCGACTGTACGCAAACCGGCCTCGACCCAGATCGCATCGACCGACTGACGCGCACCGCTCGCTGACCGACCAGACCTCCACAGAATCGACCTCTCTCGTGAACGCAAGCGCGCCCATCGCCCGCCGCAGCAACACGCTGAGCTCGTCCCTCGGTCTTGGCGAGAAACTCTTCGCGTCGAGCGATGAGCGCAAGCTCGCCAACGCGCTCGACTCGGGTCTCGCACTCGTTGAGGCGGGCCTGTTCGAGCAGATGTCGTTCACGGACGACCTCGCGGACGTGACGAGCCGGTACCTGCTGGATGCGGGGGGTAAGCGGATTCGCCCGGTGCTCACCCTGCTGGCCGCTCAGCTCGGCAGCGGCAACAACCCGAACGTCATCACCGCGGCCGAGGCCATTGAGATGACCCACCTCGCGTCGCTGTACCACGACGACGTGATGGACGAGGCGCAGATGCGACGCGGGGTACCGAGCGCCCAGAGCGTGTGGGGCAACTCCGTCGCCATCCTCACCGGCGATCTGCTGTTCGCTCGCGCCAGCAAGCTCGTGGCCGCGATGGGGGAGCGTGCACTCCTGCTCCAGGCGGAGACCTTCGAGCGCCTCTGCCTCGGCCAGCTGCACGAGACGATCGGGCCTCGTCCGGACGAGGATCCAATCGAGCACTACCTGCAGGTTCTCGCCGACAAGACCGGCTCCCTCATCGCGACAGCCGCGCAGATCGGACTGCTCTGCTCAGAAGCGCCAGAGGAGTACATCGAGCCGGTCGTGCAGTTCGGCGAGAAGATCGGCGTCGCGTTCCAACTCATCGATGACGTTATCGACCTTGCGCCCCAGCCGGAAGAGACGGGCAAGGTGCCGGGGACCGACCTTCGCGCCGGCGTCGTGACCCTCCCCCTGCTCTACCTGCGGCGCCTGGCCGCGACCGACAATGATGCCGAGAGGCTGCTGCACCGCATCGACCACGACATCAACACCGCCTTCTACGAGGAGGGCGACCCCAACGCGGCCGACCTTACGGCGGCCATCGCGGAACTGCGCGAGCACGAAGTAACACGGATGACCCTTGCCGAGGCTCATCGGTGGGCGGCGGACGCCGTCACCGCACTCGGACCCCTGCCCGACGGACCGGTCAAGAAAGCACTGACCCGGTTCGCTGAGACCATTGTGGAGCGTTCCAGCTAATAATGACGAAACTACGTTTGGCTATCGTTGGTGCCGGACCCGCGGGCATCTATGCCGCGGACATCCTGCTGAAGTCGGAGAGCGCGTTCGATATCTCGATCGACCTCTTCGAACAGCTTCCGGCGCCGTACGGACTCGTGCGCTACGGCGTCGCGCCCGACCACCCGCGGATTAAGGGCATCATCACGGCCCTCCGCGAGGTGCTCGACACGGGTCGCATCCGCCTGTTCGGTAACGTGCTCTATGGACGTGACATCACCCTTGACGACCTCAAGAAGCACTACAACGCGGTCATCTTCTCGACCGGCGCGATTCGAGATGCGGACCTCGACATCCCCGGGATCGATCTTCCCGAGAGCTACGGCGCCGCCGACTTCGTGAGCTGGTACGACGGACATCCGGACGTCTCGCGCGAGTGGCCGCTCGAGGCGAAGGAGGTCGCCGTCATCGGTAACGGCAACGTCGCACTGGACGTCGCGCGCATGCTGGCGAAGCACGCCGATGACCTGCTGCCGACCGAGATCCCGGATAACGTCTACCAGCTCCTCAAATCGTCGCCCGTCACCGACGTCCACGTGTTCGGCCGCCGCGGGCCGATGCAGGTGAAGTTCACCCCGCTCGAACTGCGCGAACTCGGCGAGCTGGGGGATGTCGACATGCTCGTCCACGAAGAGGACTTCGACTACGACGAAGCGTCCCGCGCGGCTATCGAGTCGAACAAGCAGGTGCTCGTCATCGACCGGGTGTTCACGCAGTGGCGACAGCGAGACACCGGGGCGGCATCCCGCCGGCTCCATCTCCACTTCTTCGCGAAGCCGGCCGAAGTGCTCGGCGTAGACGGACACGTGTCGGGCTTCCGCTGGGAGCGCACCGAGCCGGATGGCGAGGGCGGCGTTCGCGGCACCGGGGAGTTCCGTGAGGTTCCCGTCCAGGCGGTGTATCGCGCGGTCGGCTACTTCGGATCCCCGCTCGACGGCATCCCGTTCGATGAGAAGCGGGGCGTCATCCCGAACCGCGAGGGCCAGGTTCTCGACGACCATGATCAGGTGCTGTCGGGGGTGTACGCGACGGGTTGGATCAAGCGGGGCCCGGTCGGGCTGATCGGCCACACGAAGAGTGACGCAATGGAGACCATCAAGCACGTGGTGCGAGACCAGGCCAACTGGTGGTTGCCGGCGTCGCCCGACGAGGCCTCCGTCGTCGACCTGCTCGAATCGCGCGGTATCGAATTCACGAACCTCGAGGGCTGGCACAACCTCGACGCGTTCGAGCAGTCCCTGGGCGAGCCGCAGGGTCGCGTCCGGATCAAGGTCGTCCCGCGCGACGAGATGGTGCGGGCTTCGAACACCGCACCGGCATGAGCGAGCACCTTTCGCAGGCTCGCCTCGATGAGCTCTGGGACTTCGATGATGTCGCAGGCTCGGAGAGTCGCCTGTGGAAGGAACTCGAATCGCGCGATCCCGACAGCATCGAGGCGGCCGAACTGAGAACTCAACTCGCGCGAGCGAAAGGTCTTCAGGAGCGTTACGCCGAGGCCGACGAGCTGCTGGACGGCATCACGCACGGCGACGGCGTCGTTCTGACCCGGGTGCTCCTGGAGCGCGGGCGACTGCGCAATTCGAGCGGTCGGCCGAAGGCGGCCATCCCACTCTTCGAGCAGGCGCTCGCCGCGGCATCCGCCGTTGGCGACGATTTTCTCGCGATCGACGCCGCGCACATGCTGGCGATCGCCGACCGGGCGCGTTCCGAGCACTGGACGACACGCGCGCTCGAGACGGTCGACGAGACGGAGGATGCGCGCGCGAAGCGGTGGGCGGTCAGCCTGCACAACAACCTCGGCTGGGCGCTCGCGGAGAGCGGCGAACTGGCCGGCGCGCTCACCGAGTTCGAGCTGGCCGCGGAGGCCGCACTCGATTACGGCACGCCCCAGCAGCAGGTCCGGGCGCAGGAGGCGATCGATGAGATCCGTGACAGAATTAGTAAGCCAGCTGACTAATTAGGAGTCGACGAATGCCGAAAGCGTTGCGCGCAATTATCCCGGCCATCCTTATTCTGGTGTGGCTGTCGATTGGCGGGATCGGCGGCCCGTACTTCGGCAAGATCAGCCAGGTCTCGAGCAACGACGCGACCAGCTACCTGCCCGCGAGCTCCGATGCGACCAAGGTGCAGAACGTCGAGGTTAGGTTCGCGGCTCGCAAGGTGCTGCCCGCGGTCGTGCTCTACACGAGCAGCGACAAGCTGACCTCGAGCGACAACGACTTCATCAAGGATCGCATCGCCGCGATTAAGACGGCGACCGGTGTCACGAGCGGGGTGTCCCCGGCAATCACGTCGAAGGACGGGAAGGCCGTCGAGATCCTCGTGCCGGTCAAGGACAACACGTCGCTCAATGCGACGGTGTCGAACCTGCGCACCGTGATCGCGGAGAATCTGCCGGGCGGACTCAAAGGCTACGTGACCGGTCCCGCGGGCCAGATCGCCGATCTCGGCGGGGCGTTCGCGGGCATCGACGGAGTCCTGCTGCTGGTCGCGATCCTCGCGGTATTCATTATCCTGATCGTCGTCTATCGATCGCCACTCCTGCCCGTTCTGGTACTGCTGACCTCGATCTTCGCGCTGTGCGCCGCGATCTTCGTGATCTGGCACCTGGCGAAGGGTGGGGCCGTCGCGCTGAACGGCCAGGTGCAGGGCATCCTGTTCATCCTCGTCATCGGCGCCGCGACCGACTACTCGCTGCTCTATGTCTCTCGCTATCGGGAGGCGCTGCGCGACAACGAGAAACGCTGGGATGCCACCGTCGCCGCCTTCAAGGGCGCGTTCGCTCCCATCCTGGCGTCGGCGGGCACCGTCATCCTCGGACTGCTCTGCCTGTTGCTCAGCGACCTGAACTCGAACAAGGCCCTCGGTCCCGTCGGGGCAATCGGTATCGCCTTCGCGCTGCTGGCCGCGCTGACGATGCTCCCCGCGCTGCTCCTCGTGTTCGGCCGTGCTGCGTTCTGGCCACTACGCCCGAAGTTCGGCTCCGAGCATCCACACGTCGGCGACGGTGTCGTAAAGGGACTGTGGCCGCGCCTCGGCCGCGGCGTCTCGCGCCATCCGCGCTGGGTGTGGGTGGTGTGCGCGGTCGTGCTGCTGGCGGCGTCCGCCGGACTTCTGCAACTGAAGGCCAGCGGCACACCCCAGAGCGCGGTTGTCGAGGGCTACTCGCAGGCGCGCGACGGGCAGGCGGCGCTCGGCAAGCACTTCCCGCAGGGCTCCGGGAGCCCGGCCGTTATCGTCGCCGACCAGGACGCGCTGCAGGATGTCGCGACGAAGGCTCTGGATACGTCCGGTGTCTCGTCCGTGACCGTGCAGTCGAAGGCCTCACCGTCGGGCAGCTACACGGTGACGCGCGACGGAATCCAGCCGCTCATCCCCGGGGTGCCCGCGGGCGATCCTACGGTCTACCAGGGCAAGGTGCTGCTGCAGGCGACGCTGTCGAAGGATCCGGACTCGGTGGCGGCGCAGACCGTGGTCGAGAAACTCAGAACGAACGTCGCCGGCTCCGGCAATGCGATCGTCGGCGGGACCACCGCGACCGCGATCGATACGAATGCCGCGGCCGTGCACGACCGCAACCTGATCATCCCCGTCGTGCTGCTCGTCATCCTGATCGTGCTGATGATCCTGTTGCGGTCGATCCTTGCGCCGGTGCTGCTGATCGGGAGCGTCGTACTGTCGTTCTCGGCCACGATCGGGATCTCGGCGCTCGTCTTCAACCACGTCTTCAAGTTCGTGGGGGCGGACCCGGCGGTTCCGCTCTACGGCTTCATATTCCTGGTGGCCCTTGGCGTCGACTACAACATCTTCCTGATGACCCGCGTGCGCGAGGAGTCCGTCGGGCACGGTACCCGCGACGGGGTGATCCGGGGGCTGGTGATCACGGGCGGCGTGATCACGTCGGCGGGTATCGTGCTGGCGGCAACGTTCGCGGCACTCGGAGTGATCCCGGTGCTATTCCTCAGCCAGATCGCGTTCATCGTCGGGTTCGGCGTGCTGCTCGACACGATCGTGGTTCGCTCGCTGCTCGTGCCTGCCCTGTCCTACGACATCGGGCGCGCGATCTGGTGGCCATCCAGGCTGTCGCGCTCCGAGAAGTAGCCAAACACTTGTGGAGGAGTTACCCCCGCGTGTCGCGGGCGGTGACGTTCGACGCGCGGGGGTAACTCCTCCGCAAACGTTCGCGGACTATTGGACCGCGGCGGTCAGTCGCGCGATGTTGTCGAGTACCTTGCTGCGGGTGGGGCGCCGCATCCATTCGGTGAGGGTGAGTTCGCGGGAGCGCATGCGATAACTGTCCTCGACGCGACGCAGCGACTGCACGAACTGGCTGCCCTTCACCATGACGGTGATCTCGAGGTCGAGGCTGAATGATCGCATGTCCATATTGCTGGAGCCGATCACCGCGACCTGGTCGTCGATCGTGATGTGCTTCGCGTGCAGGATGGTCGGGGACTGGTACTGCCAGATCCGGACGCCCGCGCGCAGCAGTTCCTCGTAGTAGCTCCGCTGCGCGTGATAGGTGATCGCCTGGTCGCCGATTTCGCTCACGAACAGCTGCACCTCGATGCCGCTCTGGGCCGCGGTCGTAATCGCGTAGAGCATCGACTCGTCCGGCACGAAGTACGGCGTCGTGATGATGACCTGCTTCTTGGCGGAGTAGATGAGCGAGTTGAAGAGACGAAGATTGTTCTCGCCGTCGAATCCGGGACCGCTCGGAACGACCTGCGCATCCAGCAGCTCGCTGGAGCGGTCGACCGAGATGTTCTCGACTTCGCGAACAAGCAGTTCGTCGGTCTCGCTGTACCAGTCCGTCACGAACAGCGCGTTGATGCCGGCCACGATGGGACCCTCGAACCGAACCATGAGGTCCTTCCAGCGCAGTCCTCGCCGCAGGTTGCTGCGCTTGTCATAGCTGGCGTCGATCACGTTCTGCGATCCGGTGAAGCCCACTTCGCCGTCGATGATGAGGATCTTCCGGTGGTTGCGCAGGTCCGGCCGCTGGAACTTGCCCTTAAAGGGCTGGATGGGGAGCATCAGGTGCCAATCGGCCCCCATCTCGGTCAGACGCCGAATCGTCCCGCGGTAGTTGGTCGAGCGAAGACAGGCGATGTGGTCGATGAGCACACGCACGGTGACTCCGCGCTGGATCGCCGCGGCCAGCTCGTCGAAGAATGGCCGCGACGTCTTGTCCAGGTTCAGGATGTAGAACTCGGCGTGCACATAGCGCCTGGCCGTCCGCAACGCGTTGGTCATCGCGATCAGGGACTCGTCGTAGTCGTCGTGCAGGGTCGCGCGGTTGCCGCCGACCATCGGCATGGCGCCCAGCGTTCGGTTCAGTGCGACGACGGATGGCAGCCAGTTCGGCCACGTCTTGTCCTGGCGCACCAGGTCCATGCCCTCGGTGGTTTCGAGGATGTAACTGTTGATCTCGTACTGCTTCTCACGCCGCTTCTTCGGCAGGTAGCGGCTGCCGATCAACCAGAACAGCAGGATGCCGATGTACGGCAGGAAGAAGATGGCCAGCAGCCAGGCGGTCGCGGTCTGGGGCCGGCGGTTGCGCGGAACGAAGATGATCGAGAGCACGCGCACCGCGAAGTCGACGACGATCGCGACGATCAGAATCGCGAGGGGCAGCCACGACCAATCGAACCCCACGCCTGCGCCCCGCGTCTAACGGAAGTTGACGAACTGCAGGTCGACGTCGAGGTCTTTTCCCTTGAGCAGAGCCATTGTTGCCTGGAGGTCGTCGCGGCTCTTCGACTGCACTCGCAGCTCGTCACCCTGGATCTGCGACTTGACGCTCTTCGGGCCCTCTTCGCGGATGATCTTGGCGACCTTCTTCGCGTCCTCGGAGGAGATGCCGTTCTTGAGGCCAACCTCGATGCGGTACTCCTTGCCGCTCGGGAACGGGTCACCCTCATCCAGGCTGCGCAGCGAGATTCCTCGTTTGATGAACTTCTGTTCGAGTACTTCGAGTACGGCCTTGACCCGCTCCTCGGCGCTGGCCTTGAGCAGCAGCTTCTCGCCGCTCCATTCGACGGATGCGCCGACGTTCTTGAAGTCGTAGCGCGTCGCAATCTCTTTTTGGGCCTGGTTGACGGCGTTGTCCGCCTCCATCTTGTCGACCTTGCTCACGATGTCGAAAGTGGAATCTGCCATGACTCCACTTTAGAGCGGTCGGCCATATCCTTGGAGCGTGCAATTGGGGAATCGTCGCATCTGTGGCGCCGTCATCGTCGGGGTGGTGCTGGCGAACGCGCTCGCGGGCTGCAGCTCATCCGTCGCCGCGGGCTTGAGCAATTCGCAGGCCGTCGCCATCGGTCAGGAGGCGCTCGGTTTCACCTCGTCGGACTCCTCGCCGTCCGGTACCTCGGATGATTCCGGGATTGCGACCTCGTGCCCCGATTCGCTCAAGGCGGGCTTGCTCGCCGGTCTGCCCTCCACCGCCGCGCTGGCCATTCTCAATCCGTCGGTCACGGCGGGGGTTGGCGCGGATCCAGAGCTGACGCAGGGATACACCGCCTCGTGCGCCTTCGGGATTGCGGAGTCCGGTAAGAAGACCGTGGACGAGCTGTATTTCATCGGGATCTCGGACGCGGATGAGAAGGTGATCTCGTCCCGAGTGGTGAACGATGGTTTCGTCGGGGGAACAGAGGCGACGATCACGAGCGGCACGCAGCAAATCTTCACGAAGGGTTCGGCTGGGGTGGCGATCGACAAACTCACACTCGCGGGGGAGCCCGTGCTGCTGATCGCGGGTTGACGTGAACACGGAAGCACGTTCGGCCTAGTATTCTTATTCAGCGCCTCCGGACAGGTGATCACACGTGGTCGGGAGCGTTCTGGCAAGTTACCCAAGCGGCCAAAGGGATCTGACTGTAAATCAGACGTTTTCAACTTCAGGGGTTCGAATCCCTTACTTGCCACAATGTGATGAGTCGAGACATCGTTGATAGGTGACTCGGGACATCGTTGATATTTAGAAAGAGCCCGGCCATCGGCCGGGCTCTTTTGTTTGGTTCCGCCAGTAGTTTTTGTCGGGCTCGATCAGGTATGTGCCGAGGATTTCGCCGGTGTTGTTCTCGGTGATTGTCACGGTCCTTTCGTCGGTGAGGATGAGGACGGGTTTTCGGGCGTGGTCGCGGCCGACTCCGAGGTGGTGGAGTTGGCTGGCGTGGCGGAGGGTGAGTTTGCCGAATTGGTCGACGATGTGGTGGCGGACCCCGGTAGTGGGCCGAGAGCGGGTGCCCAGTCGGGGTGGCTTTGATGGTCGCGTTATAGGCCTGTTGGGGTGTTTGCCGGGCGAGGGCGCGGTGGGGTCGTTGTTGGTTGTAGACGATCTGGAATTGGTTGAGCTGGGCTTGCAGTTCGGTCAGGGTCGAGGCTGGCGGGCGGGCGTCGAGCCAGCGTTTGAGGGTTTGGTGGAAGCGCTCGATCTTGCCCTGGGTTTGCGGGTGGTAGGGGTGCCCATTCTTTTGCGCGATGCCAAGGGCGGCGATGAGGTATTCGAAAGCGTTGCGGCCGCCACCGAACTTCGCGGTGTAAACCCTGCCGTTATCGGTGAGGGTTGAGGCGGGGGGCCCGTAGTCGTTGGTGTTCCGGGTGAAGGTGTCAACGACGTCACCGCCGGTGACGTGGTCGTGGGCGGTGCAGGAGAGCAGCAGTCTGGAGTGGTCATCAAGCCAGTTCAGGATCTCGATGTCGGTCCCATCGGCGAGGGCCCAGTGGGTGAAGTCCGATTGCCAGGTTTCGTTGGGTTGGTCGGCTTGGAAGCGAATGTAGGAGCTGCGGGGTCGTTTCGCCGGTTCCGGGGTGACCAGGCCCGCGGCGGTGATGATGCGCCGGATGGTGGAGATCGCGGGGGCGGTGAGGCCTTCGTGTTCGAGGTGCCAGGCGATCGTGACCGGGCCGGCGTCGAGACCCTGGGTGTCGAGCCAGGTTCGGAGGGCGAGGATGCGGGTCCGGACCCGTGGTGGTGTGGATCGGGTACTGGTCTTCGGGCGTCGGCTTCGGGGCTCGAGTGCGTCAAGGCCACCGTCCTCGTATCGGGTGACCAACGTATGAACCCACTGCCAGGACACATCGAACTTCTTCGCCGCCTGCGCTTTCGTGAGACCTTGCTGCACGACGGACAGGACGATCACGCGAGCCTTCGACATGACCCATCATCGAAGCAGAGCCCCTATCAACGATGTCTCGACTCATCTATCAACGATGTCCTGAACCCAGACACCTTACTTGCCACAATCAGCTGAGGGCTCCGCAAGGCGGGGCCCTCAGTCATTTCCGCCAAGTAAGTAGCTCAGCATCGGGGCGAAGCGACGCAACCCCTTGAAAACCGGACCGCACGAGCGTTGCGTGGAGTGATGCCCTCACTTCGCTCCGTATCTCGAATCGCGCTCGGCGCATCCCTGGTCTTCGCCGGTGTCGGACACTTGACGTTTGCCCGACGAGCGTTTCGGGCTCAGGTTCCCGAGTGGGTTCCGATCGACGACGACGCCACAGTCATGCTGTCGGGCGTAGCAGAGATCGGTCTGGGGGCCGCGCTGGTCTCTGGGATACAAAAGAAGTGGATCGGGCGTATCGCCACGGCTTTCTTCGTCGCCGTATTTCCGGGCAACCTCTCGCAGTGGCGAAACCGTCGCGATTCGCTGGGCCTCGACACCGACGCGAAGCGACTCCTCCGGCTGCCCCTCCAGATTCCATTGATCGCAACGGCGCTCTGGTCGACTGGGGACGAACGCCAGCAGGATTAGTCGGAGAGGATTCCGAGGGCGACGCGTCGCAAGCCATCCACGTCCTGGGCGTCGACAATGCTGAACTCGACGCCCTTGTTCCAGACGAGAAGCGCGGCACCGCCTTCCGGCGGTGACGCGCTGAAAGCGGCATCGCCGAGGCCAGCGACGGGGCTAACCGGAGCGGCACCGCCACTCCCCGCGAGTTCGGCTTTCACCGTCTCCGCCGTCGTGCCGCTCGGGGTCGGATGGAAATTGATCTGCATGTCATGGGCGACGTCCGAACTTGCGTACGTGCAGGCGAGTCCTGCCCCCGATGAGGTCGCCTGCGGGTCCGGCACGGCGAAACCGACGAGCGCAGCGACTTCGGCTGCGGACGGGCACTTCTGCGGAACCGCGGTCAGATCATCCGAGTCGGGTGGTGCCGATGCCGGAGGCTTGGTCGGAGCGGATGTCGCGCCGGGCCCTCGGGCGGAGCCAACAGGAAGAGCACCGGCCGAACATCCGGTGAGCAGTCCACTCAGCACAGCGATACACGAGACGAGGACGAGAGCGGTGGCCACTTTTGACATGTCCAGAGGTTAGGGAGAGCGCCGTAACGTCTGTGTAAGCCAATTAAATGAAAAACGCCCCGATCCTGGCGAGTCCCCCGACTCTTGTGAACCCAGGTGGGGCGTCTTTCGGTCAAGAGCAGCCGACCCGAACGGCTCGTCTTGATGGTTAGAGACTACGGAATCCTGTACCCCGATTGACAGCCCCCATTGCGGGTGTTGGCCAAAATGAGGACAAAACGGGGTACAAAACCGGAGAGCCTTCACCGGCACTCGCGCTCGGGCTAGCTTGGCATCATGCCTCCCGCGATTCGGATCGCCGACACCAACGACCTGACGGGTCTCGAGGAGATCGAGAACGATGCGGACGTCATCCTCGTCGACCGCCTGAACCCCGAGGTGTGGACTCCGGCTCCGTCCGCCGCCGAGCGGATGGGACGCCGGGGCTACGTGCTCGTACTTGCCGAGGATGACGGTGGCGACGCGATCGGATTCGCCCACGTTCTCCTCATCCCCGGATGGGCGCACCTCGAGCAGGTGTCCGTGCTGCCTGCCCACGCGCGCCACGGCCACGGGCGAGCGCTCGTCGAGTCGGCGAAGCGGGAGGCGCGTGCCCTCGGATGCGAGATCATGACGCTTCGAACCTTCGCGGACATCCCGTGGAACGCCCCGTTCTATGCCAGCTGCGGTTTCGTGGAGGCGGAGCCGTCGACAC
This sequence comes from Galbitalea sp., assembly GCA_036491035.1. Taxonomy (GTDB): domain Bacteria; phylum Actinomycetota; class Actinomycetes; order Actinomycetales; family Microbacteriaceae; genus Galbitalea. Next base: position 2,276 of record DASXCU010000091.1, on the reverse strand, counting down.
CGTTCGAGCGGGAACTGATCCACGCCGAGGAGGAGGCGGGCATTCTCGATCTGGGCCGGCGCATAGAGATGATCTGCCATATCGGCTGAGGGAGCCTCCGATGTGGCCGCCGGTCGAAGCCTCGGGGTGAGAGGGCGTTCGACTACTCCGCTCGGAGTATTTCGCGTTCTTGCAGTTGACGCAGAGATGCAGACGTGTAATATTGCACTGTCTGCAAAACCAGTACGCCAATGTCGGCGCTCGTGTCGCCGCGTTTTATGGCGTCTTGAGCGACGTCCGACGCACCATTTCCGTCATTTAAGGAATTCTCTTGTCAATCGCAACCGCGCCCGCGAAGGCGCCAGCAGCTTCCGACCCGTCGGGTTCGAAGCCCATCATGACGCACCGTCAGATCCTGCTTGTTATCTACGGCCTCATGGCCGGCATGTTCCTGTCGTCACTCGACCAGACCATCGTCGGTACGGCCATCCGTACCATCGGTGACGACCTGCACGGCCTTAACGACCAGGCCTGGGTTACCACCGCCTACCTGATCACCTCGACCATCGCCGTGCCGATCTACGGAAAGCTGTCCGACGTCTTCGGGCGCCGCCCGCTGTACATCTTCGGCATCGTGGTCTTCCTCATCGGTTCGCTGGCCTCGTCGTTCTCCACGTCGATGATCATGCTGGCCGCGTTCCGCGCGTTCCAGGGCATCGGCGCGGGTGCGCTGATGTCCATCCCGCTCGCGATCATGGGCGACATCCTCGCCCCGCGTGAGCGCGCCAAGTACCAGGGGTACTTCCTGGCCGTCTTCGGTGTCTCCTCCGTCATCGGCCCGCTGATCGGTGGCCTGTTCGCCGGGGCGAACCAGATCCTGTTCATCACCGGATGGCGCTGGGTCTTCCTGATCAACATCCCGATCGGCATCGTCGCACTGCTGATGGTTCTTGCCTTCCTGCACCTTCCGAAGTTCTCGGGTCACGGCAAGCGCCGGATCGACTGGTTTGGAGCTGCCGCTGTCATCGTGACTCTGGTCCCGGTGCTACTGGTCGCAGAAGAGGGACGCACCTGGGGCTGGACCTCGGCCGGCTCGATCGCCTGCTACATCACCGCGGGCGTCGGACTGATCGCCTTCCTGTTCATCGAGAACTACATGAAGGCGGATGCGATCATCCCGCTTCGCCTCTTCAAGTCGCGTCCGTTCTCGATGGCGACGATCCTCGGCATCCTGGTCGGCTTCGGAATGTTCGGCGCGATGCTGACCCTTCCGCTGTACCTCCAGATCGTGTTCGGTCTGAGCCCAACGGCGTCCGGCTTCGCGACGCTCCCGATGATGGGTGGCCTACTGGTCGCCTCGATCGGATCCGGCCAGATCATCTCCCGTACGGGTAAGTACGGCATCTTCCCGATCACCGGAACGTTCGTCACCGGCCTCGGGTTCCTCGTGCTGACCTTCATCACCTACGACAAGCCGATCTGGTACATCTTCATCGCGATGTTCCTCATCGGCCTGGGCCTCGGCCAGCTGATGCAGACGCTGACGCTTGCAACACAGAACGCCGTCGAGCCTCACCAGATGGGTGTTGCGACCGGCGCCTCGACGTTCTTCCGTCAGATCGGTGGAACCCTGGGTGTCGCTGTGCTGCTGTCGGTCCTGTTCGCGGCCCTGCCGGGTAACGTGCTGACCGCGACCTCGAATGAGACGACACTGAGCTCCGCTCTGAATGCCGCACTCACCCCGAGCGTTGCCGATGCATCGAACAACAAGGCGATCATGAAGCAGCTCTGGACCCCGATCGTGAACCCGATCAAGGACAACATCCAGAAGGAGCTCGATGCGGGCGTCGTCAAGGCGAAGGCCGCTGCGGATGCAGCGGTCACGTCCAAGGTGACTGACGCGATCAACGCGCAGGTCGCTGCGGGAGCAATCCCCGCCGCTGCTGCGCCGACGGTGATCGCCCAGCAGGTCGCGGCTGCGAAGCCCACGGCCGAGGCTGCAGCGGTGTCCGCGGTAGCGAAGGCGGCTCACGCCAGCGTCCTCGACGGAACCGTCCAGGTCAACTGGGCCGTGTCGAGCCAGCGCTCGTTCTACGTGGACAAGCTGGCCCCGACGATCTCCAAGGAGCTCAAGAAGGGCAACTCGAAGGCGACCAGTTCGACGGACAGCTCAACGAGCGACACCTCGTTCCTCAACGGTGCGAGCTCCGCGCTGACCAAGCCGTTCAAGGTCGGGTTCAACACCTCGGTGGTGCAGATCTACTGGATCGGCCTCGGAGTGATCGGTCTCGCCTTCA
>DASXCU010000090.1:0-2250 GCA_036491035.1 Galbitalea sp. | reverse complement strand
GCGTTTCGGCCGGAAGGAGAAGGTTACTCCGGCGGCCTACCAACGCTTGCAGAGCCACGAGGGTTCAACTTCGACGTCGACACGCGTTACTTCGAAACGGTCGTCTGGCCGGCGCTGGCGCACCGGTTTCCCCAGTTCGACCAGACGCGCTGCCTGAGCACGATCGCTGGTCTCTACGACCAAAACGACTTCGACGGCAACGTGATCATCGGACCAGGCGCCGGCGGGCTCGACAACTTCCACATGCTTTCCGGGTTCTCGGGGCACGGGCTGATGCACGTTCCAGGCTGCGGGCGCGCAATGGCCGAACTCATCCTGAGAGGACGCTACGAGACGATCGACCTCTCCCGCTTCGGCTGGCAGCGCCTGATCGACGGAACGCCGCTTCGCGAACAAGGAATCGTCTGATGGCGGCGCCCTTCGACTACATCATCGTCGGCGCGGGTTCTGCGGGATGCATCCTCGCCTCCCGCCTTACCGAGGACTCGTCGGTCCGCGTTCTCCTCGTGGAGGCAGGCGGGACCGATCGGCGATTGATCATCTCGATGCCCGGCGCTCTGCCGTTCGTCTACCAGAGCACAAAGATCAACTGGGGATACCAATCGGGGCCCGAGCCACACCTCGAGGGCCGGACGATCGACGAAAAACAGGGCCGCGTCATCGGCGGAACCTCATCGATCAACGCGATGATTTACAACCGAGGCAATCCCCTCGACTACGAAGGCTGGGCGGACGAAGGTCTACCCGATTGGAGCCACGAACGGTGCCTACCCTACTTCCGCAAGATGGAGACCTTCGTCGACGGGGAAAACGAGTGGCGGGGCGGCAGCGGACCGATGAAGATCAGCCGCGCCGCCGCCGAGCACGGGTTCTACGAAGCGTTCCTGCAGAGCGGCGAACAGGCCGGTCACGTGGTTACTCCCGACCACAATGCCTTCCGCCAAGAAGGATTCCATGTCGCCCAGTCGTTCATTCACAACGGCTTGCGCTGGAGCTCGTCACGCGCGTATCTCCGGCCGGCGATGAGTCGGCCGAACCTTCAACTCATGAAGACCGCGTTCGTGCGCCGTATCCTCATCGAGAACGGTGCAGCACTCGGCATCGAAGTCTCGTTCGGCGGTACGACCGAAACGATCACCTGCGAGCGCGAATTACTCGTCTGCGCCGGCGCGATCAACTCTCCCAAGCTGTTGCAGTTGTCGGGGATAGGCGATCCGGACGCCCTCCGATCGCTTGGTATCGAAGTACGCGCCGACGTGCGTGAGGTTGGCCGCAACCTGCAAAACCATCCCGGTGTCGACCTGCAGTACTCAACCGACAACGAGCACTCGCTCACGTCCGAACTGGGCAGACTCGGCCGTGCCAAGCTGGCCGCCGACTGGGCGCTGCGACGACGGGGCCTCGGCACGAGCAACTTCTTCGAAACAGGGGCGTTCCTCCGAACCCGCGACGACGTCAGCTTCCCCAACATGCAGTTCGAGTTCCTGCCACTGACCCGCAGACTCGAACACGGAAAAGTCATCGCAGCACCCGGCTTCCAGGTCTGGATGGATCTCTCACGACCTGAAAGCCGCGGCACCGTGACAGTCAAGTCCGCGGACCCCTCCGAGCATCCTTCGATCATCTTCAACCACCTCGCTGATCGACAAGACATCAGCGATCTGATCGACGGTGTGCGACTCACGCGCACTCTCGTCAAACAGCAAGCATGGGGTCGCTACCGCAAAGTCGAAGTGACGCCGGGCGCCGACGTCGTGAGCGACACCGACATCGAAGCATTTCTGCGACGGAAGACCGGAACCTCGTACCACGCGACCGGCACCTGCCGGATGGGGAACGACGCCGATGCTGTCGTCGACACTGACGGGCGGGTGAAAGCAGTGAGTCGCCTGCGAGTCGTCGATGCGTCGATCATGCCGAAGGTCATCACCGGCAATCTCAACGCCCCGGTGATGATGATCGCGGAGAAGCTCGCGGACCGGATCCGGGGTGTCGAGCCGCTACAACCCTCGACCGCACCCTTCTACCGCAGTTGAGATGCCGACCTTGGGAGCGAACGTCGGCTCGTGTCTCTCCAGGGTGAGCGTCCACCAGATCGGGAATGGTGCCGTGCACGAGCGAGAGCTCGGAGGAGTATGAGAGCTGCGGTTATCCGCGAGCTAGGAGCCAGTACCGCGAACTGGCCTCGCACGTGGTCGCCGGGGACGTTCAAGTCGACCTGCGAGAGATACCTCTCGACTCGTTGCCGAC
>DASXCU010000089.1:0-28580 GCA_036491035.1 Galbitalea sp. | reverse complement strand
GATTGGCGCAATTCTGGACGAAGACGGTCAAGCCAACACGGAAGAAGCAGTGCGAGAGCTACAAGCGATGGCACCGAAAGTCCTCGTTCGGCAAATCCCTGCACCGGACATCCGTTACAAAAGAGAGGTCCAGGCGCGGTCGGAAGTCATTGGCCTGCTGGATAAGGACAACAGACATGTCCGGCCGGAGCTTCGCGAATCGGCGTCTATTGTCCTACGCGATATTCTTGACCATGTATTGCAGACCGAATCCCTGGGCGGGCCCGCCTGAAGCCGCAGCAGGTTCCCGCTTTCTGCCCACAATCACAGCTCATCGAGATCGATTCAATGAGATCACATTGATCTCTAATAAGCCTTTGATCAGCTATTAAGCAAAACTAGCCGCGCCAATTCAGGCCTCTTTTTGATCTTGTAAAGCGAAGGTCGTCGGTTCAAATCCGACAGGGGGCTCTTTTCGATTCCGGGCGAGTGCGGCGCAAGCGGGCGTACGCGCTGGCCCGCTTTGGCTGAACTCGCCCGTATTCGATACACACTCGTCAACAACGTGCCTGCGTAGTTGACTCGTGTGCGTGAGTAAGAGGTACCCGACTCGTTGCACTGCGGTGATCTCATCGTAAGGAGCAGCAATGAGCATCGAAGAGACCCTCGCCGCCGAAGCGGCTCACGCCGAAGCCAACCGTGACGCGACACCAGCACCGGGCGTTCGAGCCCAGCGCCGTTCCGGTGCCGGCAATCCCGCGGTTGCCAACACCGACTCCAACGCTTCCTGTCTCAGTTGCTGAGCCTTTCGACGCCGGTTACCTCCGCGGTCAGCTCGCCAGCAGACTATTCCTGAGCCGCGGGCTCACGTGCCACCTATACGCATTCGAGCCTGCGGTGATCGCGCTCCAAGCTCATTTGCAAGCCAAGGATTGGCCGCCCGCGGAGCTGCCCGAAAGTGCGCGATGGCTCAGATCGTTGTCTGATGCCGTTACGCTGCCTCGCCGGAGCCTTGAATCACGCGGCGAAGATTCGCAAGCCCGTCGCGAACTCTCGTCCTGACCGCCTTTTCCGACGCGCCAAGATGATCCGCAGCCTCGCTGAACGTGTGGCCTTGCAGGTAGGTGGTCGCGACCGCCTCTCGTTGGAGACGCGTTATCCGCTGCAAACCCGCAGCGAGCATTTCGATGTCGAGTCGAGCTTCGACCATTTCAATCACGGGGTCGTACGGACGGTGCTGGTTTCGCTCCGCGTCACGAAGATCTCGCTTCCGAGACGCTTCGGACGCTCGTACGCGATCCACCGCACGCCGTTTAGCGATCATCAGCATCCACGAGGTTGCCGAACCCTTGCTTGAATCGAATGCGGACGACTTCTCCCAGATCTCGACAAAGACTTCCTGCGTTACTTCCTCCGCCTGCCACCGATCGATCAGAACCTGGGTGACGACGGCGCGCACCCGAGTCTGCGTTGCGGCATAGAGCTGCTCAAAGGAACGCCGCTCGCCTGCCGAAACAGCTCGCATGAGTTGGTCGATTGTGCTTCTGTGGACGGTCACCGCCGGCTACTCCTCTGCCCGAATTCGTCACACTGTGCGAGTAATTTCAGGCTAGAAGCGACCACGAAACAGGATCGCGGCGATCCGCTTACAGAATGGTGACAGTCTCCGGAGGGCCGCGTCAGGCGGGCAGAATGAGATCGAATCGGCAGCCCCCTGGCACGTTTCGAACCGTGGCCTCACCGTTATGCGCCTTCAGAATTCCCGCGACGATGGCGAGTCCCAGCCCGGCGCCGCCCGACCTCGCGCCGTCTATCGGTGCTCGTGATGCCTGACCCCGCCAACCAGCGTCGAAAACGCGGTCGAGCTCAGATTCCGGGATGCCGCCTCCTCCGTCAATCACGGAAACAGTCGGCCTACCGTCTGCGCGACGACTGGCGATAACGGTGACGGGAGTGCCCGGCGGAGTGTGATGCACCGCGTTGGTCAGCAGGTTACTCATCGCGCGTGAGAGCTCGTGTGGATCGGCGCGAACAGTGAGGTCATCCACATTGGGCGCCTCAACCGTGATCGATCGACCAGCCGCAAGAGGTCCGAGGTCGGCGACGGCATCGCTGACCACGTCGTACAGCGAGACATCGCTCAACTCGAGGGTAAGAAGTCCGGAATCCAGCCTGGACAGCTGAAAAAGGTCGTCGACCATCCCGTCGAGCTGTTCAACCTTTACTCGCATCTGGCGCAGAAATCGCTGTTGGTCGTCGACAAGTCCGTCCTCGAGCGCCTCTGACATTGCCCGAATGCCGGCGAGTGGCGTGCGAAGATCGTGGGAGATGCCCGCGATGAGAGCGCGTCGAGAGTTCTCGAGACGGAGCTCTCTCTCCCGTGACTCCTCCAACCGCTCGCTGGTTGAGCGCAATTCGAACGCCAGAAGCCGGAGTTCCGCGCTCGACCCACGACCCATGTCCTGCGCGACTGCCCCCTGCCCGATGGTCCGCGCGACCGCCGCGAGTCGGCGTACATTGCGCGAAACAACGAGCCCCAGCAACGCGCTGATCAGCACCGAAACAATTCCCGAAATCACGGCGACGTAAACAGCGACCGTGAGGTCGTGCTCCGACAAAAACATCCGGTTCGCGACCCCGATCATGCTCGCGACCACTCCCGCACAGGCGATTGCAACGAGTACCGCGAGTTGCACAGCCACTATGGCTCGGCGCAGGAGCAACAGGGCTACCGCACCCAGAATGGCGACCATGAGGGATGCGCCAAGGGCGATGGCGATGATGGTGACAGTGTCAGCGAGGCCCACCCATTCCGCCTTTCTCGAAGCGGTATCCCACGCCCCACACTGTGACAATGAACTCGGGAACGGTGATCGCGGCTTCGATCTTCTCCCGTAGGCGGCGCACGTGCACCGTGACGGTGGAAAGGTCGCCTACGGTCCATCCCCACACCCCCGCCAGCAGCTCCGGCCTGCTGAATGCCTGGTTCGGGTGTTTGACGAAAAACTCCAGCAGGTCGAACTCGCGTCCGGTCAGTGCGAGCTCAGCCCCATCCTTGCTGGCGCGACGCGCGGAGGGGTCCAGTCGAAAGCGGCCGAAATCGATGATCGATTCCGGCGCGTAGATTGCCACCGATCGACGCAGGATTGACTGGACGCGAAGCACCAACTCCCGTGGAGAAAACGGCTTAGTGAGGTAGTCATCGGCCCCGGCGGACAGTCCCTGAATGCGATCCTCTTCTGATCCGAGCGCCGTGAGCAGGATGATCGGAATCGTTGACGCAGCGCGAATTCGCCGGCACACTTCGACACCATCGATACCGGGCAACATCCGGTCGAGTATTACGAGATCTGGGAGCGTCTCCTCAATTGCGGCGAGCGCTGAAAACCCGTCCACCACGTGTGAGACCAACAATCCGGCCGCTCTGAGATAGGACGATGCAACCTCCGCAACCGTCCGATCGTCCTCGACGAGGAGAATTCGTCGATCAAGAATCGTGACAGCCTCGCGCAGCGACTCGACGGCCATGTTCATTCTGAAAGCGTATGGTGTGGGGCCAGATGCGAGCAGAGGAGGACGGAATTGTCCTCGATTGGTCATTTTTGACTCAGTATTTGCAACCGTTCGGGACAATTGCGCCTGCGCGCGCGTGCATTTGTCCCAAAACGGGTCAGTCGCGAGGCCGCACCGAACTCTCGACCAGACGCTCGCTCACCTGCCACAGGTCTCGCGCGTTGGGAACGCTGTACGAGAGCGCGGAAGACCGAGTGGGCGCGCTCGCGGTCCGGTCGAAGTAGTGGCCGTCGAGGAGTGCCCCGTCGACCGTCGAGGCGAGGTCGGCGAGCGCCCGACTCGACGATTCAAGATTCCCCAGCCGCGAGGCGAAGACGCGCTGCATGACGAACGCGACAGCCCGGGGCATCGTCGCGAAGTTGGTATCCGTCATGAGTCCGGGATTGAAGGCCACCGCGACGACGCCCGATTCGGTTTCTCGCAGCCGTCGCGAGAGCTCGTAGCTGAAGTAGAGGTTGCAGAGCTTCGAATACGAATAGCGCTGGCGCCTCACCGCCGAACTGAGAGGCGGTCGGGCGAGGGCGTCCGCTCCTGGCCAGCGCAGCTTCGGACCCGGCGGACGGTGCATGTCACTGCTGACGGAAAGAACTCGTCCGTCTGCTGACATCCGATCCGCAAGCAGCGAGACAAGAAGAAAGTGACCGAGGTGGTTGGTTTCGAATACGGTGTCGTAGCCGTCGGCGGTCTCGGTCGGACCGCTCGCGATTCCGGCATTGCACACCAGTGCGTCGATCGGACCCTGCAGTTGCGCGGAGAATTCCCGCACGGAGTCAAGCGATGACAGGTCCAGGTGCATCACGAGGGCGCGACTATTGCCGGTCGCCTCCGTGATCGCGCGCTGGGCTTCGGCGCCTTTGCGCATGTCCCTGCACGCGAGGATGACGGTATTCCATGGTGACGCGGCGGCCAGTTTTCGTGCCGTCTCCAGGCCGAGCCCGGAGTTGCCGCCGGTAATAACGAAGCGTCGCTGGGGGCGCGAGGATTCCATCTCCGTCCGGCCGACTATTTCGACTCGAGCAGGTAAGACATGGCGAGCTCCTCGAGGTGCTGCGCGAATTCGTCCCAGGTCAACCCGTCTTCGACTCCGGTGCCCTGGGATGCCCGGTGCACACACGCCCCGGTCACCATCGCCTGCACCATCACGACTGCGACGCGTCGATCGGTTCGCCTGACCTCGCCCAGGTGCGGCTCGACAGCGGCAAGGAACAGCTTGCGACGCGTCGAGATCGCATCATGCACTCGAGTGGTCAGGGCCATCGACGGCGCGTACAGGTAGGGGAACAGCTTGTTGCCTGACAGGTCGGCGACGGATGCGCGGACGAGTGCACTGACGACACCGGGCAAGGTCGATTCGGCCGCGTCGAGTGCCGAGGCGAGATCCGATTCCATCTTCGCGAGCAGAGAGTCCCAGACCGCATCCAGTAGCTGGTCTTTGCCTTCGAAGCGGCGGTAGATCGCTCCAACCGAGACGTCGGCCTGCTCGGCGACGGCGGTCATCGTGAAGTCGTCGAACCCCTTCGCGACGAGCACGCTCTCCGCAGCACCCAGCACCTTTTGGAGCGCCCGACGACTGCGATCCTGCTGGGGCGGACGGTAGCGAACCGCTTTCGAATCCATCGTGTTCAGCCTATCGAGCGCTGCTCGTCGGCCAGACTGAACTAGCTGGCGCCGAGAGCATTGAGATACATGATCTTGCCCGCGGCCGCGTGCTCGCGAAGCACATTGGTGCGCATGTCCGGGTTGTGCGGACGCGCGGGAGACGAGACGACGGGATTGCCCGTCCACGAGACCAGACGGCAGACGCGGTGCGAGATGCGCCAGCCGTCCTCGGTGCGCACGAGCTCGTCGTCGTACCAGCCCGAACCGAGCCAGCTCGGGTCGTCGCCGGCGTCGTTGCGCACGAGCAACCAGTTGCCGTACGTGAACGCGTTGGCCTTGTCACCGTCGACGTGCACGACGGTGCCGAACATCGTGTGCGCGTGGTTGTCGAGCTGCTCGTGGAAATCCTTGAAGGCGGCGACGAGCATCGGAAGTCCGACCCACTCGGTGCCTGCCGGACCGAACTCGGCCACGACATCGGAGGTGAAGATGTCGTCGAAGAGGCTCCACTGGTGCGCGTCGAGCGCGAGCCCGTAGAGGTTGACGATCCCGATGATCTCGGCCTTGTCTTTTTCATTGTCGTTGCTGGGCATTGCGGAACTGTTCCTTTGATTGCGTCGAATGGATGATCGGGCGGGCGTTACTTGGATTTGGCGGGCGCCGGCGCGAAACGGTCCAGGGAAGTGATCCCGTCGAACTGCTGCGGGCGCAGCCCGGCCATGAGCCGACCGTGGTTCTCGGCGAGCGCTTCGAGGTTGAGCGCACCGTGCAGGGTGATGATCCGTGCATCCCGCCACGACCGCTGGATCGGCTCGAAGTCCATGATCGCGGTGGAGCCGGAGTTGCGCTGCAGCAGTTCGATCGCCTCGGCGCACCACTTCGTCGCGTAGGCCGTTTCGACGAGGACGCGAGCGCTGAAGTACTGCAGGTAGTCGGGGTCGATCTCCTCGCCAGCGAGGAGCAGCTTCCCGATCCGATCGGTTTCCTCGGCGTTCGCCCGAGTCATGAGCTCGGCGGACCGTAGCTTCGAGTGCACCTCGGAAAGCATGAGGTGCGTGAGGGGCGCCTCGAGCTGGTTCTTGTAGGCGGTTCCGCGCACGGGGCGTCCGTTGGACCGCTCGAGGAAGCGTTCCAACGCGCCCTGCGCAATTCCGATCGACATGCCCGCCATGAGAGCGAACGACCAGCCGAGCGTGGGCGCCTTCCACAGCGAACCGCCGAGGTCGTTGTCGATCGCGTTCGAGAGGATGTCGGCGAAGACGACACCGCGATAGTCGGGAACGAACACCTCGTCCTCGATGAGTTTTACCGATACGCTGCCGGTGCCGCGCATACCGGCGACGTGCCAGTCATCGAGGAACTCCAGCTGTTCACGCGGCATTTGCACGGCGACCAGGAACGGTCCGTCGCCTTCGTCGGCAATGCAGCCGAGGTTGGTGAACGGTGTCCAGAGCGAGTCGGTCGCGAAGGTCCAGGGGCCGCCCGAGATCGTCCACCCGCCCTCGACTCGGTTGGCGCGTCCGCGTGAGGCGGGGAAGTGGCTCGAGCCGGACATCCGTGGGCCGACCCACTCCGGGCCGTAGACCTCCTCGAGAACGCGCGGGCCCATGCCCGCCGCAATCCAGTGCGTGGACGTGCCGGCCCACACCACCCAGCCACACGAGCCATCCCACTTCGAAACTTCCTCGACGACATCGAGCTGCTGGGTAACTGAGAGTTCGAGACCGCCGAACTCCGCGGGCACGCCGATATTGAATGCGCCCGTCGCGTCGAGGTCGGCAATCGTCTCATCGGACAGTCGAGTGTTGCGCTCGGCCTCGACCGCGCGTTCCCGCAGTTGCGGGCCCAGGTCGCGGATCTTGCGGACGATGGACGTCGTCGTGGCCGCGGAGTCCGTGGTTGCTTCTGGCATGGTTCTTCTCCGGTTAGTGACGGGGTTCTGATCGAGACGGCGTCAGGCGGGCAATAGCGGGAGCTGCACGTAGCTGATGTGGCCGGGTCCGGTGTAGACGGTGTTAGTCGCACCCTCGTGGTAGCTCTCGTCGTAAGCCCGTGATGGGATGCCCGCCGGCGAGGTCGGTTGGATGTCGAACTGAATACGGCAGCCCTTGCGAATCAGCGCGGTGCTGGGAGCGAGGCCAACCTCGATCTCGACGATCTCTCCGCTCGCCAACGGCGCGTAATCATCCCGTGTGTGAGTGTGCACCGGAAGGTAGTCGCTCGAGCGTTCTGGGTCGAGCGTGCGATGCGACACCTTCAGCGTTCCTACACCCACGGGGTGGGCGAAGTTGGGGTCCATCGGAAGGACGATCGCCTCGTACCTGATCTCACGATCCTCGGCATCGATGACTCGAAGCGAGAGGTGCACGTCCATGTCCGTGCTCGACGAGGACACCCAGAGACCGGCCTTCATGTAGCCGACCAGTGTCATGTCTTCGTCGACCGGATCGCTGATGAATGAGACGCCCGTCGACCAGCGAGGCGTTCCGCCGATGCGTCCGATGGGTGCCGGGATCGCCTGGCCGAGATCGAGGAACGCGTCCCAGGTCGCGCTCGTCTCCTCGGCCGGTGCGGTCTGCGCGAGGCGGAACATGGTCCTGCCGTGCTCATCCCCAGCCCAGTCCGATGGCTGCGCGTCGAGGTAGTACTTCACGTACTCGGTGCGCGCAATCGGCCACTCCTGCTCGTGCAGCGTGTAGACCGCGGCGTTGCCGGTTCGCACCTGGACGCGAACCGCGGGCTCATCCATGATTCCGTTCTCTTCGCCCTTGAGCCAGTGGTCGAAGAAGCGCATGTGATCGGCAACCGTCGACGGCGCGTAGGAGCGAGGGAACCAGGCGTCCACAAAATCGAACTTGCGCGCCCGTGCGGAGCTGGAGCGCACATAGGTCTCCGTGCTGCCCAGCTGGTGCAGGACCACGCCACTTTGCGGACCGACGATCCACACGGGAGTAGTGATCTTGTCGGCCTCCGGCGTCATGAACGTGACGGCGTTCGGCCCGTACACGTCCGGATCGTTGAAGGGGTTGGCCAGGGCGGACCCCATCCAGTCGACCATCCGACGCTCGCCGACGGAGTTGCCGTGGGTGAGGATCTTCAGCCACCAGTTCCAGAAGCCCTCGGAGAACAGTCCCCCGCCGTACAGGTACTCGTTGTAAGAGTCCGAGTCGGTGCCCTGGGCGATCATCGCAGCGAGATGCGGCGGCTGGAGGCTCGCGACGTTGTGCTGAGACATCGCGTAGTAGGACATTCCCCACAGCCCGACCTTGCCGTTCGACCACGGCTGAGACGCAACCCACTCGATCGCGTCGTAGTAGTCCTCGGCCTCCTGGCGGCCAAGGGGAGCCTGAACACCAGGGGTGTTACCGACTCCGCGTGCGTCGATTCGCACGACGACATAGCCGTTCGGCACCCACACGGATGTGCTAACCGTCTCGTGGTTCTCGTACTGGAGGCTGTCGGGGTTGCCGGAGAAGAACCGGTCCTCGGTCTGTTCCTTGGCCTCGGCATCCCCGTCGCTGCCGATGCTGCCGTGGTCGAAGCTCTTGCCGTATTCCCCCAGGTTCATGATCGCCGGGTGCTTCTCGTCGTCCGCGGGGCGGAAGATGTCGGCGCAGACGAAGGATCCATCTCGCACCGGGATCTTCACGTCGGTCATCTTGAGGATGCCGCGGATGTTGCGGCGAAGCTCGTTGCGAGCGGCGGCGGCGCTTCGAAGAGCGCGGGGTGTCTTCGCCAAGAAGACACCATCCGTGCCGTTCAGCTGCTCGAGCAGACCAACGATCATCGGATCGGCGCCGAATGATTCCTCTGCGGGGACCGTGCTGAACATCTGGTCGAAGTTCAGCGTGCCGAAGGTGAACAGATCGTGTGCCGCGGGCGCGATCGTCAGTCCGGTCTCGAGGTCCCCCTCCGAGTCGAGCGTTTGGAGAAGGCGAGCGGCGTTCGTGACGGATGCGTCGTGGAGCTTGTCGAGCTGGCCGGCGACGCGATTCGCAAGGTCAGCGAGGTTGAGTCGCGGTGCGCCGACAGCGGCTCCCAGCACCCAGCGTCCGACCTTGAACGACACGGTCTCCCCGTCGAGGTAGTGGAACTCCCCACGCTCGTTGGTAAGGCCGTTCGTGGTTGGTGTCTCGTACTTCAGCCCGCTGGCCGGGCCGGCGAACACGCCGGTCAACAGGTCGGCGGCCGTGCCTAGTGCTTCGTTGGTGGTCATATCACGTCCTTGTGATGACGGGTCGGGTTGAATACCGGAATGCGAATATACATTCACGTTTTTCATTGTAGACCCGCGAGGGCCCAAGAATGCAAGCGCGAATTACCCGCTAGTGCTGGATTGGTACCTGAAGGTAGGAGGCGTGGTCGGCACCCGTGTGGATCACGTGCTGACCGCTGTTCGCGCCGACGTACTCGACGATTGCGGGCATGAGGGTGCCCAGCAGATTCGCTGAACTGACAATAAACCGCAGTTGCTCCCCCTTGTGGAAGATCAGCCCGAGGGGCAGCAACTCGATGTCGATGTCGACAATTTCGCCGTCTTCCAGCTTCTCAACCCGATCGAACGTGTGAGCCGGCACCTCGTCCGTCGAGAGGGCCTCGTCGAGGTGTCGAGTGGACACTCGAAGCCGACCGTCCGACCCCTTGTACCGGAGCACGGTCGCGCCGTGATCGGTGAGGTCGTGTGCCATCGGAGACTGGTTGGGAACGGTGAATGCCTGGAGAGGGGTACCGAACCGGTCGAGCTTCTGGATGAGCACGAACAGGTCCATGTCGTCGGAGCCTCGAGCCTCGACGAAGAGGTGAGCCTTCGGATAGCCGACGAGCACCGTCTCAGTTTCGAAGCGCGCGATGAAGGATGCACCGGCCGGGTTTCCGCCGACCGGATACACGACCGGCACGTCATCGGCCGGCGCATCCGTGGTCAGCGCCCGCGAGCGCCCATTGAGGTAGTACTTCGTCGACGTCACGCCCCCCGGCGGGAAGCTTTCGGCTTCGAGCGCGACGCGGTCGCCGCCAGCCAGGTCGAGGAGTGCATAACGGACCTCAGGCGTCTTCTCCCAGTCGTTGTCTTCGCCCTTGAGGTAGTGATCAAAGAACCGCAGCAGGTCATCCTGGTTTGCCTGGTCGTAGTAGTCCGGCCATTCCTGCGAGTTGTGAACCCGCAGCCATTTCTCCGCCGAAGCCATGCGCCTCCAGGCGCGGAAAGTACCGATCGAGTGCAGCGTGTTGGAGTAGCTGGCGACGACGTAGGCGGGCACCGTGATCTTGTCGAACTCGGGGATCTTGTTCTCCCACAGGTCGTTGACGAGCGGGTACTTCTCGGCCTCTCCGAGAATGTCCTCGTTGTTGCCCTTGCCGAAGAAGCTTCCGGTCTGAAGCTGACGGGCGAACCCGACGTCTGGCATCCCGCCGCGCAGGACAAGGTCGCGGTAGACGTCGCTCACGCCTTCCCACGGGTTGATGGCCGTCAGGTGCGGCGGCTGCTCGGCAGCGGTGAACCACTGCGTGGCGGCGAGGTACGACGTGCCGCTCATGCCGACTTTGCCGCTGCACCAGTCCTGCTCGGCCAGCCACTCGATGATGTCGTACGCGTCGCGGCCGTCCTGACGATCCCACAGCACGCTGTCGCCGTCCGAGTCGACAACACCGCGGATGTCCGGGTTGCAGATCGCATAGCCCTGGGCGCACCAGAAGGCGGGATCCGGGCCCTCGAACTTCTCGAGCCCGGAGACGACGTCGTTACCGAGGCCGACAAGCCCGAAGATTCCCATCACGCTGGGCGACGTACCCTGGCCCTTTCCATAGGGGCTGTACGCGACGATCGCGGGTACCTTCTCCTCACCTACCGGCCGGAAGACGTCCACGTAGACGGTCACACCATCGCGCAGTGTCACGGCGACGTCCTTCTCGAAAATGATGTCCACCGGAAGTGGCTTGAAGGGCGGCGCGGCCTGATAACCGGCTTCGAGCGTCTTCGTGCCGGGATCGAATGCCGTGAGAATCCCGGTGCGCGCTGCGGGAAGCGGGCCGGATGGAACGAACATTCTCTTGGTGTCGCTCATCGCGAGCTCCTTCTTGCTTTATTCATTGGGCGCCAGCTGGCACCACGACGTATTTGGCGTGCGGGGAAGCGACCTGTGCCGCCCACGCGGACGGGAGGTCCTCGAGCGGAATCGCGTTGATGGCGACCGACAGTTCTCCGGCCGCGAGGGCAGCCCACAGCCAGGTCAGCGCGACGTGCTTGTCGCGGAGTGGGACGTGGACGCCGGCGAATCCGCTCAGCGTGATCTGTCGTCCACGGAGGAGGCCCGCGGGGATGGCGGCTGTCGGGCCGGCCGAGTGACCGACGTTGACGATCCTGGCGTGCTGCGCGCAGGCCTGCAGGGCGGCCTCGAGCGGGGCACCGTACAGGCAGTCCAGGATCACGTCGACGGAGCCAGCTGCTTCGCGAATGTGGTTCGCGAGTTCATCGACAGATTCACCCGCATCGATTGCGACGACCGCGTCGGTGCCGAGGGCCGCAAGCGTGCCCAGTGCGTCGCGGTCGCGCGCGACCCCGACCACGCGATCGGCGCCCAGCAGGTGCGCAACCTGGACCGCGAGCTGACCGACAGCTCCCGTGGCGCCCAGGATCAGCACGGTCTCGCCGGCGCGCATTCTCGCCACGTCCACGAGCGGCAGGTACGCCGCAATTCCCGAGTTGCCGATCGCCGCTGCCGCAACCGGATCCACACCTTCGGGCAGCGACAGGATGTCGCCGTCGGCCACACGCACCTGGTGCGCGAACGTACCCGGGCTCGTCGGTGATGCGTGGCACTCCGCGTAGACAATCGTGCCCGCCGCGAATGCGTCGGATTGGAGAACCGTGCCGACACATTCACTTCCCGGCACGTACGCGGTCTCGTGTCGAGCGGAGTGGAAGTTGCCGGAGGCGATGAGCAGGTCCAGCGGATTCAGGGGAGCGGCGATGACCTCAATCAGCGTCGAACCCGGGGTGTGCGCCGGAAGCGCGACACTGCCCACGCGCGGCTCAGAACCGGGGGCATCGACGATTGCGGCGCGAACCTGCACGCGAGCTCCCTTGCTTAACATCATGATGGTTGGGATGTTTTGTCGATTATGGGCATCGGCTTCGAGCCGTGTCAAGGCGACGCGGCTCGTCGCCCGATACCCACCCCGTCATTGCCCATAAACGATAGCGACCGTTATAGTCTTTTCTCAGGTCAAGGAGGATCCACACTATGACATCGGACACTGGGCAAGCCCAACCAACGTACGAAGATGCCGCGACCATCCAGAAGCTGCTCGTTGGCCTCATCGGCCTTCTCGACACATTCTCGGCGGAGCAGCGCGAATCCGCGCTCTTCCCGTTCGACGATCCACGTCGGCTCGACTGGGACATCATCCCGAAACCGGATCGGATCGGCGTCTCTCTTCACAATCTCGATCGACACCAGAAAATCGTGGTCTTCGAGCTGGTGCGGCTCGCCGTGTCGCACGACGTCTTCACCAAGATTCTCGCGATCACCCAACTCGAGCAGGTGTTGCGCGAACGCGAGGCCGGATTCCTCGGCTTTGCCGCTCCCCTGTGGCGCACGCCGGATTCCTACTTCCTCAGCATCTTCGGCCGCCCAGGCTTCGAGGACACCTGGTCCCTGCGGTTTCTCGGGCACCACGTCTGCATCAACGTCACGGTCGTGAACCAACGGTGGATCTCAACGACGCCGAGCGCGCTCGGACAGCAGCCGGTCGTCGGCGCAGGAGTGCTGAATCCGATGGCCGATGACGAGGGACTCGGGTTCGAACTGCTCGACAGCCTCGATGACGCGCAACGCGCTGTGGCGATCTTCCACGACGTCTCGCCCGCCGACTTTGTGTCGCGCCAGGTGCCCCGAATTGGCGCGTTGGAATACCCGGACCACTACGACCTCGGAATGCCGCAGTACCAGATCTCGACGGATGACCGAAAGGCGCTCGCACTCGTGAGGGCCGAGCCGTCCGGTATTTCGGCAGACGCACTGAACGAGAAGCAGGCCGGCATTCTGAACCGTCTTGTCGATACCTACCTGTCGCGCCTTCCCGCGAAGGCAGCCGAAGAGTATCGCGCCCGGTTGGACGCGGATGGCCCGTCTGCGGTGTACTTCGCGTGGGCTGGCGGAACCGAGCGGGGAACCCCGCACTACTTCCGGGTACACACTCGCCAGCTCCTCATCGAGATGGTGAACGCGGTCGACAGCGGCAACCACATCCACTCGGTCATCCGCGACTTCGACAACGACTTCGCGCAGGAGTCGCTGGCCAGGTACCAGGCGCATCTCGCCGAGATCGGTTCCCACCTCGACACTCGCACCGTCTCCAGCGAGGGCTCGGAAATCTCGGGCAACGACTGGGCGTGGTGACGCCGCCGACGCACCCAACCTCAATAATCGTTCTAATCGTTCTTGGTAGGCTGACCGCATGAATTCGTTCGTTGGACAGACACGCGCGAACGTCCTGGCGAGCGAGATCGAGCAGCAGATCCTCGACCGCGAATTCAAGCCCGGTGAGCTCATCGGAACCATCGAATCACTGCGAGAGCGATCCGGTTTCGCGCGGTCCACGGTTGCCGAAGCGATTCGCCTGCTGGCCGACCGCGGTCTCGCCGAGATCCGCCCCGGACGCGGTGGTGGCCTGTTCGCGACGGCTGCGGGACCAATGGTTCGCATCCGTCACACGCTGCTCGCCGTGACCGATGCTCCGGGGTCGGTGGCGGAAGCCGTCGCCGTTCGAGAAGCGCTCGAGGTGCTCATCGACGTCGATGCTGCCCAACACCGCACCGCCGCCGACATCACCGACATCAAGCGGGGGCTGGCAAAGCTGACCACGGCCGCCGGCAAGGGAACGACCGCGTTCCTGCTGGCGAACTGGGATTTGCACGAGCGGATCGCGCAGATCTCCCCAAACCAGACAGCGTCCGCGCTCTATCTTTCGATGACCCGTTTCGTTCGCGAGCACGCGGTCGCGGCCACGCATGACGAGGCGCCGGAGACGGCCGCCGAATGGCTGGCGATTCGGGTCGCGACCCACACCGAACTCGTCGACGCGATTGTCGCAGGCGATGCGGCGCGCACGAAGAAGGCCGTCGATAAGCACGCCGGACTTCTGGACACCAACTAGTTGGACTGCGTACGGTACGCGGCCCATTCGGCGCGAACCCAGTCCTCGACGGTCGTCGGCGTGCGGCCGAGGAGCCAGGTGAGAACGTTCGGATTACCCACGAAATCGTTGCTGCTGTACCGGGCGCTGATCGCACGCATGGCCCGCAGCTCGTAAGACTTCGTCTCGACTGCCGCTCCCGCGAGCACGCGGGCGGCGAAGGTATCGACATCGATTTCGCGAACGTCGATCGGGCCGTGTACGACCGTCGCGATGATGACCCCGATATCGTGCGCAGTAAAGCGGCCGGGGGATGCGAGCTCATACGTCGCGCCGAGGTGACGGTCGGACTCGGTCAGCACCAGGGCGGCAACCTCGGCGACGTCGCCGACGTGCACGAGTGATTGCAGCCGGTCGAGTGACCACGAAAGCTCGAACACCCCGCGCTCGAAAGCTGGTTTCAGTCGGTGCGCGAGCATGTAGTTGGCCGGCTGAAGGATCGTGAAGTCCAGACCGGACGAGAGCAGGTGCTCTTCGACATCGCGCTTGACCTCGTGCTGGATGAGATCCGAGGTGATGGCGTGCAGCACCGAGCTCATCACGAAATGACTTACCCCGGCCTCCCGAGCGGCGTCGACCATCGCGAACCCGACCTCTCGCTCCGACGGCGAAAGGGTAGGGCCGACGTAGTAGATCGTGTCAACACCGTCGACAGCTAGCGCGAGTGCCTCCGGTTCGGCGAGGTCCCCCACCACCACGTCGTCGACACCGGCGGCGCGTAGCGTGACCGCCGACGCTTCCGAGCGCACGCTCGCCCGCACCCGCTGGCCGCGGCGCAGCAGCTCGGGCACCAGAAGCCTGCCCTGGTTGCCGTTCGCGGCGGTGACCAGAATCACCGAGCGCTTCCACGGTGAGAGTTGTCGACGATGTGGTTCGTCAGGGTACCGAGGCGTTCGATCTCAACCTCGACAACGTCGCCGGGCTGGAGCAGCCACGGTGGGGTGCGTGCGTAGCCAACGCCGGACGGCGTACCCGTCGCCAGCAGGTCGCCGGCGTTGAGGGTGAACGTTCGTGACACGTACGCCAGGGTTTCGCCGACCCCGTAGATCATCTGTTTGGTGCTCCCGTGCTGGACGACCTCGCCGTTCACCCGGGTCTCGATCTGAAGCCCGTCCCTGAGGTCACCGACTTCCGCCGCGGGCACAAGCGGACCCAGTGGTCCGGAGCGGTCGCCATTCTTGCCGACGATCCACTGCGACGTCTGCTTCTGGGCCCGTCGCGACGTCACGTCGTTGAACGTCGAATATCCGACGACCGCGCCGAGTGCCTCCTCGGGCGTCGCGTCGATGATCGGTGCACCAATCCATGCGACGACCTCGCCCTCCCAGTCGAGCCCGTCCTCGCCCGAGGGAATCGGGATCTCTGCGCCGCCCGTGCTGAGCGACGCGGACCAGCGCGCGAACAAGGTTGGGAACTCCGGCAGCGTCTCGTCTTTGAAGGATCCCTCGCTGACGTGATCCTGGTAGTTCAGGCCGACGCAGATGACGCGGGCGCCCGGCAGCACGGGGGGCACGAGCCGACCCGCCTCCACCGGAACCGTCCTACCCGTCGGCGCCGCAGCGAGATGTTCGGACGGCGACGCCCAGAAGGTGGCGAGGTCGGCGATGACCGTCGCCTCGATGCCGGCGGCGTTCAGGGCGCAGACCAAAACCGAACCGTCGGAATCGCGGATACCGACGATGCGCATCCCGGGACTCACTGGACGGCCCGAATCACGAGCATGCTCGCCGGCACGTTGGTGCGATTCTCGACCGTACGGAGGGTGCCCTTCGTGAAATGCACCGAGTCGTTCGCGCCGAGCGTCTCTTCCACGCCGTCGGCCGACATGACCAGGTTTCCGGCAAGCAGGACGTAGACGGTCTCGGCATCCTGAGGCGCGAGTTGCGCCGTTGCTCCCGGCAGGTAGTGCGACAGCGCAACCGTGAATTTCTCGGTCGGCGTTGTCGATCCGCCCTGCAGTCGGACCGGACCGACCCCCACGTGTCCCACCGGAGCGAACGGCTCCGCGTCGGCGATCCTGGTTACCCGCATGGTCATGATGGCGCTCCTTCAAGTGCGTTGGTACTGCTGTGACGGTCGGACGAAGCTGGGGCGCCGGTGAGTGCAGCGCGAAGAGTGCGGAGCAGGGATGAAGAATCCGCCGCATCCCCGGTTCCGAAAATGTAGAAATCGGGTCTGGAGAGCACGACGGTGCACCCATGCCCCTCGAACCAGGTCGCATAGGTACCGTCGATGTCTCGAGTGGGCTCATCGCCACCGATCGCGGTCGCGGCGCCGCCGATGCGTGCGAACCAGCTGGCCAGCTCCTTCGGCACGGCCGCGAGGGGATCGGAACCCAGCGCGATCAGCTCCCAGTCCCCGCCAACGAGATCGTCGAACAGCCCAACCGATCCGCCCACCTCGATCCGTCCTTGTAGCGACAGCCGTCCAGCGTTCGAGTCGCCTTCGGCTGTGATCGATGGCTGTCCGAGACGGGGATGCGGGGGTTCGACCGTGCGCGCGTCGGGATCGGCCAGCTCGGCGAGCATGGCGGCATCGCGTTCCGCTGCCCGCTGTGGATCGAGTTCGCAGATTACACGTCCGATCGCGATGGCCTCGTCGATGATCTCCTGCACGTGCGTACTTCGCTCGGTCCCGTAGGAATCGAGGATGCTGTCGCTGGCGAATCCGGCCGCGAGCAGATCGAGACGCCAGGCAAGCGCCGCGGCGTCCCGAAGACCCGAGCACATGCCCTGTCCGAGGAACGGTGGCATGAGGTGTGCGGCGTCGCCCGCGATCAAAACGCGATCGCGTCGCCATTCGCGTGCCCATCGCCCGCGGAACGTATAGACGGCGTGCCGCTCGAGTCGGGCGTTCTCCGGGCTGATCCCCCAGGGGGCCATTAGTTGCCACGCGGTGTCGACGCGCCCCAGTTCGTCGGCGGTAATGTCGTTCCGCCGCATGAACTCGAAGCGGCGCCGCCCCGGGCCGCTGTTCACCGCCGTGGCTGGTTGTTCGGGATCGCAGTACTGGGTGACGAACGCGTCCCATTCCCTGTCGTCGAGCGGTTCGTAGTCGACGACGAGCCAGTCGGCCTCGAAGCCGGCGTCCTCGGTCTCGATTCCGATCAGCTCGCGCACGACGCTGTTCGCCCCGTCCGCGCCGATCAACCACCGTCCACTGATCGCCTCGCGCGCCCCGTTATCCAAGTTCGCGATAGTGAGCGTCACCGACGAGGGATCCTGGCTGATGGCCTCTGCCGACCAACCACGGAGGATATCCACCGACGGGATCGCTCCCGCCATCGTCTCGAGAACACCTTCGAGGTCGGGCTGGTAAAACCCGTTCGTGTTGGCCCACCCGGACTCGGACGTGCGGTTCCAGTTGATTGCCCGGAGCAGAACGCCATCCTGGTTTCGGATCTGGTAGCCGCCGCGTTCTCCGCGGGACGGCTCGAAGAGATCCGAGTGTTCGACCATTACTCCGGCCGACTGCAGGATGCGCAGCGCTTCGTGGTCGATCGTGCACGCACGTGGCATGGGATACCGAGACGGCCAGCGCTCGACGACGGTGACCCGCCATCCCTTGCGCCCAAGCAGGATCGCGCACAGCAGACCGACGGGACCGGCGCCGACCACGACGAACTCCGTGGTCTCGACCTTGGTCATGTGCGGTTCCTCATCTTCGAGATTTCCGTTTGGTGAATCCCCCTATTCCATCATAACCGTTGACATCTTTAGCAACTATTGATTTGATCGAAACGTTGGGCGCCAGAGCGGTCGCCCACTGTTGAGCCGAGGAGGTTGCATGTCCCGGGACATTGACCCAGCGCTGTTCCGTGAGACCCTCGGCCACTACCCAACCGGCGTCGCCGTTGTCACCGCGATCGCGGAGGGTGGAAATCCCGTCGGCATGGTCGTCGGTACGTTCTCGTCCGTTTCCATGGACCCGCCCCTCATCGCCTTCTACCCGATGAGTAACTCGCGTAGCTTCGCTCGGCTTCGAAACGCCACCGCCTTCTGCATCAACGTGCTCGCATCCGACCAGGAGTCCTTCTGTCGCAGATTCGCCACGGCGGGGGAAGCCAAGTTCGATGGCGTCGACTGGCGGCCCGGGCCCCTCGGGTCTCCGATACTCGACGGGGTCGTTTCGTGGATCGAGTGCACGTTCGAAGACATTCGCGAAGCCGGCGACCACTTCATCGTGCTCGGGCGAGTGCACGACCTCGCGGTCGAGAGGTCAACGCTTCCACTGCTCTTCTTCCAGGGCGGCTATGGCCGGTTCTCGCCCGGGTCGTTCATCGCGACGCCGGATCCCGAACTCATCCAGGCCGCCCAGCTGGCCGAGTCGATGCGCTCGGATGTCGAAGCGCTTGCCGAGGAGTTCGGCGTCAACTGCAGCGTGCTGGCCAAGATCCGCTGGGATGCCGTGCAGGTGCTGGCCGCAAACCAATCGCCCATCGACGAGCCATTCCCACTCGGTCATCGGCAGCCACTCATCCCGCCCTTCGGGGCGGTCTTCATGGCCGAGGCCCCCGAGCCGGAGGTCGACGAATGGCTCCTGCGGGCATCCGACCACAGCGAGGAACGCCGCGATCTCAACCATGCGCAGCTCGAGAGTGTGCTCGAGCGAGGGTACTCGCTGCTGGCCGCCGGACCCGAGGTTCTGCAGCGGCACCAGGCGATCCTGTCCGAGTTCGAACTGTCGGACCGGCTCCCTCGTCGCGAGCGTGAAGTACTCGCGGTGACCTCCGAACTCGCCGACTTCTTTTTCACCGACCTGGTTCCCGGCGAGAGCTACACCCTTGCCAACGTGGTGGTGCTTGTCGCGACCGGCGAGGGTTTGCCCCCGATGGCGCTGCGCATCACCGGCCTGCCTCAGGCGGTCAGTGCCGAGCAGGTCGAGACCTGGATCGGAGCGCTCAAGCGCGTTGGATCCAAAGTCGGGACGACCACTCCCGTGCAGCGATGAGTAAGCCTCTCACTGGCATTAAAGTCATCGACCTCAGCCGTGCGATGGCTGGACCGTACTGCACGGCGCTGCTCGCCGACCTGGGCGCTGAGGTCATTAAGGTCGAGAGCCTGAACGGCGGCGACAGCTCCCGCGCCTGGCCGCCCTTCGAGGGCGACCACAGCCTGTACTTCGAATCCGTTAACCGCAACAAGCGGTCGATCTGCATCGACTTCTACTCGGCGGATGGCCGCGACATCCTGGATCGCCTGGTCGCCGGCGCAGATGTGCTGGTCGAAAACTTCAAGCTGGGCACGCTTGAGAAGCTGGGTCTCACCCCCGAGCACCTCGACGAACTCAATCCACGACTCGTCGTGGGCTCGGTCAATGCCTTCGGGACGACGGGGCCGCTGAAGGATGACGCCGGCCTCGACCAGGTGGTGCAGGGGATGTCCGGCCTCATGTCGATTACGGGATCGGGCGTTGAAGACACCTACCGGGTCGGCATTCCGATCGTCGACATCACGTCGGGAATAGTCTGCGCGTTCGGCATCGTCGCGGCCCTCGTCGGTCGCGACAACGGTCACCCGGCCCATCACGTCACGACCTCGCTGCTCGAGACGGCCGTCGGACTCTCGGTGTTCCAGGGGCAGCGCGCTCTCAGCCTGGGCGATGATCCCGCGCCGCAGGGAAACGATCACCCGACGATCGCGCCGTACGGCACATTCGCCACCGCGACGGAGCCGTTGAACATCGCCGTGGGAACTCAAAAACAGTGGGGCGCGTTCTGCGGACTTCTCGGAATTCCGGAGGCCGTCGACGACCCCCGCTTCGACACCGGAGCGCATCGATCTGCCAATCGGGATGAGCTCAAGCACCTCATCGAGTCGGCGCTCAGCGCCCGACCCGCGGACGAGTGGGTTCCCCTCATCACGGGGGCGAGCATCCCGTGCGGCCCGATCTACCGGTACTCGCAGGCTTTCGCCTCGCCGCAGGTCGAAGCGCTCGGGCTGATCAGGCAGAGCACCCGCCGTGACGGCTCCGCCCTTCCACTCCTCCGTGGGCCGGTGAGCGTCGACGGTGAAGCCAGCGACATCACCGCCCGTCCACCACTTCTCGGTGAGCAGACCGCGGACGTCCTGCGTGAAATCGGATTCGCGGACGGCGATATCGATCGTCTCGAGGCGGATGGCGTGCTCAAGACCAACTCCGAACCAGCCTGAGACCTGATGACTGACGCCGCATCGAAGGGTCGGATCACCGCCCACGTCTCGGGTGGTGTGGCATCCGTTGTCATCGACAATCCCCGACAGAAGAACGCCACCACCAAGGCGATGTGCCAGGAGCTTCAGACGCTCATGCCGAGACTGGACAACGATCCGGACGTGGTGGTCGTGACCCTCCGGGGTGCCGGCGACACCTTTTCTGCCGGCGCCTCGATCGACGACCTGACCGCTGTGCTCCTCGACCCTCAGGAGGACGGAAGCGTTACCGATCATCTGAGTCTCGCGGATGCGGCGATCTCCGCCGTCCGCAAGCCGACCATCGCCCTGGTCGACGGTGCGTGCATGGGCGGGGGCTGGCAGCTCGCGTCTGCGTGTGACTTCATCGTGGCAAGCGACCGATCCCTGTTCGCGATCACACCCGCAAAGATCGGAGTGATCTACCCGCGGGCCGGGATCGAACGGCTGGTGCGGCTGGTGGGTCCGGCGAACGCGAAGTTCATCCTGTTCAGCGCGGATACGTTCACCGCACAGCGAGCCATGCAGCTCGGACTCGTCACGGAGACGGTCGCGAACGCGGACTTCGAGGCCCGGGCCGATGATCTGGTTGCCACGCTGCTCGCCCGCTCGCGATTCTCGATTCACACGGTGAAGAACCTGATCGACGTTGGCAACCCAACCGTCCACGAGACCGACCAGCTCTGGCAGGACGCGTGGGAAGCAATGGTGAACGGCCCCGATATGGCGATCGGAGTGGACGCGTTCCTGGCTCGTGAACGGCCGCGGTTCGCGTGGCGGCCCGAACAAGAAGGAGCGCAGCCGTGACGTTTCAGACTCACGAAGGTCGCGTCGCCGTGATCACCGGTGCGGCTGGTGGATTCGGCAGGGCATTCTGTGTCGGCCTCGCTAAACGGGGAGCCGACATCGTCGCCGTCGATATCCAGGAATCGGAGGACACAGTCGCCCTCGTCACCGCGCTTGGCCGACAGGCGATCTCGCTTACCGCCGACATCTCGGACCCTGCCGCAGTCGGCGAGCTCGGCACCCGCATCCGCGGCCGGTTCGGTCGGTGCGACATCCTCGTCAACAATGCGGGGATCTATCCGAACCGGTCTTTTGACGACGCCGATTTCGAGTTCTGGCGAAGAGTGCAGTCAGTGAATCTCGACTCACAGTTCCTGATGACCAAAGCCGTCGTCGACCTGATGAAGGAGGCCGGCTGGGGACGGATCGTCAACATCACGTCCAACTCGATCGGCATTGCAGCGCCGGGCGTCGCGCACTATCTGGCCAGCAAAATGGGCATCATCGGATTCACGCGAGGGCTCGCGACAGACCTCGCAGGGTTCGGGATCACCGTGAACGCCGTAGGGCCGACACTGACGGCGAGCCAGGCCTGGGACGCTCGCGGACTCCCTGCCCCGCTTGTGGAGGCGACTATCGCACGGCAGGCGATCAAGCGATCGGGCCAGGTCGAGGATGTCGTGGGAACGATCGCCTTCCTCACATCTGATGACGCGGCGTTCGTCACTGGACAGACGATCATGGCGGACGGCGGTCTGGCCAGGTTGTGATGACAGCGTCCCAGCGCTATCGATTCCGCGGACGGTGCCACGGTTTCCCGGTGCGACCACATCGCAGAGTTGGCCTTGCCTAGCGGCTTTGCCAACGATTCTTAAGTGCGAGCTGTTCTCTCGCGGACGCCATGTTCTCGGGCGAGCCACACATCGAACCAGCCGCACTGACGGTTTGCCGACGTCTCGGATCGGATTCGGTCGTTCGTCCCAGAGCGTCTGAATCAGACGGTCTGGCCACGGGGGCCATCCTGAAATCGCTCCTTCACTTTCGCAGCCTCGATCATGGAGGTCGCGTCAAAGTAGTAGGGCCTGATCTCGCAGATCTTGCCGTCTCGGAAGGAGTTCACTTCCACGCCCTGCATGGGTGGGCCGTCGTTTCCGGCGAGGCTGAATTCGACAAGTTCGGCCACGTAGCCGTCGCCGACCGTCGTTGCCACGTACTTCACATCGGACACCGAAACCGACGCCACAACGATCGGGATGAGGGTGCGCATCGCGGTTTTGCCCGTGTAGACGCCGGCGAACGGCATGTATGGCGGGATGGTGATGACGAAATCGTCGGTCACCAACTCGGCCGCGCCGTCGAAATCGCCTGCCCCATTGAGGGCGTAGTGCCGTTTCACGAGATCGAGCTGGTCTTCGGGGGACATCCCTACTTCCTCGCTCGCTGTTCGGGGATGACCGGGAGCTGAACGTAGCTCGGGTGCTCGGGGCCGGTGTGGATCCGATTGGTCGCCCCGTCGTGGTAGCTCGGGTTGTATTCGTGAGTCAGTCCGTGTGCGACCCCATCGTGTGGCTGGACATCGATTCGGATGCGCTGGCCCTTCAGGAGCTTCCCCACGTTCGGCACGAGCGCCACGTCCACGGGCACGATCTCGCCGCTCGTGAGCGGTGCGTAATCCGCCTTCAGGTGGGTGTGCTTGGGCTGGTACGGGGTCGTGCGCTCCTCGTCGAGCTTCCGGTGTGAGACCTTCAGCCATCCCTTGGTGAGAGGAGCGATCCGCCACGGAAAGCCGGATGTCGTGAATCCGGTGAAGTCGACCTCCTGGTCGTCCGCACCGATCACCCGCACGGACACGAACAGGTCGATGTCCTCGCTCGTCGACGAGACCCAGAGGTGCACCTTTCCGAAGCCCGCGATAACCGCATCCTCCGTGAGTGGTTCGCTGACGAACGAGACCCCGGTGACATACGGGTCAGATTCGGCCGACTCCGGGTCGACCCGCGGACTGCCGACCGGCGCCCAGGGCGCGAGCTGGATCTGCGCCGAATAGCTCGCCTCGACCGCCTCGGTCGGCTCAGTTGTAGACAGGCGAAGGAAGTCGGAGCGTTTACCGTCGCCGGTCCAGCCGGATGGTTGAGCGTCGAAGTACCAGCGCGGGTATTCCGTTCGAGCGATCGGCCACTCGTTCTCCTCCTGGAGATAGGACGACCCATCTCCCGTGCGAACCTCGAGTCGAATTGGCGGGCTATCCATGATTCCGTTTTCGATGCCCTTGAGCCAGTAGTCGAAGAACGCCTTGTGGCGCGCGACCGATTCTGCCGAGTAGGCCTGCTGGAACCAGTCCTCTGACAGGTCGAGCTTCTTGTGGGGGGTCGGCGTGTTCAGATACGCGGCGTTGCCGCCGAGCTGATGGATGTTGGAGATGTGAGTCGTCGCCGCGACAGCCCACAGCGGGACCGTCACGTCACTGAGATCCGGACTCATGAAGACCTCGGCGCGGGGACCGAAAATGCGGTCCGGGTCCGAGTCGCGAAACGGGCTCTCCTTCATGATCTTCACGAAATCCGCGAGGTCCGGCGGGCCAACGATCGGTGGGATCAATCCTGAGACCCTCCAAATCGGCCAGAACTGCTCGTTGAGAACACCGCCGTTGTACGCGACATCCTCGTAGAGATCGACGTCGGTTCCGATCGCGATCATCGCCTTGAGGTGCTCGGGGTGAAGGCTCGCGGCCGCATGCTGGCTGATCGCGAGGTACGACATGCCCCAGGTACCGACCGAGCCGTTCGACCAGGGCTGCGTGCCTGCCCATTCGATCGCATCCCGGAATGCCTCCGCTCCGGCGATCCCCCAGGGGGCGAGTTGCCCGGGGCTGGCGCCCGCCCCGGGCATGTCGACCCGAACGACCGCGTACCCCTCCGGAACCCACACGGCGGTGCTGACTGATTCGTGATTCTCGAACTGCAGGTCGCCGGAGTTGCCGAAGAAGAATTGCTCCTCCTCGAATTCGTGGTGCTCGAGGTCTTCGGCGTTCGCGATGGAGTGGTGGTTGAATGCCTTGCCGTAGGGGCCGCAGTTGACGATTGCGGGGTAATTGCCCGGTCTGGCGGGAAGGAACACGTCGGCGAGAACGTATGACCCGTTCTGGAGTGGAATCCTGACGTCGCGGAAGCGGAGGATCCCCATCGCGTTACGACGGAGTTCATTGCGTGCGTTGGCCGGGGTGCACAGCGTGCGTGCCTCGGTTTCGCCGAACACCCCGGCCGCAGCGAGATCGGCGAGCAGCTCGGCGACGAGCGGGTCTTCCGTGAACTGCGCGATCTTGTCGGTCGGGCCGATCGCCGAGTAGTCAGCATCGTGCCGGAAGTTGATCCGACGGTCGCCGATGATGTCGTGAACCTCGCGCGGGATGCTGGTCCCCTCGTCGCGGGACTGGTTTCGACCGAGAGTGAAGATCAGGCGCGCGATATTGGTGAGACCGGAGTCGCGCAACTTGTCGACGTTGCCATCGACGCGCGCCACGATCTGCGCGAGGTGGACGCGCGGACCAGCCGTCACATAGCCGAGCGCGTTGACGCCGAGCAGGAAGGTCATCCGCTCGCCCTCTTCGTACTCGAACTCACCGCGCTCATTGGTGAGCCCGGAGTGTGTCGGGGTCTTGTACTTCAGACCCCCGATCGGGCCGGCCAGGATGCCTGTCAGTGTCATGTCGTTTCTCCTCGTCTTCATTGACCAGTGGCGCCGGGTGACTCAGCTGCGGCGCTCGAGCACGCTCATCGACGACGGTCCCGCGTCGACACCCACCATGGCGCGACCCAGGTTCTCCATCCAGGTGTCCACATTGTTGGCGGCATGCAGGCTGCCAGCGCGGCAGTTGCGAGCGATCAGCTGGAGCGGCAGCCGCTTGCTGATGGCGGACGCCCCGGATGCACGGAAGAGTGTTTCGATCGCCGTAGCGCACTCGTTCCAGACCCAGGCGGCGTCCGTGTGGAATTGCACGATCTCCGACTCGGTGGGATCGATCCCCTCGTCATCCAGGCGGTCGAAGTCGGCGACGGCGGCATCCGCGATTCTCCCGGCCGCGCGAATCTGCATCGCGGCTCGTCCGACGATGTGGTGAGCAACGGGTGAGTCCACCTGCTTCGTGTACGGAGAGTAGGGAACGCTGCGTCGGCCAATGGATGCGAGAAACACGTCCATCGCCTGGTCGGCCATGCCGAGAGCAACGCCCGTGCTCGACACGATCGAGCGGGGAAGCCCACCGCGCCTCGGCCCCTGCCCTTGCGCGATCAGCTCCGCTGTTCGAGTCGCGAGCTGAGCGGGAAAGCCGAACCGCTCGTCGGGAACGAAGAGCTCGCCGTCGGTGGCCATGGTCTGGCTGCCCGTCGCGGCGAGGCCCATCGCATCCCAATCGTTCCTGCTCACAAGCTGGTCCTTGGGGACGAGCACCATCCCGACCTTGGAATCATCGCTGTCGTCGTAGAACACCGCGAGGTACCCATGGGATGCGGAAACGCTTCCGGTCGCGAACGGCCACACTCCCGTGACCATCCAGCCGCCGTCGACCCTGGTAGCGGTACCGGACATGTGCCGGCTCGTTCCGCCGACGGCGAAGGTGCGGTTGCCCACCCACGGTGATTCGTAGACCGGCGCGACGACGTGATCCTCGAAGGCGTTACTCCACATGTTGCCACCGGCGGTCGCCCAGACCACCCAGGCGGTCGCACCGCAGCCGGAACCGAGGGCGCGGTAGATCTCGAGCATCTCGCGCGAGCTGAAGTCCGCCCCGCCATAGCGTTTTGGTTTCGTCAGGCTGAACACGCCGGCGTCGTCGAGTCGCTCGATGGTCTCCTGAGGAATGCGGCGTTCCTGCTCCGCAATCGCCTGCTGGTCGCGCAGCCACGGCTGCAGGTCCACGATTCGCGCGATGAGCTCCTCTGCCTGCGGGATAGTGGTTTCCGTGATCACGGCCATTCCTTCCGCGAAACCGGGGCGCCCTCGAAACCGGCGACCAGTTCGAGCGCCGGGTCGTTGCCGTCCCGACCACTGGCGGAGGCGTCGGGGTGGTCGTCGAACCAACCCTCCCTGGGATAGCGATACATCCATCCCGTAGCCAGTGCACGGCGAGCGATCAGCCAGACGCCGTCGCGCTGCTCGAATCGATCGAGATAGCGAGCCCAGAGTTTGACGTTCTCGTTGGCCCACTGGTGCACCTCCGTGCCCTGATGGTCGGCGTTGAGATACGTCTCGACGTGTGCCAGGTTCGGCCCGTCAAACTCAACGAGGCTGTTTCCGAGGAGGTGCATGGTGCGCACGAACCGTGGCATCTCACCGCTCAGGAATTCGACGAAACCGTCGACAGAGCCCTGATGGAGGCTCGCCGGAAATTGAACCCAGGCGTCCGGCCAGAACACGCTGCGTACCAGTCCCATGTCGACGCGGTCGAGGCCGCGGCAGTATCGAAGCAGCACGTCGTGGATTTCGGCGCGCGCACTGAGCTCTTCCAGTGACTTCACTTTCGTCCGCCCCTCGGGACGGCAATGCCGCCGAACTCCAGAACGGAGGTCGCGAAGGTCGGGGCGTCGCTCTCGCTTGCGGGCTCGGGCATCCCGCCCGGGCGGGTGAACTGTGCGACAGCTCTGCTGACTGACATGGGGTCTCCTTTGACTCCTGCGGAACTATTCGGCATAAACGGTTATGCACGTTTTGGTTCAGCATACGACCGGGAACCCGATTCCTCAACACTTGTTGAGGTGATGCTCATTAGACTCGTTCCGTGGAGCCTGAAAGCGAACCCGCGCCCGACGCCGCGCGCGCCGTCGGACCGACTGCAACGCGAAACGCGATCCTCGATGCGGCTCGAAGTCGCTTCGCCACTGACGGATTTACGAACTCAACTATTCGCAAGATTGCGGCGGACGCTGGCGTGGACCCGTCTCTCGTGATGCAGTACTTCGGCTCTAAAGACGAGCTGTTCGCGACAGTCATGAACGTGGGCCCGAACACGATGTCTCGGGTTTCGGACGCGTTCAACGGGCCGGAAGACTCGATCGGTGAACGCGTTACTCGCGCGTTTCTCGAGGTATGGGATGGAGATCCCCTGGTCTCGCAGCCCCTGCAGGCGCTGCTTCGAGCCGCCATCGGCAACGCACAAGCGACGCTCCAGCTTCGCGGCCTCATTCAAAAGCGCGTAATCGACGACCTGAGTCCGCGGCTTCGCAACGGCGACATGGCGGTCCGGATCGAGATCGCCAGTTCGATGCTCGTTGGCGTCGTAGTCGGTCGTCAGCTGGTGAGAATCGAGGCGCTCGTGCAACAAGATCGCGAAGCGCTCATTTCATACCTGGCGCCCAGCATCCAGGCAATCCTGAGCCCGCCACGGTGAGCCAAGCCGGGGAATCGGTTAGCTGTCCAGGAAATCCAGGATGACTCGCGAAGCCTCCTCCGGCTTGTCGGTAAACAACTGGTGGCCGGCGCCCGGAAGGACGGTCATTTTCGCGCCCGGAATCGTGTCGAGCAGCAGCCTGGCGGCCGGAATCGGCACCATGCGGTCTTCTTCGCCGTGGAGTACAAAAGTCGGAGCGGAGATAGTCACCAGGTCATCGATTCGATCCCACGGTCCCGCCGCCGCGAGTTGCCCCGCGTACGCCTCGGGACTGGTCGGCTGTTCGGCTCGAACGGCGGTGTCCTCCAACTGCAGGTGCCGCGGAGTTGCCTTGGCGTACGTGAAGCTCAGCAGGAGGTCTGTGCGCTCGTCCGGCGGCAAGCTCGCCGAGTCGTTCAGCGCCGCGAGGACGACGGGGTCCCCGTCGACGTGGTGCAGTCCAGCATGCGTCGACACCAGGATCAAATGCGTCACGAGTTCGGGATGGTTCAGCGTGAGTTCTTCGGCGATCATGCCGCCAAGCGAGATGCCCAGAACCGCAGCCTTCGACTCACCCGCGGCCTCGAGCACCTTCGCGCCGGCTTCGGCCATGTCGGCGATCGTCCACGGCTCGGCCGGTGTGCTGGTGCGCCCGGTTCCGAGGTTGTCGAAAACGATCACGCGATGCGTGCTCTCAAGATGGGGAGTCAGCCGAAACCAGACTGACGAGGGAGAACTCAAGCCGTTGATCAACAGGATCGGGGACCCGGTCCCCGTGGAGTCCCACCAGATGTCGGATGAGCCAAGTTTCGTGGTGGGCATCGTTGCCCCCTTCTCAAGAATGAGCCGCCTTAGTGAACAGCCGTTAGCCAGAAGGTAACAACCTTTTGGAGGGTTGTCGAGACGGAACAATTCCC
>DASXCU010000088.1:0-65664 GCA_036491035.1 Galbitalea sp. | reverse complement strand
CGGCTTTGCCGCCTCACATGCCGATGCTATAGCGCGCCGCTAGCGCCGCGCCGCTTTTCCGAAGAGGTCCCTCAATGCCGAAGATCAAGGTCGCCAACCCTGTCGTCGAGCTCGACGGCGACGAGATGACCCGCATCATCTGGCAAAAAATCAAAGATACTCTGATCCACCCGTACCTCGACATCAACCTCGACTACTACGACCTCGGCATCGAGAACCGCGACGCTACCGACGACCAGGTCACCATCGATGCGGCCCACGCGATTCAGAAGCACGGCGTCGGCGTGAAGTGCGCCACCATCACCCCCGACGAGGCCCGGGTCGAGGAATTCGGCCTCAAGAAGATGTGGAAGTCGCCGAACGGCACGATCCGCAACATCCTCGGCGGCGTGATCTTCCGTGAGCCGATCATCATCTCGAACATCCCGCGGCTGGTTCCGGGCTGGAACAAGCCGATCATCATCGGCCGCCACGCGTTCGGCGACCAGTACCGCGCGACCGACTTCGTGTTCAAGGGCAAAGGCAAGCTCACCGTCCAGTTCACTCCGGATGACGGCAGCGAGCCGCTCAAGTTCGACGTCTACGACGCACCGGATGACGGCATCGCGCAGGTGCAGTACAACCAGGACGCGTCCATCCGCGACTTCGCGCGCGCGAGCCTCAACTACGGCCTGACCCGCAACTACCCGGTCTACCTCAGCACCAAGAACACCATCCTGAAGGCCTACGACGGCCGGTTCAAGGACATCTTCCAGGAGATCTTCGACACCGAGTTCAAGGAGCGCTTCGACGCCGCAGGCCTCACCTACGAGCACCGCCTCATCGACGACATGGTCGCCTCGGCCATGAAGTGGGAGGGCGGCTACGTCTGGGCCTGCAAGAACTACGACGGCGATGTTCAGTCCGACACGGTCGCGCAGGGCTTCGGTTCGCTCGGTCTCATGACCTCGGTGCTGTCGGTTCCGGATGGCTCGGTCGTCGAGGCGGAGGCCGCCCACGGCACGGTCACGCGTCACTACCGCATGCACCAGGCGGGCAAGCCGACCTCGACCAACCCGATCGCCTCGATCTACGCGTGGACCCGTGGCCTGTCGCACCGCGCCACGCTCGACAACAATCCTGCGCTCGCCGAGTTCGCCGAGACGCTCGAGGAGGTCGTCGTGAAGTCGGTCGAGGCCGGTCACATGACGAAGGACCTCGCCGCCCTGGTGGGACCGGACCAGAAGTGGGAGACCACGGAGGAGTTCCTGGACACGCTCGACAAGAACCTCGCCGTGCGCCTCGGTTAGATCAACCGACGGGGGTCTTTTCCTCCGCGTGCCGGAGCAGCGTCGACCTGGCGGTGTAACCGGAGAAGAAGTCGGTCTTGACGCTCTGCGCCTGCGCCTTGTGGAGTAGCCCGCGAACGGCGTGCACGAACGCCGGTGGACCGGACACGTAGGCGGCCCGCGACTTCACATCCGGGATCGCGGACGCGAGGACATCGGCCGTCAGCGGACCGCGGCCGAGATAGCTCCAGTTCTTCGGCATCGACTTCGGTGCCGCCGGCGCGAGCAGGAGCACCGGGTATCCGAGGTCCTTCAGGCGCTCGGAGTAGGCGAGCTCCGTCGCCGAGGATGCGGAGTACAGTACGACGACGTCGCGTTCTTCGCCTTCGCCGGCGATTTGTTCCATGTGGCTCATGAACGGGGTGATGCCGATGCCGCCCGCGACGAGCAGGAGCGGCCTGCTCGCCTCCTTCGGGAGCAGGAAATCTCCACCCACAGAGGTGCCGCTGACGATTTCTCCCGGCTCAAGAGCGAGCAGCGCGGTTTTGAGGCTGCTGGAACGTTCCGCCGTGTTCAGCCCGAATCGCACCACCTCGGTCTCGACCGGTGCGGAGGCGATGCTGAAGATTCGGCGAGCACCGCGAACATCCGCCTTCGCGTGCGGAATGGTCAGCTCCATGTACTGGCCGGCCCGGAATCGAACGGCACGCTGCGGTCGGAATGAAAGCTCCCAGCTCGTGGGCGTGAGTTGTTTCTTGCCCAGGAAGTCGAGGCGGATTCCCTTGCGCTGTCCGAAGACGAATGCGAACACGTTGCCGACCAGCAGCGCGAACTGCGGCGTCGTCGTGCTGAATCCGAGCACGGTGAACGGCAGCGTGAAGATGACGGCGACAAGCAGGGCCTCAACGAGCTGCTGCCAGCGGTGCGGTGGCATGGTGAGCGGCTCGCTCAGCATGAAGGACGCGAAGAAGATCGTGCTGAAGGTGGTGAACGGCTCGAGGAGCGTCTGGGCCAACGGGGCGCCATTGCCGCCGTAGACCCAGAACGTGAGGAAGAAGACGGCGACGACGAAGACGATCGCCATGAGGTAGCGGCGCGTGCGGTACAGCACGGCGAAGCCGAGGACGATCGTGATGGGGAGCAGCCAGGCGGTTGCGAGCCACCAGGCCGCGAAGTCGCCGAACGGAGTGATCAGGGTCACGACGAAAGCGCCGACAGCAGCGGGGTTGAAGATGTGACGCCCGCGCCAGGCAAGGACGTATTTCGATGCACTCGCGATGATGCCCGCGACCGCGATTCCGACGAACTTCAGGATGCTGCCCGGTTGCGTCGGGTCGACCGGCTCGAAGATGAACATCAGGAGCAGTCCGGTGATGAACGACGATTCGGTGTGCGGGCGCACCCGGAAGAGCCTGGCGAAAAGCCAGTTGCTCGCGTAGGTGAACGCGACAGCGACGATTCCCGTTGCCAGGATCGCCAGCGGCGGCTGCGAGATCGCGCCGGTCAGCGAAACGAGTACGGTTTCGACGACGAAACCGAGCAGACAGAGAAGAACGAGCCGGTACATGGTGATTGTTCCGGTAATGCGATCCAGCCACTGCATTAGTCCTGCGACCCTCCTTGCCCGCCAGTCGGGCCTGATTCCTCCGCGGTGAAAAGCTCACCGGGGAACGATCGTGAGTATTCGATTCGACTGTCGGGGAACATTCTCACGTACTCGAATTTGAAACCAGCACCCAAAGCGGGGGCGGCGGCAAAGAACAGTGCGGTGGCCAGGCCATCGGCCTGGAGGCCGGTTCGCGCGACGGCCCAGGTAGCGGCGACGGTGTTCGTCGGAAGCCCGGTAGTCGCGTCGAGGATGTGGTGCAGGCCGGGTCCCCAGTTGCGGCGACCCGGTGCGGATGCGCACAGTGCCGCGTTGGACAGGTCGCAGATCCCGATCGCCTGGGTCGGATCGAGTGGATGCTCGAGCCCAATTCGCACCGGTGTCGGTCCGCGATGCAGCAGGTCGCCACTCGCGTCGATGAGGTACTCGTCGATGCCGGCATCCCGGAGCACCACGGCGACCAGGTCGACGAGGTATCCCTTGCCGGCGGCGCCGACATCCACGAGTACGCGATCCGTGGTGGTCAGGCGCGTTCCGTCCCAGTGCATGATGTCGTCCCAGACCGGAACGTCGACGGCTTCGTCCCGTGGGCGAAGCGTGTAGTCGCGGTCGTAACCGAGATTCTCGAGCCGGGATCCGACCAGCGGCGACATCGCGCCCTCGGTTGCGTTGTAGAGGGTGCGGTAGAGCGTGAAGAGCGGTGCGGCATCGGGCGGGAACTGCCAGGTGCCCGTGCTCTCCGAAATTCGCGTGACCAGGGAGTCCGGGCGGAAGCGCGAGTAGACGACGTCAAACGCCTCGATGCGTGTCTCGATGGCCGTCGCAACCGCAGCGGGGAGGGGCTGGGGCGTCGTTATCTTCCACGGCGCACCAATCGCCTCGAAGACGTGCTCAGCTTGCGGCATCTGCCTTGATGGCGGCGAGCGCCTTGTTGAAGCCCATGCTGGTGAGGGATGAGCCGGCGACCACGCCGATGTTGAGGGTGTTGATGTTCTTGCCGACGGTCGCCGCAGAGATTCCGCCCTCGAACATCTGCTCGTAGCCGGTGGCCGTTGGGTCCGCCTTGACTGTTGTGACCTTCATGGCCGTGATGATGTTCTTCGCGAGAGTCAGGGTGACGCTGATGTGCTCGGTGCCACCGGGGGAGACGTAGGTGCCCGGCTCCGTGTAGGTGCCGTCCTTGTAGCTGGCGTTACTGGTCGTCGTCGCTCCGCTTCCGCTGCCGGAGTCGCTCGTGCCCGTCGCTTCGGTCGGGGTGCAACCCGCAAGCGCGCCCACGACGGATAGCCCGGCGAATGTCGCGAGCGCGGTCCTGGTGCGAAGTGTGGTGGTCATTGGTCCTCGTCGGTAGTGAACGGTATTGGCGCCCCGAATGCCGGCGACGTTGCCTGATGCAGCTTCACTCAATTCAACGACAGGAGCCTGTGTTTAGTTCAAGAACATCCCGAAATGGGGGTTTCTCGTCATCCCGAGGTCGGAAATATGCCGCGGACCGTTGCAGAGAGTTTGTTCGTACGCTTTACTAACAAACATGGATCGGGCTTCTTCGGAACGTCCCCACGAAAGGAAGACTCAATGAAGAGAAAATTCTGGGCGGCAGCCGCTCTCGGTTTGGCGGGTGCCCTCGCGCTCGCAGGTTGCAGCACCGGCGGATCGTCGGCCTCGTCGAAGGACGTCACTCTGAAGCTCGTCGTCGCCGACTACGGCACAGGCCCGAGCAACACCAGCTCGAAGTACTGGCAGGGCATCGCCGACGCGTTCCACAAGGCGAACCCGTCCATCACCGTCAAGGTGACGGCCATCAACTGGAACTCCTTCGACACCCAGGTGCAGACCATGGTGCAGAACAAGCAGTACCCGGACATCACCGAGGGCGACTACTTCTCGACCTACGCGCAGGAGGGGCTCCTCTACAAGGCATCCGACATCCTGTCCGACCCGAGCAACCTGCTGTCATCGTTCAAGTCGCAGGGCAGCTACAAGGGCGTGCAGTACGGCCTGCCGTTCACCACCAGCTCGCGCACCCTCTTCTACAACAAGAAGATCTTCTCTGACGCCGGCATCACCAAGGCGCCGACGACCTGGGCGGACGTCCAGAACGATGCGGCCAAGATCACGGCTGGCGGCAAGATCGGCTTCGGCCTTCCGCTCGGATCGGAGGAGGCGCAGGCCGAGTCGCTGCTCTGGATGCTCGGCAACGGTGGCAACTACCAGAACTCCAGCGGCAAGTACGCCATCGACAGCGCGGCGAACGTGCAGACGTTCCAGTTCCTGTCGAAGCTCGTGGCTGCCGGCGACACCGAGCCGAACCCGGCGACCAAGGACCGCACACCGCTGTGGCAGCAGTTCGCGCAGGGCCAGATCGGAATGATCAACGGATCGCCGGCACTCGTTCCCATCATCAAGGCGGGCGGCGTGCTGACCGACAGCGACTGGACCTCCGTGCCGATCGCCGGCAAGAACGGTGCCCTCTCGAAGACCCTCGGCGTCTGCGACAACGTCGCGGCGTTCAAGTCCAACGGTCACGGGGCGCAGATCAAGAAGTTCCTCGATTTCGCCTACCAGGACAAGTACCAGCTCCAGTTCGACAAGGAGTACGACCTCCTGCCCGCGACGACGTCAGCCGCCAAAGCGCTCGCCTCCGATCCGATCTTCGGACCGTTCCTGAAGGCCCTGCCGGAGTCGGTGCAGTACCCCAGCGACACCACGTGGCCTGCACTCAAGACCAAGATCCAGCAGACCATCGGAACGGCGCTGACGAGTGACCCGAAGACGGTCCTCGGGGAGCTGCAGCAGTCGGCCTCCGGTAGCTGACCGACGTAGTATCACGCTGCCGGGACGTCCGGGCGAGACCGAGAGTCCGCTCGAACGTCCCGGCAGCGGAAAATACAGAACCGGGAAATCATGACGCTCACTTCGCACACCCAGCGGTCCCGCTCGAAAAAGTTCTTCCGATCGCTGTCGCCGCTCGCCTGGATCGGGCCGGCGATCATCCTCATCGTCGTGGTCGTGCTCCTGCCGATCGTGGTGATGATCCAGTCATCCCTCGAACAGATCAGCCCGGACGGCTTCGTGCTCGGCTGGGCCGGCGTCAAAAACTTCGTCACGCTGTTCGGGGAATCCGCTCTTCCGGGTGTTCTGCTTCGAACGGTGATCTGGACGGTCGGCGTGGTCGCGGTCACGATGGTGATCTCGCTCGGTCTCGCGCAGCTGTTCAACGCGCGCTTCCCCGGTCGTCGCGTCGCGCGGTGGGCGCTCATCATCCCGTGGGCCTCCTCGGTCATGATGACCGCCCTCATCTTCCGCTGGGCGCTGGACGCGAACAACGGTGTCATCAACGTCCTGCTCCACGATGTCGGACTGCTGAAGTCCTTCAACTCGAACCAGGCCGACTGGCTCGGCAATCCGATTCCGGCCCTGATCTGGATGATGGTGGTCGCGATCTTCGTGTCGCTGCCGTTCTCGACCTACGCGCTGTTGTCGGGCCTCCAGTCCATCCCCGAGGAGGTCTATGAGGCGGCGCGAATCGACGGCGCCTCGCGGTGGAAGCTTTACTCGGGAATCACCCTGCCGATGATCCGTCCGGCGATCCTCGTTGCCACTCTGATCAACGTGATCAACGTCTTCAACTCGTTCCCCATCATCTGGGAGATGACGGGCGGCGGGCCCGGCTATGCGACGAGCACGTCGACGACGTTCATGTTCACGCTCAAGGAGAGCTACATCGGTGAGTCGGCAGCGATGTCGGTCATCAACTTCGCACTCGTGATCATCATCGTCCTCGTCTATCTGCGCGCGACACACTGGAAAGAGCAGGTGGACTGAGATGACCGCCCTGAGCATCCCCCGGGTTCGGCGCGGCCGCCGCGCGGGCTCTACTTTCACGAAGAAATTCGTGCTGACCCTGGCCGCATACGTCGTGGCGCTGCTGTTTCTGCTGCCATACCTCGAAATGGTCGTCGTTGCGGCCAGGCCGGCCAACGAGCTCCTGAGTCGAAACCTCCTGCCGACGCATTTCGACTGGTCGAACTTCGTTTCGATCTGGTCGACGGGATTCGGGGGCAACCTCGGAACGAGCCTCCAGGTCGCCGGCGGGGCGACCGTTCTCGTTCTACTCGTTGCACTCCCGGCCGCACATTTCACGGCGCGACATCGATTCCGCGGCAGATCGATCTTCCTGCTCCTGGTGCTGGCGACGCAGATGTTCCAGCCGGCGGCCATGCTGGTCGGCATCCAGCGCGAGTTCCTCGGCTTCAATCTGCCCTCACCGACCCTGTCGCTCATCCTCATCAATGCCGGCTTCAATCTCGCGTTCGCCGTGTGGATCGTGAACGCATTCGTCTCATCCATTCCGGTCGAACTGGAGGAGGCCGCCGTCGTCGACGGCTGCACGCGATTCGGCGCGATGGTGCGGATCACACTGCCCCTCGCGATGCCGGGAATCGTGACCGCGCTGATCTTCACGTTCATCAGCGCATGGAATGAACTGCTTGTGGCGCTCACCCTGACCCTCAGCGCGCCCGAGAACGGGAGACCGCTGACGGTCGCCATCAACAACTACGTGGGGCAGTATTCGATCGACTGGGGACACCTGTTCGCCGGGTCGCTCGTCGCGATGATCCCGGTTATCGTCCTGTTCGCGATCATCGAGGGTCGTGTTGTCAGCGGACTGACCGCGGGGGCGATCAAGTAGACATGAGCCCGCGAAAAAAAATTCCGAAATG
The DNA here is from genome assembly GCA_036491035.1 of Galbitalea sp. Taxonomy (GTDB): domain Bacteria; phylum Actinomycetota; class Actinomycetes; order Actinomycetales; family Microbacteriaceae; genus Galbitalea. The sequence continues at coordinate 58,066 of DASXCU010000088.1, read as the reverse complement.
CTCTTGCCAGCAGTTTGTTCGTAAGCTTTACTAACAAACATGAATCCGGGTTTCGCGAGCGGCCGAGAGCTGCGTCCGACGCAAAAGGTGCTCCCCGAGCACGCTCGTGGACACAACCGCTCGCTGGTCATGCAGACGCTCTACCGTGAGGGAACGCTCAGCCGCGCCGACATCGCACGTGAGACCGGCCTCACCCGCGTCACCGTGTCCGACCTCGTTGCCGACCTCATGGCCGAAAACCTGGTCATCGAAATCGGCCAGCGCGAGGATGTTCGTCCCGGAAAGCCGGCGACGCTCCTGGACCTCAATCGCGACGCCTTCCAGATCATCGGAATCGACCTCAGCGAGTACGCGACCTTCCGTGGAGCACTTCTCGACCTCGACGGCAAGATCCTCGGCCGCGCCGAGCTGCCTCTGGCCGGCAGTACTGCTGACGCAGCACAGGACAAGGTCCTCGCGCTGGTCGACAGCCTGATCGCGCAAGCCACCCGACCGATCCTCGGCATCGGCGTTGGTTCGCCCGGCGTCGTCGACCTCGCCGGCGTGGTCCTCACGGCCCCGAACCTCGGCTGGACGAACCGCAGCCTGCAGCGCGACCTCACGGCGCGATTCAGCATCCCGGTGGTTGTGATCAACGACGCGAACGCGGCCGCGCTCGCCGAGCACAGCTTCGGCGGTGCAACCAGCGACATGATGCTGGTGAAGGTGGGTCACGGTGTCGGCTCCGGCCTGCTCCTCGCGGGCATCCCGCTCTTCGGCAGTCGTTTTGCCGCCGGCGAGATCGGCCATGTCGTCGTGGGCACCGACGGCGGTGCAACGTGCGTTTGCGGTAAGTCGGGATGCCTGGAGACGTGGCTCGCAACACCCCGGCTTGACGCGGCTCTGGCCAGCGCCACGACGGCCGCCGAACGGGATCGGATTCTCTGGGAAGCGGGAGAGCGCCTCGGTATCGCCCTCGCTCCCGTCGTCGGTGCGCTCGATCTCTCCGAGATCGTCCTGAGCGGCCCGACCGAACTGCTTGATGGCACTCTCGCGAGAGCCACCATCGAGACCATCCGCGCACGCACCATGCCCGAGTTCCACGGGAACCTGGTGCTGCGGATGACCACGCTCGGAGAGGACATCGTCCTGCGCGGCGCTGCCGTCATGGTCCTGTCCGGGCAACTAGGGGTGTCGTAGGCACGGCCAACGACGTTCCGCCAGCAAGTCCCACACAGCAGCACTACCCCTTCTGCACCATCCCTTTACGAAAGGAAGCACCAATGAAGAGAAGAGTTTGGGGCGCCACGGCATTCGCCGTAGCCGGCGTACTCGCACTCGCTGCCTGCAGCACCGGTGGTGGCACGACCACCTCCGCCGGAATTGCACCGAGCACGAACGGAAAAGGCAAGACGATCACGCTCTGGCTGGTCGGAAGCGACACTCCCGACGCGCTCCGCACGTACCTGAAGACGGAGTTCCACAAAGAGACCAAGGGCACGCTCAACATCGAGCAGCAGGACTGGTCTGACATCGTGACGAAGCTCACGACGTCACTCCCGGACAAGAACAACACCCCGGATGTCACGGAGATGGGGAACACGCAGTCGCCCACCTTCACTAACGTCGGCGCGTTCCTCGACATCTCGAGCCAGTACAAGGCGCTCGGCGGTTCAAAGCTGCTGCCGTCCTTCGTGGCCGCGGGTGAGGTCGACGGGAAGAACTACACGCTTCCGTACTACTTCGGGTCGCGCTACGTGTTCTACCGCAAGGATGTCTGGGCCAAGGCCGGGATCACCTCCGCTCCGACGACGCTTACCGAGTTCAACAAGGACGTTGCCACGATCAACGCCGCGAACCCGGACAACATCAAGAACTTCTCGGGCTTCTACCTGGGTGGCGAGGACTGGCGCGACGGCATCTCGTGGATCTTCGCCAATGGTGGAGACATCGCCAAGAAGGAGAACGGCAAGTGGGTCGCAACCCTCGACGAGCCGGCAACCCTGAAGGGCCTCCAGCAGCTCCAGGACATCTACAAGAACGCCGACAACGCTCCCGGCGATGCGCAGGACAGCAACCAGTACATCTACATCAACGACGACGACTCGATCGCCGGTGCAACCGCAGCAGACAAGCCAACACCCGTCTCGCTGTCGGCCGCCACGATCATGGCACCGGGTTGGGCGCACTGGTCGATCGGTACCAAGGGCACGGATGCCAAGGGCGCGGTCACCCGCACCTGGGATCCCAACACCTTCGGCACGTTCGTTCTGCCTGGTAACGATGGCAAGGCCGCTCCGGTCTTCGCGGGTGGTTCCAACATCGGTATCTCGGCGAAGTCGAAGAACCCGGGCCTCTCGGAGACGCTGCTGAAGATTATCTTCAGCAAGACGTACCAGCAGATGCTCGGTAAGAACGGCCTCGGCCCGGCGAACTCCGACGACACGTCGTCGCTCGGCTCCGACCAGTTCGCGTCTGCCCTGATCGACTCGTCGGCTAACTCGAAGCTCACCCCGGCAGCGCCGGGATGGGCATCCGTTGAGGGCGCGGGAGTGATGGAGGAGTTCTTCAGCAAGATCAAGGACTCGACCGATCTCACCGCACTGGCGAAGCAGTACGACGCCAAGATCACACCAATGCTGAACACCAAGTAAAACAGCTGCAACACAGCGGGGGCGTAAGGCTTCGGCCTTGCGCCCCCGTTCCGTGAACACATCCGCTACCGGTCACGACCCAATTCCATTCGAGAGGAGCACGACGTGACGACAGATCTCGCAACGCGGCGTACCGGTCGCGGTCGCGTCCTCGGGGCGCCGTACGCGCTCATCATCCCGGCCATCGCGGTGCTGGTCCTGGCGATGGGCTACCCGCTCGTCTGGCAGGTGATCACATCCACGCAGCAGTTCGGTCTCGCGCAGCAGTTCGGTCAGGCGGCCCCGTTCGTCGGACTCCAGAACTACATCACGCTCGCGACGGACCCCTACATGTGGACCGTCGTCGGACGATCCCTTCTCTTCTGCTTCGCCTGCGCAGCCATCACCATGGTGATCGGCACGTTGCTCGCGCTTCTCATGAATGTCGTGGCCCGCTGGGTGCGACTGCTCCTGCAGATCACGCTCCTGCTCGCCTGGGCCATGCCCGTTGTCGCCGCGATGACGGTGTGGACCTGGCTCTTCAACCTCCGCAGCGGCGTCATTAACTGGATGCTCTCCGCCGTCGGCCTGCCGTTCCAAGGTCACAACTGGCTCATCGACCCGCTCTCGTTCTTCGGCGTCGCGCTTCTCATCGTCGTCTGGATGAGCGTGCCGTTCGTCTCCTTCGCGATCTACGCGGGCCTCACCCAGGTCTCGGGCGAGGTCGTCGAGGCGGCGCAGATGGACGGCGCGAGCGGCCGCCAGCGCTTCTTCGGCATCACGGTTCCGATCATCCGTCCGGTGCTCTCGATCGTCCTGCTGCTGCAGGTCATCTGGGACCTGCGCGTCTTCACGCAGATCAAGCTGCTGCAGTCCGCGGGATCGGTGAAGAGCGAGACGAACCTGCTCGGCACCTACATCTACCAGCTCGGCACCGGCTCGAGCGACTTCGGCCTCGCGTCGGCGGTCTCCATCTTCGTTTTGGTCATCACCGTGATCATCAGCGCTTTCTACGTCCGCAGCATGCTGAAGGAGGACGAGTCATGACCACATCGACGAGCACGGGTCGAGTAAGGACGCGTGAGCGCGTCCGCCCGTCGAAGGTCGTCTACTCGATCATCGGCGTCGTGGTAGCCCTGATCTGGGTCTTTCCGGTCTACTGGATGATCAACTCCTCGCTGCTCTCCAACGTGGTGCTGCAGGATGTCACGCCCACCTTCCTGCCTATTGGCGGCTCGTTTGCGAACTTCTCCGCGGTGTTCGCGGGCGGCACGTTCTTCCCGGCGCTCGGTATGAGTACGGCGATCGCGCTGGTCGTGGTCGTGGCCTGCCTGATCTTCGCCTTCCTGGCCGCGCTCGCGATCAGCCGCTTCCGGTTCCGCGGCCGCAAGGCGTTCGTGCTCGCGATCCTCCTGATCCAGATGCTGCCGGCAGAGGGATTGTTCATCGCTCAATACAAGCTCCTTTCGAGCGTCGACCTGCTCAACTCGGTCATCGGGATCAGCGTGCTCTACACCGCCTCCGTCGTGCCATTCACGATCTGGATGCTGCGCGGCTTCGTCGCCGGCATCCCGATCGAACTCGAGGAGGCGGCCATGGTCGACGGCCTCAGCCGTACACAGGCGTTCCTGCGGATCACGTTCCCGCTGCTCGCGCCGGGCCTCGTGGCTAGTGGTGTCTATGCGTTCCTGCAGGTATGGAATGAGTTCACGATCGCGCTCGTCGTGCTGCCGAACAATGCGTCCGCGACGCTTCCGTTGTGGCTGCAGGGCTTCATCCAGCAGTCCACGAGCCGGGCGATCGACTGGGGCCAGGTCATGGCGGCGTCCACCCTGGTGGCGGTGCCGGTGATCATCTTCTTCCTGTTCGTGCAGGGCCGGATGACGTCCGGGCTGGTCAGCGGGGCGGTCAAGGGGTAATGGTCTCAACGTCTTCCGCGGCGGGAGTGCTCCTGCCCGGGTTTGTCGGGCCGACGTTGCCCGACTGGCTGGCCGCGCGGCTGCGCGCCGGGCTCGCGGGGGTCTGTCTGTTCGCCACGAACATCGAATCGCCCGCCCAGTTGCGCGGACTCACGGATGCGATCCGCGAAGCGAATCCGCTCGCGCTGATCGCCATCGACGAGGAGGGCGGTGATGTAACCCGGTTGTACAGCAGTTCGGGCTCGCCGTACCCCGGTAACGCCCTCCTCGGCCGAATCGACGACCCCGATCTCACGGCCGCCGTGGCGACGAGTGTGGGCTGGGAGCTGCGCCGCGTCGGGGTCAACCTCAACTTCGCTCCGGATATCGACATCAACTCGAATCCGAACAATCCCGTCATCGGCACCCGCAGCTTCGGCTCGACGGCGGAACTGGTCGCCCGGCACGCGAGAGCGTGGGTGACGGGTCTTCAGTCCACCTCGGTCGCAGCCAGCGTCAAGCACTTCCCCGGGCACGGCGACACCGCGACCGATTCGCACCTGGCGCTCCCCGTCGTGGATCGCTCGCTGGTGGAACTGCGCGAGCGTGAGCTCGTTCCATTCGCCGCTGCCATCGACGCGGGAACGAGGACCGTGATGACCTCACACATCCTGTTGCCCCAGCTCGATCCGGTTAACCCGGCCACGCTGTCGATCTCGATCCTGCAGGACGTGCTCTACGGCGAGCTCGGATTCGAGGGAGTCATCGTCACCGATGCCCTCGATATGAAGGGCGCGAGCGGCGAGCTCGGAATTCCGGCCGCCGCAGTGAAGGCCCTGGCCGCGGGCGCGGACCTGCTCTGCATCGGCACCGAGAACACCGACGAAGAACTGGCCGGCATCGAGGCGGCTATCGAGGCCGCTCTCGCGGATGGGACGCTTCATTCGCGCCGGGTCGAGAACGCCGTCGAACGGAATCGCGCGCTCGCGCTCGATCTGGAGGCGGATGCCGGCGCTATCCCCGTGCTCGAGGGCAGCGAACCGCGCTTCCCTCTCGAGCCCGCGATCGCGGCATTCGACGTTCAGCCGGGCGTCGTCGTCCGACCCGATCGCGTCGTCGTATCGGTCGAGACGACGGCCAACATCGCGGTAGGCGGTTCGCCGTGGGGGCTCGCGGCCGCCGGTCTGGACGTCACGCCGCTTCGGCAGGGAGATCCTCTTCCAGCTCTTCCCGCGGACGGTACGCAGCTGGTCATCGTGGGCAAAGACAACCACCGTCATGACTGGGTTCGGGAACTGATTGAATTAGCGCGCGAGCGCAACAAATCGACGCTCGTCGTTGATATGGGCTGGCCGTCCGACGGCCGCGACTACGCGGATGTGGCGACCTTCGGGGCGTCGCGGTACGTGGGTCGGGCGCTCGCCGCCTGGCTCGTCACGCGCACACGAGAAACGGAAGAAAAGCAGTGAGAGTCGGAGTGGACATCGGCGGCACCAATACGGATGCCGTCGTGCTCGATGACGCGGGAGCGGTCGCGCACTCGCTTCGCCTTCCCACCGGCTGGGGCGACGAGGCGGTACTCGGCACGGCGACGGATGTCGTCCGAGCGCTCGCCGGAGCTGCCGGAATCGATCCGTCCTCGTTCTCATCGATCGGGGTCGGTGTCCCCGGAGCCGTCGACGCCGAGCACGGAACGGTGACCCACGCGCGCAACCTCGGGGTGTCCCGTCTCGACCTCGGAACGCTGCTCGCCGCCAACCTCGGAAAGCCGGTCCGCGTCGAGAACGACGTCAATGCCGCGGCACTCGGCGCGTTCCACCAGCTCGGACTCGACGGCACCAACTCGCTCGCCTACCTGAACCTCGGCACCGGCCTCGCGGCCGGTCTTGTCCTCGGCGGCAAGCTGTGGCGCGGATCCCGCGGTGCTGCCGGCGAGATCGGACACATCCTCATCGACCCGGCCGGGCCGCTCGACGACGACGGACAACCGGGGGCGCTCGAGGTGCTCGCATCCGGCTCCGGAATCGCGTCGCAGCGACCGGGCAGCGTCTCCGAGATGCTCGCCGCAGCAGACGCGGGCGAGGGGGAGGCCATCGAGATTCGGCGCAGGATGTTTGACGGGGTCGCGTCGGCCGTCCGCATCCTCGTCCTGACGCTCGACGTGGACGTCGTCGTCATCGGCGGCGGCATCAGCACGATGGGCAACGATCTGCTGGGACCTCTGCGTGAGGTCTTCGCGGCGTGGGGGAAGACCTCGCCGTTCATCACGTCGCTCGAGCTCGGACAGCGGGTGCGCATTCTCTCGCCCGACGCGTCGACCGCTGCGACGGGCGCCGCCTGGTTGGGAGCCACACCATGGCAGAGGTAGTCATCATCGAATCGGCCGAAGCCGCCGGAGAGATCGCGGCCGATGCGGTCGCTGCGCTGCTCGGCCGCAAGCCGGACGCGGTGCTCGGGCTTGCCACGGGGTCATCACCGCTCTCCAGCTATGCCGCCATTCAGCGACGCGGCCTTGACCTCAGCGGCGTGCGAGGATTCGCGCTCGACGAGTACGTCGGGCTCCCCGCGGGACACCCGGAGAGCTACCGGTCCGTCATAACGCGCGAAGTGGTCGAGCCACTCGGGATGACGCCCGCCCTCGTGCGCGTGCCGGGCGACGACGGCGGTCCGCTCCAGGGCGCGGGGGAGCGCTACGAGGCGGACCTGGTCGCGTCCGGCGGTGTCGACATCCAGTTCCTCGGAATCGGCGGGACCGGACACATCGGCTTCAACGAGCCGGGATCATCCTTCGGATCTCTCACCCGCGTGAAGACACTGACGGAGCGCACGCGCGCCGACAACGCGCGATTCTTCGACTCGATCGACGACGTCCCGACGCACTGCCTCACGCAGGGACTGGGGACGATACTGCGGGCCCGGCACCTGATCCTGCTGGCATTCGGTGCCTCGAAAGCGGCCGCAATCGCGGCAGCGATCGAGGGTCCGCTGAGCGCGAGCGCGCCTGGGTCGGCGGTGCAGCTGCACCCGCACGTGACCGTTGTCGTCGACGATGCCGCGGCATCCGCCCTGAAGAACGACGCCTACTACCGCTACGCGTGGAACAACCGCCTCCCGTGGGAGACCCCCTAGCTGACTCGCCTGCCGTTCGCCCAGACGTGCTGGACTCTCCAGTACGAGTCGAGCTGGATGGCGTCCGCCGCGAAGCCCGGCGCGAGCAGGCCGTGTCCACGCTCGAGGCCGAGAACCCGCGCGGGCGTGAACGTCAGCGCCGTCACCGCGTCGACGGGTTCGACCCCCACCTGCTCGATCGCAAAACGCAGTGCGTGGTCAAGAGTCAGCGTCGACCCGGCGATCGTGTCCGTGCCCGCCACGTGGGCGACGCCATTCCGAACCTCGACCGCCAGCGAGCCGAGGCCGTAGTCGCCGTCTGACGCACCTGCGGCGGCCATTGCATCCGTGATCATCGCGATGCGTCCGGGCGCGCATCGGAAGGCGAGCGCCGCGACATCCGGATGCACGTGCTCGCCGTCCAGGATGAGTTCGAGCGTGATGCGCGAGTCCTCGAAGGCCGCGATCACGGGACCGGGCGCACGGTGTCCGATCCCGGGCATGGCGTTGAACGCGTGAGTGAGGAGTCGTGCCCCGAGGTCGAATGCCCTTCGAGCCTGATCGAAGTTGGCTTCGCTGTGGCCGACGGCGACGACGATCTCGTTCTCGACCAGGATCTCGATCAGCTCGAGCGCGTTCGGAAGCTCGGGCGCGATCGTGATCTGGCGCAGGGTTCCATGGGCGGCATCCAGCAGCCGATCGAGTTCCGCGGGCTGTGGTTCGCGCAGGAACTCCGGGTTGTGCGCGCCGGGCCGCAGCGGGGAGAGGTACGGCCCCTCGAGATGCGACCCCAGCACGAGTGGATCGGATGCCGTCAGCGCGGCGATCGCCGCGAGGCTCGCCTCCAGTTCCCCGAGCGGGTTCGTGACCAGGCTGACGAGCGACCGTGTCGTTCCGTGCGCGCGATGAACGGCCAGCGCGGACTCGAGCGCCTCGGCACCGTCGTCGAAGGAGAAGCCGCCGGCGCCGTGCACGTGCAGATCGAGAAATCCGGGTGTCAGCCACGCGCCGCCGAGGCGCACCGATTCGTCGGCTTCCGGGGCCTCACCGGTTCCGGTCGACACGATGGTGTCGCCGTCGACGAGCATCCAGAAGTCGTCGACCTGACCCGCGGCGTCCAGCTTTCGCGCTTCGGAAAACAGGATACTCACGGGACAAGCCTAGTGATCGGCTGGTCAGCCCCGAGGAAGTTCGAGGCCCGCCACGGGCCCGGACAGCGCCGCCTTGAAGTGGCGACTCACGTCATCGACCAGTACCTCCGTGTCGCCGGCTTCGACGCCGTTCAGGGCGGCGATCGCGACAACGCTCGGCGCGATCTTCGGAGCGGTCACGTTCCTGGTGAGGTCGGTATCGGTAAATCCGAGGTGCACTCCAACGACGAGCGTGCCCTGCTCGGCGAGCTCCATTCGCAGGCTGTTGGTGACGGACCAGTACGCGGCCTTCGTGGCGCCGTACGCACCCGCTCCGGCCGCCCACGACAGTGCCGAGTGCAGGTCGATCAACGCGCCGCCTCCGTTTGCCTTCAGCTGGGGAGCGAACGCCTGCGCGATTCGGAGCGGACCCAGCACGTTGATGTCGAACAGGTTGCGGATTTCGGAGATGTCACCTGAGAGCAGCGGCCCGCTCCCACCCGCGCCCGCATTGTTGACAACGATGGTCACATCCGACACCGCGGCCGCGAGTGCGGCGACCGATGCGTCGTCGGTCACCTCGAGCGGGAGGGCGATGAGTCGCGGATCGTCGGCGGCTTTCGGCTCGCGGGCCGTCACGTACACCCTGGATGCGCCGCGGGCGAGCAATTCGTCGGCAAACGCCTTGCCGATCCCGCGCTGACCGCCAGTGACGAGCGCGACTGAGCCGGGGAGAGAGACTGCGGGCATGAGGAGAGTCCTAACTAGTTGAGTGTTCGTTGTCCGAGCACGACATAATCTAATATACTTTACCTATGTCACTCGCTCGCTATGTCGCCGCGACCGCCCCGGGTGGCCTCGCACTCGTGCAGGGCCTGCTGAACACCCAGTCAACGGCGAGCGGCCACGCCGACCTGCTCGACGACGAATCCGGCGCCCAGACCTGGCTCGCGGCCGGCCTGCGGGAGTGGGGCGACCTGACGGGATCGGGTCCCATCGCCCCGGCCGTCGGTCGAGCCCAGCTCGCGGAGCTGAGGGCACTCCGGGCACGCGTTCGCAGCTACATCGCGGGGGACCGGGTCGCGGCGCGGATCGATCAGCCGATCGCCGTCGTCTCGAACGCGGATGGGACCCTGCGAACGCAGCCGACCGGCACCGGTATTCGATGGGTGGAATCCGCCGTGTGGGGCGCCGTGTTGATGGCCCAGGACCGCGACACGCTGAAGCGTCTCAAGCTGTGCCGCAACGAACCCTGTGGCGCGGCTTTCTACGACCGCTCGAAGAACAACAGCGGCGTGTGGCACGACGTGCACGTGTGCGGCAACGCGGCGAACCTACGGGCATCCCGGGCGCGGCGCCGGGCCGTCTCCTCGTAGCGGGCTTTCGTTACCGGAAGATGATCGTTCGACTCAGGTCGAGCAGCACGCGATGCTCGGCGAACCATTTGACGGCCTGGGTCAGGGTGCGCGATTCCTCGTCCTGTCCGATCGCTACGAGCTCAGCGGGGGTCCGCGAGTGGTCGACGCGTACGACGTTCTGCTCGATGATCGGACCCTCGTCGAGGTCGCTGGTGACGAAGTGCGCGGTGGCACCGATCAGCTTCACGCCGCGGGCGTGCGCCTGCTTGTAGGGATTCGCACCCTTGAACCCGGGCAGGAACGAGTGGTGGATGTTGATCACCCGACCGTTCAGGGCGGCACAGAGCTCGGGTGACAGGATCTGCATGTACCGGGCGAGGACGACCAGTTCGATCCCGAAGTTGTCGACGACCTCGAGCACACGCTTCTCGAACTCGGTCTTCTGCTCCGGGGTCGTCACCGCAAGTGCCTCGAACGGGACGTCGTAGAACGCGGCCAGATTCTCGAGGTCGTCGTGGTTGCTCAGTACCATTGGGACATCGATGGTGAGCTGACCGGCGCGCTCGCGGTACAACAGGTCGTTCAGGCAATGAGCGGCCCTCGACACGAGGACGAGGGTGCGCAGCGGACGACCGACGATGTCGAGTTGCCAGGTCATCGCGTACTTCGCGACGATCGGCGCAATCGCCGCTTCGAAGCCAGCGGCGTCGATCGCCGACTCGACCTGCAGTCGCATGAAGAACGTGCCGGTGTCAGCGCTCGAGAACTGCTGGGACTCGGTGATGTTCCCCGCGGCCTGCACGATCGCGCCGCTGATCGCATGAACGATTCCGGGCTGGTCTCTGCAGACCAGCGTCAGGATCCAGTGGGTGGTGTTCGCGCTCACGGCTCAAGCGTATTGCCCGCATTCGATACGCTGGACGCAATGGCTGAAGTGACCTCCGAGAACCGTTCGGTTCGCCCGTTTCCCTGGATTGGTCTCGTCACTCTGGCCCTCGCGATCTTCGTCTCGGTAACGACCGAATTTCTGCCAACGGGCCTGCTTCCGGAGATGGCGCGCGAGTACCACGTCTCGCTCGCGCAGACCGGGCTGCTGGTGACCATCTTCGCCGCCACGGTTGTCGTTGCGACGACGCCGCTCTCGATCCTCACGCGCAGCCTCGACCGCAAGGGGATCGTGGTCGTCGTCATGGTCATCCTCGCGCTGGGCGCCGTCGGTGCCGCGGTGGCGCCGACGTACGGATGGCTCGTCGTTGCTCGAATCGTTGGCGGCCTTGCCCACGGGTTGTTCTGGGCGGTCGTCGGCGGATACGCGGCGCACCTCGTTCCGAAGCACCAGCTGGGCCGCGCGGTAGCAATCACGGCGAGCGGTGCGACGGCCGCGTTCGTGCTGGGTGTGCCGCTCGGGACGGCGATCGGTCACGCGCTCGGCTGGCGCCTCGCGTTCGCGTTCATGGCCGGGCTCATCCTCATCCTGACACTGCTGGTCATCCGCTTCCTGCCGGCCGTGGACCACCGGGTGAAGCTGGCCACGGGCGAGATTCCTCTCCCGCTGCGAAAGGACCGGAGCGTCGCCTCGGTGGTGGTCCTGTGCGTGGTCATCCTGCTGCTGATCACCTCGCAGAACATCTTCTACACGTACATCGCGCCCTGGCTGAGCAGCGTCGGTGGATTCGGAGCTGGCGGAGTTCCCGGCCTGCTTCTGCTCTACGGTGCCGCGGGCGCGGTGGGTCTCGTGCTGGCCGGCTTCGTGGCGGACAGGTTCCCGCGGGGCGGATTCGTCGTCGCGTTCGTGATTGTCGCGATCGCAGTGTTCGTCCTGTGGCTGTTCGGCGACCGCCAGCCGGTCACGCTCGCAGCGATAGTGGTGTGGGGCGTCGCGTTCGGCGGCGGTCCCGCGATCATCCAGACTCGGATGCTGCACGTGGCGTCGGCTCGGATGCGCGAGACCGCGGTCGCGCTGCAGACCACGTCGTTCAACGTCGGCATCGGCGGCGGCGCCCTCCTCGGCGGCCTGCTGCTTGACCAGTTCGGGCTGCACACGCTGCCGCTCGTGGATGTGATCATCACGGTGGTCGGCGTCATATTCATTGTCGCTAGCGACTACTGGCTGGCACGCCGCCGCCTGCGTTGACATTCCTCGCTCGGCGGCGGTAGCTTTGCGGCACGGAATGAACAGGTCTGAACAGGTTCATTCACTGCCCATACGAGAGGACCATCGTGGCTACCCCCGCAACCAAAGACCGCGCGCCGGAAAGCGCCGCTCGACTAGGTGTCGAACTCAACGGCATCAATACGATCAGCGAGAGCGAACGCAAAGGCACGGCGAAGACCCTGTTCTGGCCGTGGTTCGCCGCCAACGTCTCCGTTCTCGGCATCCCGTACGGTGCGTATCTGCTGTCGTTCCAGGTGTCGTTCTGGCAGGCGATTATCGTCGGAACGCTCGGCATTGTGCTCTCCTTCGCCCTCTGCGGCGTGATCGCGATCGCCGGCAAGCGCGGGTCAGCGCCGACCATGATCCTGAGCCGCGCCGCCTTCGGTGTCGATGGCAACCGCATCCCGTCGATTCTGTCGTGGGTGCTCACGGTGGGATGGGAGACCGTCCTGACGTCGCTCGCCGTACTTGCTACTGCGACCGTGTTCAAGGACCTCGGCTGGAGTGACGGAATCGTCACGAAGGTGATCGCTCTCATCGTCGTCGCAGCGCTCGTGATCGCGGGTGGAGTCTTCGGATTCGCCACGATCATGCGCCTACAGCGCTGGATCACAATCATCACCGGTGTCCTGACGATCGTGTTCTTCGTGCTCGTCCTCGGACACATCGACCTGTCCACCGTCTTTGCAATCAAGGCGGGATCGCCCCAGAACGTGATCGGCGGACTCGTGTTCATGATGACCGGATTCGGTCTCGGCTGGGTGAACGCGGCCGCCGACTACTCGCGCTACCTCCCGCGCACGACCCGTACGCGCGGCGTCGTTGGATGGACAACCTTCGGCTCCGCCGTTGCCCCGTTCGTCCTGTTCGTCTTCGGCCTGCTGCTTGCCGGCTCGTCGGAGAAGCTCACGACCGCGATCAACAACGACCCGATCGGCGCGCTCGCGTCGATTCTGCCGGTGTGGTTCCTGATCCCGTTCATCATCATTGCGATCCTGGGTCTCATCGGCGGCGCGGTGCTCGACATCTACTCCTCGGGGCTGGCCCTTCTGACCGCGGGCATCCGGATTCCCCGATTCGCCGCGGCAGGCATCGACGGCGTCATCATGATTCTCGGCTCCATCTACGTCGTCTTCGTCGCGTCTAACTTCTTCTTCCCGTTCGAGGGCTTCCTCATCACCCTCGGAGTACCGGTTGCGGCCTGGTGCGGTGTCTTCATCGCCGACCTGTTGCTGCGCAGAAAGGACTATGCGGAAGCCGATCTGTACTCGCGGACCGGTCGCTACGGAAGCGTGCGGATCCTGTCCATCGTGCTCTTCGTCGTTGCGACAGTGGTCGGCTGGGGATTCGTGACCAACAGCTACGCTCCCTGGCTGGAATGGCAGGGCTACCTGTTCGGCCCGGCATCGACGAAGGCCGCGGCAAACGGGTTCCGGGATTCGTGGGGCGGTGCCAATCTCGGCGTCCTGTTCGCGCTCGTGATCGGTTTCGTCGGAACCCTGATCGGCGGCCGCGCCGCCGTTCGCCGCCAGGAAGCGCAGAAGTAGTGGCGGCTCCCTCGGCGGTACCCCCACTCAAGCACGAGAAGATCGCGCAGGTTCTCGAGGGCGAGATCCGCCGGGGGAGCATGCCCAATGGGCGACGGCTACCGGGAGAAACGGCGCTGGCCGAGCGCTTCTCGGTGAGCCGGAACACCGTTCGGGCTGCCCTGTTCGAGCTCGGCGCCGCCGGGCTCATCGCAACCCGATCGGGTAAGGGCTCGTTTGTGACCTTCGACGGAAACCCGCTGGATGTCGAACTCGGCTGGGCCCAGGCGCGCCAGGAGCAGGGAGTGATCACCCGGATCGAGGTCGTGCTTCAGGACGAGATCACCGATCCGCTGCTGGCTGCCGAACTCGGCGAGACCCACGACCGGTTCGTTCTTCTCGACCGACTGCGATCGGCCGACGGCGAGGGCGTCATCGCGTATGAGCGGTCGCGCATCCCCGCCCTGCCCTCCGTGCGGAAGGCGGTCGCGGACGGCCAGGCCAGCGGTTCCCTCACCACCATGCTGCGCGGAGCGGGACTCATCGCCGCGCAGGGAGAGCAATGGGTCGAGATCCGCAGGCTCTCCGTGGATGAGGCGCTGCTCCTCGGGCGCACACCGGGCGACTCGTTTCTCTGGTCGCGGTGCGTCACCCGGGATGCCGACGGCCGACTGGTCGAGAACGTCGAGAGCCTGCTCGATCCGGGGCACTTCAGCCTGCACTTTCAATTCGCTCAATCGAATTAGCTTGGTACGCTTGTCCCGTCGCAACTGGCGTTGAGATGGGCAACCATCGGGGAGCGACTAACACCGGTTGGTGGCCGTACGCCTGGGCCGCCGCGAACAGTAGATTTGTCCCGGTCAGTTATTAGGAGCGCCAGTGAACTCGTTCAATTCCCCCTTGGCAGAAGTCGATCCCGAGATCGCGGCGGTACTCGCGAACGAACTCGGTCGTCAGCGCAGCACCCTCGAGATGATCGCGAGCGAGAACTTCGTCCCGCGCGCGGTGCTCGAATCCCAGGGATCCGTTCTCACCAACAAGTACGCCGAGGGATATCCCGGTCGCCGCTACTACGGCGGCTGCGAGTTTGTGGATGTCGCTGAGCAGCTTGCCATCGACCGCGCGAAGAGCCTGTTCGGTGCCGCGTACGCAAACGTGCAGCCCCACTCCGGCGCATCCGCGAATGCCGCCGTTCTCGCGGCTATCGCAACGCCCGGCGACAAGATCCTGGGTCTCGAGCTCGCCCACGGCGGACACCTGACCCACGGCATGCGCCTGAACTTCTCCGGCAAGCTGTACGAGGCGCACGCCTACGGCGTCGACCCGAAGACGTTCCGCGTCGACATGGATGTGGTGCGCGAGAAGGCGCTCGAGGTTCGGCCGCAGGTGCTCATCGCCGGATGGTCCGCCTACCCGCGCCAGCTCGATTTCGCCGCCTTCCGCGCCATCGCCGATGAGGTCGGCGCGCTGCTCTGGGTTGACATGGCGCACTTCGCCGGACTCGTCGCGGCAGGCCTGCACCCGTCCCCGGTGCCGCACGCGCATATCACCTCGTCCACGGTGCACAAGACGATCGGCGGACCGCGGTCCGGCTTCATCCTGACCAACGATCTCGAGCTGCAGAAAAAGATCAATTCCAATGTCTTCCCCGGCCAGCAGGGCGGTCCGCTCATGCACGTGATCGCCGCGAAGGCGACCGCGTTCAAGCTCGCCGCAGAGCCCGAGTTTAAGGATCGTCAGGAGCGCACCATCCGGGGCGCCCAAATCCTCGCCGAGCGCCTCACAGCGGAGGACACGAAGGCTGCCGGCGTCGACGTGCTGACGGGCGGGACCGACGTGCACCTCGTCCTCGTCGACCTGCGCGAATCGGCCATTCACGGCCAGAACGCTGAAGACATCCTTCACTCGGTCGGCATCACGGTGAACCGCAACGCCGTTCCGTTCGACCCGCGTCCGCCGATGACTCCCTCCGGTGTGCGAATCGGAACGCCGGCCCTCGCGACGCGGGGGTTCGGCGACGCCGAGTTCACCGAGGTTGCGGACATCATCGCGACGGCGCTGAAGCCCGAGCCCGACGTGCTGGCTCTCAAGGAGCGCGTCTCGAAGCTGGCGGAGGCGTTCCCGCTCTATGACGGACTGACGAGCCCCGGCAGCTGGAACTAACCGGATGGTCGCGGTAAGGCTGGATGGCGTGGCGACCGCTGCGACCATCAAGGAAGAACTCAAGGGACGCATCGCGGCGCTTGGCGGTAGGGGGATCAAACCCGGGCTCGCGACGCTGCTCGTAGGCGACGACCCGGGCTCGCTGAGCTACGTCGGCGGCAAGCACCGCGACTCGCTCGAGGTGGGCATCGAATCCGTGCGCGTCGACCTGCCGGGCACGGCTAGCGAGGCGGATGTGCGCGCGGCGATCGCCGACCTCAACGCCGATCCGCGTGTGACGGGATTCATCGTCCAACTCCCGCTGCCGGGCGGCATCGACGAGCACGCGATGCTCGAACTGGTCGACCCCGCGAAGGATGCGGATGGACTGCACCCCACCAACCTCGGCCGGTTGGTGCTGGGCGTCGACGGCACACTGACCTCGCCGCTGCCCTGCACTCCTGCCGGGATCATCGAACTGGCCCAGCGCTATGGCGTCGAGTTCGCGGGTCGCAATGTGGTTGTGATCGGCCGTGGGATCACCGTCGGGCGACCGCTGGGCCTGCTACTCACCCGTAAGGGCATCGACGCGACGGTCACGCTCACGCACTCGCGCACCGACGATCTCGAGGCGGAGGTGCGCCGTGCTGACATCGTGGTCGCCGCTGTCGGCGTACCCCACCTGGTCAAGCCGGAGTGGGTCAAGCCCGGCGCTGCCGTGCTCGATGTCGGCGTGACTCGGGTCGGGATGACGGAGAGCGGCAAGGCGAAGCTCGCCGGCGATGTGGATCCGGCTGTCGCTGAGGTCGCGGGCTGGCTCTCGCCCAACCCCGGTGGCGTCGGCCCGATGACCCGCGCCATGCTCCTCAGTAACGTCGTTCTTGCCGCGGAGCGCCAAGAACGAAATTGAGTAGCGCCGCGAAGCGCCGCGTATCGAAACCTAGCGCGACCGAACGGAACGCTGCAGCGGTTTAGCGACCGCCGCCACCTCCGCCTCCACCACCGCCGCCGGAGAAGCCGCCACCGAAGGAGCCTCCGAAGCTGCTGCCGCCCCCCGTCATGCCCGTCGAGATCGGCGTCGTGCTCGTCGTCACCGCACTCGACAGGTTCGAGAGCGACCCGATGAACAGCGCCGAGTTGAATGCGCTGTTGCCGACGTACCAGTTGGGTGTGATCGAGGTGTCCGTGTACTGGATCGCGAGAACCCGCGACCACTGGTCCTCGACGTTGAAGAGTACGGCGAATGGGAGCAGCTTCTCGTACAGCTTCACAACCTCGCGCTTGTCGTCGTAGTTGACCCGTTCGGCGCCGGTCGGGGACTGGAGGATGCGCATCCGATCCTCCTCGGCGACCGTCAGGTACAGCTTCATTCCGAGCAGGTAGTCGCGCTGGTCGGCTCCGGCCGGGGTCAGCACCCACCCCCGGTATGCCGTCGCGAATGCGATCAACACCGCGATGATTGTGAACGGCACGGACAGGTCGGCGAACGCGCTCGCCGCCTGGGTGATCCCGATCACGACCACCTCGGCAACCAGCAGTATGAGCAGCGCCAATCCGGTGCGCACTCCATCGCGTGCGGACGCCTTGACCCGCCAGCCCTTCTGGGCTTCGCCGGCCGAGACGGTTGCCTTCACAGCGCTGATGGCGCTCGTTTCGACCGCGGCGGCCACAACCTCGAACGTGGTTCCCGGGGTCAGCGCCGGGAAGAATGCCTGGAGTAGCTGTGTCTCCTCGGCGTCGAGTCCGTCGGCGTTGGAAAGCTGAAGCGTGTAGTCGGCGCCGCTGTCCGTCACCGGGTAGGCCAGGATGCGCAGATTGCCGCGCACGGCGAAGCTGACGATCTGGGCGGGGACGGACTTGCCGTCGAGTCCCAGCAGGGTCGCCGCCTCCAGCAGGTTGATGCCGGTGGGAACGTCGTACTCGGGGATGATCGTGCCGCGACCCTTCGCATCCCGCGGTCCGAATGCGAACCGGCGGACCAGCGCGAAGGGAATCGATGCGAGCGCGATGAGCAGGAAGATGGCGCCCACGATTTCGCCCCAGACCGTGTCGGGCGCACGGTGCACGTCGTCGGACTGGCCGGAGTCGGTTCCCGCCCCGGCCGGCGCTCCCGTGAACGTCCCGTCGGCGAATCCGATGGCCACGGTCACGTTCTCGCCAGCCGCGATGTTGGTGGCCGACGCGGTGAATACCACGGGGTTCGCCGTCATCGTCGCTGTGCTGCTCGGGCCGGTCGAGACCGGGTCGGGCGTTGCGCTGGGCGCAACATCGCTCGAGATCTCACAGGTCGAGTTCGAACCCTGGGCCCCCTGGTAGCACGCGTTGTGTCCGCTCAGCGCGGGGACGAGGGCCGGCGCGACGTGCACTCGCGCCGTGAGCTTTGCGAACGGCTGCGTCCATTCGGTGCCGTTCGTATCCCAGTAGAACTCCTGGTCGTTCGTGTCGCTGAATTCCCCGGCGACATCCGTCTGGGTGTAGGTCAGCGTGTAGGTGACGTGACCGTGAACGTAGTCGTCCGTTCCGGTCTCGATGGTGGTGACCGTTCCGTCGTCGTCCACCGAGTACGGCTTGGTGACGCCGTTAGTGTCGGAGATGGACACCAGCTTCGTGTTCAGGGATGCCCCGCGATAGAAATCCGGGATCTTCCGAACGATGCCCTTGTTCTGATCGGAGGACGGGAACACCGCCGTTAGCTTCTCGACCGTCGTCAGAGTCGAGTGGCCGGAGGCGTTGCGGTCGAGGTAGTAGTCGGCCGAGAAGTTGGAGAAAGTGAAGTCGTCCACGTCCGAGTACAAAGCCCCGCGCGCACCGACCGAGGGCACGGCGGACGCGGGAGCGGCGAGCGCCATGGACCCGGCCGCGAGAAGGAACAGGGCGACAGCGGCCCCGGCGATTCGTCGAGCTTTTGTCGTCACCGCGTCAGCCTATCGACGTTGATCTCCCTCTCGCGCCGGCGTGCCGCCGAGTGTTTCCGTGATTCCGGTCATCGATTCCTGGAACTCATCCGAATCGAACGAATGCGGCGGCTCGTACCACGTCGGTCCGCTCGATCCCGCTGTATAGGCACCAGCAACCTCGACAGACCAGTCCTGCTCAATCCCGAACAGCACGGCGTAGGGCAGTAGTTTCTCCCGCAGTCGAACGACGGCCTCGCCGTCCAGGTGGTCCCGAGCGGCAGTTCCCGGCGAGTACAGGATGCGAAGCCGATCTGCCTCTGCGAGCTGAAGGTACATGCGGATTCCGAGCAGATAGTCGCGAATGTCGGCGCCGGCCGGCGTGAGAACGAAGCCCCGGGAGTGGGTCGCGAAGGCAGTGAGTACGGCGAGTATCAACGGCGGCAGCGCGATGTTGGCGGCCGGGCTTTGGGCTGCGACCACGCAGATGGTGACAAGGTCGACGACGAGAAGCGCGACGAGCGCCCACCCGCTGAGCACGCCGTCGAGTGACGATGGCATCCGTCGCCAACCTTTCGCGAGCACGCCCACGTGAACGACATCCTCCATCCGCCCGAGCGCCCTGATGCCAACCTCATCCGAGTCGAGGGCGAGTTTCGACCCAGCGTGTTCGTCGGGGAAAAACGCTCGCAGGAGTTGTCGTTCTTCGGCGTCGATGCCCGCGGCATTCACCAGTTCGAGACTGAGTTTCGGGACGCCGCCGCCGGCGTCCACGATTCGAACGTTGCCTCGAATAGCGAGGTCGACGATCGCCGCCGGAACGGCCGACTGCCCGCGATTCACAAGGTAGGCGGACTCGAGCAGGTTGACGCCAGCGGGCGGGTCGTATTGGGGAATGATGATGCCGCTCCCCTTGGCGTTCCGAGGGCCGAAAGCGTAACGCCTGACCAGAACGGCCGGGATCGACACCAACGCCACAATTGCGAGCACCGACCCGAGGACGTCCGCCCACTCATGGTCGGGGACGTAGGCGGCCGTTTCGGCAATGGAGAGCAGCACCGCGTCAGACTATCGACCTGAGTATTCATCCCCTATTCCGCCCTGAGACACGGCGGCCATAGTGTGTGGCCTATGGCAAAGACCGGGCACATCAAGCACCACCGCGAGACCGCAGAACCGATCGAACTCAACCCGCTGTTCTCCCGCCTGGGCGAGGCGACGGAGCTTCCGCGATTCGTGATGCCGGATCGCCCGACCCAGCCAGAAACGGCGTACCAGATCGTCCACGACGAGTCGATGCTCGACGGTAACGCGCGCCTCAACCTGGCGACGTTCGTCGGCACGTGGATGGATGAGCAGTCGATCAAGCTATACGCCGAAGCGGCCGACAAGAACATGATCGACAAGGACGAGTACCCGCAGACGGCTGCGATCGAGACGCGCTGCTGGCGGATGCTGGCGCACCTGTGGGGCTCGCCCGATTCGGAGAAGAGCATCGGCACGTCCACCATCGGGTCGTCGGAGGCGTGCATGCTCGGAGGCCTGGCGCTGAAGCGCCGCTGGCAGCACGCGCGGAAGGCCGCGAAGAAGGATGCGTCCCGGCCGAACCTGGTCATGAGCGCGGCCGTGCAGGTGTGCTGGGAGAAGTTCTGCAACTACTTCGACGTCGAACCCCGGTACGTGCCGGTATCCGAGAAGTATCCGGTGCTATCCGGGCCACAGCTCGAGGAATACATCGACGAGAATACGATCGGCGTGGTCGCGATCATGGGCGTCACCTACACGGGCGCGTACGAGCCGGTCGAGGAGATCGCGGCCGCACTGGATGCGCTGCAGGAGAAGACCGGGCTGGACATCCCGATTCACGTGGATGGAGCATCCGGAGCGATGATCGCCCCGTTCCTGCAGCCCGACGTCGTGTGGGATTTCCGGCTCGAGCGGGTGCACTCGATCAACACCTCCGGTCACAAGTACGGCCTGGTTTATCCCGGCCTCGGCTGGGTCATCTGGCGCACGGAGGACCTCCTGCCAGATGACCTCGTCTTCCGCGTTAGCTACCTCGGCGGCGACATGCCAACCTTCGCGCTCAACTTCTCTCGCCCTGGGGCGCAGGTGCTCCTGCAGTACTACCTGTTCCTGCGGCTGGGCTTCGAGGGTTACCGATCCGTGCAGGGCGCATCGCGAGATGTCGCCAAATATCTCTCCGAGGCGATCGGCAGGATGGAGCCGTTCGAACTCATCAGTGACGGCTCCGACATCCCGGTCTTCGCCTGGAAGCTCAAGGATGACCACGAGGGTCACTGGACGCTCTACGATCTCTCCGACCGCCTCCGGATGCGCGGCTGGTTGGTTCCCGCCTACCCGATGCCGGACGACCTGGCGGCGATCACCGTGCAGCGGATTGTTGTCCGCAACGGCCTGAGCCGAGACCTCGCGGGCAGCCTGCTGAACGACATCGAGACCGAGGTGAAGTACCTCGACGCGCTCGAGGCGCCCATGCCCGCCGAGAATCGGAGCCGGCCGCACCATCATTAGCGCGCCGGGCTGGATTTCCGCACCATCATTAGGCTGGCTCTATGCGCG
This sequence comes from Galbitalea sp., assembly GCA_036491035.1. Classification (GTDB taxonomy): domain Bacteria; phylum Actinomycetota; class Actinomycetes; order Actinomycetales; family Microbacteriaceae; genus Galbitalea. Next base: position 36,660 of record DASXCU010000088.1, on the reverse strand, counting down.
CACCCACCGGCGAACAGTTTCGCCTCACCCGCACCACGCCCAACGGAGTCGCGGAGGCGACGATCGTCGAGGTTGCTGCGTCGATTCGTGAGTTCCGAATCGGCGACGTCGAACTGACGGAGCCGTACGGCGAATTCTCGCTGCCGCCATTCGCGGACGGCATCGTGCTGGTTCCGTGGCCGAACCGCGTCGAGGACGGCGTGTGGACGCTCGATGGCGAACGCCAGCAACTCGACATCACGGAGCCCGACAAGCACAACGCGATCCACGGCCTGCTTCGCAACGCGCCCTACCGGGTCGTCGAGCGATCCGACGATGCCGTAACCCTCGGTGCCACGATCTTCCCGCAGCACGGGTATCCATTCCTTCTCGAGACCACGGTGCGCCACGAGCTGACCGACGACGGGATGACGGTCACGCACCGCATCTCGAACGAGTCGGACCAGCCGGCGCCGGTGGCGATCGGAGCTCATCCGTTCTTCCAGGTGGGCGATGTTCCGACCGATGACCTCACGCTGACGGTTCACGCGGGGACGAGGTTTCCCGTGGACGAGCGGCTGAACCCGTCGGCAGAGATTCCGGTTGACGGCACGGACTACGACCTCCGCTCGGGTCGCAGGGTGGCGGACCTGAACCTCGACGACGCGTTCGGTGACGTGAAGCCCGTCGACCAGGTGACGGCTGTGCTCACCGCGCCCGACGGTCGCTCGGTCGCACTCTGGCAGGACGAGAACTTCCCATACGTGCAGATCTTCACAACCCGGATTTTTCCGCGGGGGACGGGGCACGTGACCGCGATCGCCATGGAGCCGATGACGGCACCGGCGAACGCGTTCAATTCGGGCCAATCGCTCAAGTGGCTGAACCCGGGCGAGACGTGGCAGGCGACCTGGGGCATCCGCTACAGCGCATAATCGAGGAATGATCTCCGTTCCGCTAGCGCGCGCTCTCCGGGACTCCGGGCTGGTCTGGCGACCGCAGGCGGGCGACGCGTTCCTCATCGACGTGGTCGAGGCCGACGACGACGTCTTCTACCTCAGCGACATGACCGTCGAGGCGCACAGCCTGGTGACGGGCACCGAACTCGGCTTCAACGGGACGACGGAGTGGGCACTCGACTCGGTCGCCATCGAGGAGGCCCTCTGGCTTCCGAGTGAGGCCCAGCTTCGCGGGGCCCTCGGCCCGGCGTTCTCGAGCCTCACCCTGTCTGATGGACAGTTCCGGGCGACTGCCGAGATCGACGGAAGCAGTGCGGAGTTCGTGGCCGACAGCGCCGAGGATGCGTACGCACGAGCGTTGATCGCCCTCCTCGACGCCGTCGCCGGTTAACTTCTGCGGGACCTCACGAAGGCGAACAGCCCGAGCACCAGCGCGATGACCCCGAGCGCCAGGCCGGCGGTGCCGAGGATCAACGCGGTCGACGCTGTCGATGCCGCATCGCTGGTAGCCGCAATGGTCACGCCGCTCTCGGTGTCGGTCGGCGGGGCGTCGTTGATGTAGAGGGTCGGCGCCGGATGGTCGGGCTCGTCGCCGTCCCTTGGGGTTGCCTCGTTCCACTTCACGACCGTGCCGTCCGAGTACGTCTGGACGGTCGGAAAGTCGACGCTTCCGGTGTCGGGCGTCAGGTCGAGCGCGATCGGGAATTCCTGGAATTGTCCGGCCTTGATCGAAACACCCTTGTCGGCGGTGTAGATCACCCTGGCGGGCGCTTCGGTGACCTTCACGCCGTCGTTAAGAATCGGTTTCGTCAGCTTTTCCCCGACGACCCGAGCGGTCCACCCGGCGACCGGCTCGTACGAAGCGCCCGCGAACGGCGTCGCCGTCGGCAGGTCGATCTCCACCCGAACCGTGCCCGCGGTCTCGGACTCATTGGGAACCCGAAACGTGAGCTGGATGTCGTCCCCGGCGGCGGCGGTGTTGGGGCTGACCTTCACGTGGGCGTCGGCCGCGAGGGGCGCGCCGAGCACCAGGACGGCGACGGCCGCGAGGGTCGCGGTTCCGCGCGCAAGCGTGCTTTTCATACAGAAGTCCTTCTTGGGTCGCCTGCGACGACCCTGCTCAGTGGATGCGCCGATGGCGCGAGGTTCGAGTCCGCGCATCCACTGGCCGAAGCGGTCAACTGGATGCGACGAGGCGGGGCGGTCCGCGGCGCTCGGTGCCCGCCAGGAGCAGGCGAAGGCGGAGAGTCACACGGTCGACGATCGGCTCCAACGGCGTGGGTCCCGACGGAGCGCACACGGTCGGCGCCATGAGCACGCGGCGAATCGAGTACGTGACCCACTCGGCGAGGCGCCAGAAGCTGCGCTCGCCGAGCACCAGTCCGAGAATCGTCAGAACTGCGGCAGCGGCGTGAGCGGCCCACATCCATCCGTCGTCCGGCATCGCGGCGATGGGCCCCGCCGCGGTCGCCGGCGCAATGGCCTGAGCGCTCGCCGACTCCATACCGGCCATGGCCATCGCCGGCGGATAGGTAGACGTTGACGTCGCGGTGCCCGTGCCGATGCCGAGCAGCAGGTGGAAGACACCCTGGGCGAACAGCACCGCGACGCTCATCCGGATCCAGGAGACCGTTCGTCCGGACAACGCGATTGCCGCGAGCGTCGAGAAGGAGAAGGCGAGCGCGAAACCGACAGCGCCGATGCGCCCGCCGGCAGCCAGATGGGCGACGGAAGCCACGAGAAGCGAGGCCATAGCCACGACAAGTCCGCGGACGACGCGAGCACCCCTCGTCGACATTTCGCTCCCATCGCTGGTCGTGAGTCGAGTCTAAAGGACGCCGCCGAGAGCGGATTCGGACCTGTCGCTCGTGCGTTCCGCTCCGAATAGCAGTCGAACCATTACCCCTCGAGTGGTCAGGAGCTCGGTCATGAAGTCAATGCGTGCGCGAGTTCCTCGCGACCTGAGTGTCGTGCGCCTGGGCAAGACCGATTGGCGCGTCTCCTCGGCCGCCGATCCGGACGTAGTGCTCGGCTACATCGAGCGTCAGCGAAGCGGGCGGTTCGAGGTGGTCTGGATGGGCGATCCGATGCGCTGGGGGTATGCCGCCAGCTTCGACGAAGCGCTGGCCGCGTTCGACGACAGTTTGCGCTTTCTCGGGGATGTGTTCGCCGAACGCGCCACGGTGGTCGGCCGCGAGCATGCTCCGGTTGTGTCGCGGGTTCGCCGCACCAGCTGGGTCAAATCGACGGGTCGATCCGACGTCGCCTGACCTACGGAACGGCTAGTCGACCTCGGGGTGCGCGTCCTTGACCTTGTCGGCCGTGTTGAGTGCGAGCGACCACGCGTACAGAAGGTCGGCGATCGCGTGCAGCACGACGCCCGTGCCGACGATCAATAGTGCGACCAGTCGGAATATCTCGTTGGAGGGCGCGAATGCGGCGACGACCAGCACGAGCGGCAGGCCGACCATCAGCAGACCGGTGCGAATACGCCCGATCCAGCGGACGGGGATAGGGCGCGAGCCCCGGACGATCACGAGGGCGACTAGCACGAGATCTGCCGCGACGATGACGAGAGCCATCCACGCCGGCAGGTACCCGCCCAGCACGAGCGACGCGCTAACTACGATCTGACTGATTCGATCGGCCACCGGATCGAGGGCCTTGCCGAGGATCGTAACCTGGTGGAATTTGCGCGCGATGAACCCGTCGAGATAGTCGGATGCGGCGAGAACGATGGCGACGACCAGCGCCCAGCCCGGCGACTTCCAGACCAGGAGGGTGACGACGAAGAGCGGCATGAGCAGCACGAGCCGTGCTATCGAGATGACGTTAGGCACCGTGAGGATGCGGTGTTGCGCGTATGTCTCGCGATGCTCGTCGCGGATCCGTCGGATCTGGTTCGCTCGGTTGCTCACCCGCTGAACCTCTCCCGACGCCTCAATGACATAGTTTCACGCGGGCCGTCAACCCTTTGTGCTGCACATCCAACCTGTCGAGCATAGAAGAGTGAAGCAAATCACTTACGCGGGGCTTGACTTCGTGACCGGGGACGACATCGCGAATGCCCTGCTGGAGCTGGTCGCGAAGCTCGGAACGACCAATTCGACGATGAACGTCGAGATTCCGGCCTACGACGCGAGCTCGAAGAAGGAGAGCGTGGTGGACTTCGTCATCGGGCCGAGCAGCGAGATCGTGGCCGTTCCGATCGACGGCACCGGGTATCCGGCGCTCGAGGAGCAGGACGCCGTTCAGGAACTCAACCAGCGAGCCGCACGAGTAGGTGTCGCGAGCCATCCGATTCCGGAGGAGAAGACCTCGATCGCCTCATTCGACGAACCGATCGAGAGTCCCGACGTTTGAGCGCCGACCAACCCGAGTTCGACGCACCACTCCTGCTGAACCGCTATCAGCCACGCCAACTGCTCGCACGAGGGAGCACGGCGCTCGTGTTTCGCGCGACGGATGGGGTGCTGGGTCGTGACGTTGCCATCAAACACTTCAACGCCTACGCCGAGGCGGACGTGACCGCGTTCAACGACGAGGTGAGGACGCTCGCTCGATTGAACCATCACGGCATCGTCGCGATCAACGACGCGGGCATCGACCTTTCCAGTCCCGACGAGCCGCATCCGTTCCTCGTGATGGAGTTCGTGCAGGGCAAGACCCTTCGCGAAACGATTGCCGAGCGACGACTGTCGACCTCGGAGATCGGCGAAGTCGGCTTCGAGGTTGCGGAGGCACTCGAGTACGTGCACGCGCAGGGCGTCATCCATCGCGACATCACGCCGTCCAACATTCTGCTCGTCAACTACGGAACGACCTCGTCGCGTACCCGTGCGCGACTCACCGACTTCGGGATCGCCATCGCGGTGGGGACGCGGCACGTGCCCGGCTCGCCGACGGCCGGGACCGCGGCGTACCTCAGCCCGGAGCAGGTGCAGGGCGTTTCGCTCACCCCGGCGTCCGATATCTACTCCCTCGGTCTCGTTCTGCTCGAGTGCTTCACGCGGGAGCGGGCATTCCCCGGGGAGCGCGTCGAGTCCGCGATGGCCAGGGTGGATAACGATCCACCCATGCCCGGCTCTGTTCCGGACACGTGGAAGACGATCCTCGGCGCGATGGTGAGCCGGGACCCTGCGGACCGGCCAACGGCGGCCGACCTGGCCCGCGACATCCGGCTGGCGCTTCGGCACAGCGGGCGTCATACCTGACCGGGCGGGAAGGGTGGGCCCCGTGGGGCTCGAACCCACGACCAACGGATTAAAAGTCCGATGCTCTACCAACTGAGCTAGAGGCCCGCGGCCTTAAATCTAGCGTGTCCGCGCGAAGCGATCGCACAGCAAGATACGGGATACTCCGTGCATGGGATTACTCCTCGTCGGGTTCATTGGCGGCCTGATCACCGGCATTTCACCCTGCATCATCCCGGTTTTGCCGGTCCTCTTCTTCTCCGGCGGCACCGAGGCCGCGCGTCCCGTCGGCGAGGGTGGCAGGCCCAGGGGCGGACGCCGACCGTACCTGGTGATACTCGGACTCGTCGTCAGCTTCAGCTTCTTCACCCTTGCCGGATCGTTCCTGCTGAGCCTCCTGCACCTCCCGCAGGAGACCATCATCTGGATCGGCATCGTGTTCCTCGTGCTGATCGCCATCGGCCTTCTCGTGCCGTCGTTCGAGCGCATCCTCGAGAAGCCGTTCGCGTGGATCCCGCAGCGGCAGGCATCCGGTGACCGTGGCGGCTTCCTGCTCGGCATCGCGCTCGGCGCCGTGTTCGTTCCCTGCGCCGGACCCGTTCTCGCGGTCGTCGCGGTGGCCGGAGCGAAAGGCACGGTGAGCGCCGACACACTCCTCGAGACGCTCGCCTTTGCCATTGGCGTCGCCATCCCGCTCCTCGCGTTCGCGCTGGCCGGCCGGACTCTCGCCGAGACGATCAAAGGATTCCGCCGCCACCAGCGCGGCATCCGCGTCGCGGCCGGCGTCGTCATGCTCGTGCTCGCCGTCGCGGTCGTACCGCTCTGGAACATCCCAGGCGCGCTGCTCACGATCATCCCCGACTACACGAGCAAGATCCAGGCGGCGACGGCGGGGCTCAACTCGACCGTCGGATTCGGGACTGCGAAAACGCAGGCGGGAGCAAAATCGAAGACGAGCACGACCTGCGCCGCCGAAGTCAGCAGGCTGGTCGACTGCGGAACCGCACCCGCCTTCGTCGGCATCCAGCAGTGGTTCAACACTGCGGACAATAAGCCGATCACGCTCAAGAGCCTGAAGGGCAAGGTCGTCCTCGTCGACTTCTGGGCATACTCCTGCATCAACTGCCAGCGGTCCACTCCGCACCTGAACGCCTGGTACAAGTCCTACCAAAAGGATGGATTCGTGATCGTCGGCCTGCATGCGCCCGAGTACGCGTTCGAGCACGTTGCCGCGAATGTTCTCGCCAGCGCCAAGCAGCAGGGCATCAAATATCCGATCGGGCTCGACAACGACTTCGACACGTGGACCGCGTACGGCAACCAGTACTGGCCGGCGGAATACCTGATCGACGCGACGGGTCAGGTGCGGCACATCTCGTTCGGCGAGGGAAACTACAGCGCGACCGAAAAGCTCATCCGCCAGTTGCTCGTCACCGAGAACCCGAAGGCATCGTTGCCGAAAGCAACGGATGTGCCGGACACGACACCCACGAAGACGCTCACGCCCGAGACCTACCTGGGTTCGGAGCGAGCGCCCTCCGGCAGCTTCAGCAGCCCGTCCGGCTACCAGGTCGGCACGGCGACCTACAGCTTCCCGTCGGGCTCGCTCGGCCAGGACGACTACGCGTTCAGCGGGAGCTGGGCCGTCGGCGACCAGTCGATCACTGCGGAGGGCGACAAGGCCTCCATCCGACTGCACTACGAGGCCTCGCACGTGTACCTCAACGTGGGCGGCACAGGCACGCTGACGGTGACCGACTCGGCAGGGACCCGCACGATCCCGATCTCCGGCACTCCGAACATCCACGATGTCCTGAAGGCGGGCGGCGGCTACCGCAACAGCACGGTGACCATCACGCTCAGCCCGGGGTTGTCCGCCTACTCGTTCACCTTCGGGTAAGCCCAGCCTCCCTCTCGTAGGCTGGGACGGATGGCCGACGACTTCCACAAACCCACCCAGTACTCGGGCGACAAGTTCGACGAATACGAGGGCGGCGAAGACCCAGCCCAAATCCATCGCGTCGCCCACAACACGGCGCACGCCCTGGTGAGTCGAGTGCGCGAGAACGACGACCCCGAGGTGCTCGAACGCCTGGTCGCCTTTACCGACGAGCACGGCATCGACGCGATCGCGGAGCTGTGGGCCCGGTCCAGTCCGCGAAGCCTGCCCGGTGCACTGTGGCGCATCTACCTCGTGCGACTTCTCATTCGGCAGGACCCCGCCGGGTCGAGCCTGCTCTTCCAGCGGGGGAGCGAGATTCTGCAGACCATCGACACCGTCGTCGCCGGAGCCCCGATGCCGACCGGACCGGATGAAATCACGGAACTCGCCGACGAGATCCTTCGAGGCATCTTCGTGGGCGACTTTTCCATCGCCCTGGACCGCGCCGCATCCTTCTGCCGCATCTGCGCCGCCGGCGCGACCAGCATCGCGGATGACGCGGACGTCGTCGACGACGAGCGCGCCGCGGAGTACACGGCACGAGCCAACCGGTTCGCGACGACCGCGGACGAATTCGCCGCCTGTGCTCGGCTCCAGCGCTCGGGCCAGCTGGACTGATCGCTGACCGCGTATCCGGCAAGGACGTCCCTCGCGACCTGTAAAATAGATGATCCGGGCCGCAGTAACCCCGGGCTCCACTAATAGCCGCTTCGAGCGGCCTCGCGCCGAGAGGCGTTCTGCGGCCCGGGTTACCTCTTTTCCAGATCATTGACATTTCTCAGGCGGCGCCGCTAGAGAATATGCATGTCGGATTCTGCGGGCATGTCCCCTCAACCTCCTGCCGAACACACTCGCCGCACGGTCCTCACGGTTGGTTCGGTGCTCGCCGCCGGAATCGCGAGCGCACTGGTACTGGGTAAGGCCACCTCCGCGCACCCGGCCGCCGCGACCGCAACGACTGGGCCGGATGCGCCAACTCTTCCCCCGCACGAGTTCAGGAGCACGAGCCTCCGGGCGCAGCGAGTGGTCACGCGGCAGCTCGGCGAGACGGCACCCGGATACCTGTTCATCGAGCCAGAGACATCCGAGATCTTCCACGGAATGATCATGGACAACAGCGGCGAGGCGATTTGGATCGGGCCGACCGGTGTCCAGATGACGGACGTCAAGGTGCAGCAGTTCGAGGGGAAGCCCGTGCTCACCTACTGGTCGGGCACGGTCATCCTGGGGCACGGCGAGGGGGTCGGGAACATCCTCGACACCAGCTATCGACGGGTCGCGACGGTGCGGACCGGCCCCGGGATGCAGGCCGATCTTCATGAATTCCATCTGACCCCCTGGGGGACGGCGCTGATGACCGCCTATCCGACGGAGCGTGCCGACCTGACGCCGGTGAAAGGCCCGGCGAATGGCTACATCATGGACTGTCACGTCCAGGAGGTGGACGTGCGTACCGGTCAGGTCGTGCTCGACTTTCGCGCCTCCGACCACATCGACCTCGCTGACACCTACGCGTTCGTGACGAACAACGCGGACGGCACCGGAAAGACGGCATCGAAGCCGTTCGACCCGTTCCATTTCAACTCGATCGACTATTCCGACGACGGAACGACCCTGTTCGTGAGCGCCCGGCACATGCACACCGTTTACGCGATTGATCGAAAGACCGGGAGCGTGAAGTGGCGACTGGGCGGTCGGAAGAACGAGTTCCAGATCGACGACGACGCCCAATTCGCCTGGCAACACCACGTGCGCAAGCGCTCGGAGGGGGTGTTCACGCTCTTCAACAACCATTCGCGAACCGCGGGCGATCCAACGACATCGCACGCCCTCGTGCTCAATATCGATGAGGACGCGAAGAAGGTGAGCCTGCAGAAGTCGTACAGCCACGGCATCCTTGCTCCCGCGGAAGGCAGCGTTCAACCCCAGCCGAACGGCAATGTTCTGATCGGCTGGGGCGACAACCCGGTTGTCACGGAGTACACGGGCGCCGGAAAGCTGGTGTTCGAGATGACCCGAGTCGGCACGGCCACGTACCGCGTGTTCCGGTCGGAGTGGAAGGCGAACCCGCTCACATTGCCCGACGTCGCGGTCGAGTCGTCGAGCGGGAGCAGCCACGTCTACGTGAGCTGGAACGGTGCCACCGAGGTGACGCATTGGAGGATCCTCACGGGAAAGGATGTCGCGCACCTCGCGCAGGCCATGATCGTGCCGCGCTCCGGGTTCGAGACCAGCGCGTCGGTTCCGCGCGCAGCCCTGGTCCAGGTCGAGGCGCTCGACTTCGACGGAAAGGTCCTGGGTCGCTCCAGAGCCATCCACGCGGCGTAGCGAGCCGCGGAGTGAAAGTTCGCTCCACACCCCCATCAGGACCAAACCGCGACGCCATCCGCCCCGAACCATCATTAGTCAGCTAGCACCCGCTCAGTTGACGGGCAGATCGACTGATCTGTCAATGACCTGACCGGATCGAGTCGAAACTGTCATGCTGGTAGGTGTGAGCTCCGAAATCGATGACAACACTGAACTGGACGAAGTCCAGCCAGCGAGTCTCAACGATTTGCTCTCGCTGGTCGCCGAGGGCGACCAGAAGGCGTTCGGCAAGCTCTACGACCAGTGTGCGAGTCGAGTCCTCGGACTCGTCCGTCGACTGCTCAAGGATTCGGCGCAGTCGGAAGAAGTGACCCAGGAGATCTTCCTGGAGGTATGGCAGAACGCGAAGCGGTACGACCCTGCGAAGGGGAGCGCCACCACGTGGATTCTGACCATGTCCCACCGCCGGGCGGTGGATCGGATTCGATCCTCGCAGTCCACGCGGGACCGGGACACCAAAATTGGTTTGAGAGATATGGAAACCGAGTACGACTCGGTCTCCGAATCCGTCGAGATATCGGTCGAGCACGAAAGGGTGGGACAGGCTTTGCTACGACTAACCGAATTGCAGCGCCAGGCCGTCACCCTGGCGTATTACGGCGGTTACAGCCACAGCGAGGTTGCCGAGATGCTCAAGGTGCCGATCGGCACGGTGAAGACCCGACTGCGCGACGGAATGATCCGCCTGCGCGACGAACTGGGGGTGACGTCATGAACCCCGGTGACAAGAACTCCGCGGGCTCGGGCTCGTACGTCCTGAACGCAATGGACGAAACAGAACGCACAGAATTCGAGACCCAGCTCGCTGAGTCCGAGGAACTCCGGAACGAGGTGACCGAATTGACTGACACAGCAGTGCTGCTCGGCCTCGCCGTTCCATCCGTGACCCCACCGCCCGCGCTCAAGCAGAACATCATGGCTCGGCTCAGCCAGACGCCGCAGCTCGACGCCGAAGAGGATGCGCCGGTTCGCACGCTGCGAGCGGTACCCGCACTCACGTCCGAGCCTGTTCCTGTTGCGCCGGTGCGCGAGACCAACTCGAACGCACAGGCACGCTGGTACAGCCGCCCGGTCCTCGGCGTCGTCGCAGCGGCGGCGGCCGTGCTCCTCGTGGCGGGCGGAGTCGTCGGGACGAACCTGATCATCCAGGGCTCATCGAATAGCCAGCAGGCGAGTGCATTGGCGTCGATCGAGACCGCATCCGATGTGCAGCGGGCCGAGGCAGCCGTCTCCACGGGTGGCAAGGTGACACTCGTCTGGTCGTTGCACCAGGGAAAGTCCGCGATCCTCAGCAACGGCCTCTCGGTGCTGCCGGGCGACAAGACCTACGAGCTGTGGTACATCAACGGCGCAGGCAAGGCCACTCCGGCCGGGACGTTCCAGTCCACCGGCAAGGACGGCTACACCGTACTGAGCGGTCGCATGACCCAGGGCGACACCGTTGGTGTCACCGTTGAGCCTGCTGGCGGCTCGAAGGCACCGACGACCAAGCCGGTCGTCGCCATCGCCTCCGCGTAGCGTGCTGTACTCGAAACATCCGATCGGGTGGTGGCGGGAGAAAGTGTGATGCGGCGGGCGTAACTGCTCCCGCCACGGTAAGCGTGCTCCCTCCGCGGGGTGCAGGTTCTCCGCCAACCGAATACGGGTTAGCCGAACTTGCCGGAGACGTAGTCCTCGGTGGCCTGCACGGTCGGCTTCGAGAAGATCGTGTTCGTGTCGTTGAACTCGATGAGCTTGCCCGGCTTCCCGGTTCCCGCGATGTTGAAGAACGCGGTGTGATCGGATACCCGGCTCGCCTGCTGCATGTTGTGGGTCACGATCACGATCGTGTACTCCTGCTTGAGGTCCTCGATGAGGTCCTCGATCGCGAGCGTCGAGATCGGGTCGAGGGCCGAGCAGGGCTCGTCCATGAGGATGACCTCGGGCGATACGGCAATCGCCCGAGCGATGCAGAGACGCTGCTGCTGGCCGCCCGAGAGCCCCTGCCCCGGGAGATTCAGGCGGTCCTTGACCTCGTTCCAGAGGTTGGCGCCGACCAGCGACTTCTCCACGAGTTCGTCGGCATCAGACTTCGAGATGCGGCGGTTGTTGAGACGGACGCCGGCCAGCACGTTCTCGCGGATCGACATCGTCGGGAACGGGTTCGGGCGCTGGAACACCATGCCAACCTGGCGACGCACCATGACGGGGTCGACGCCGGGCGCGTAGAGATCGTTCCCGTCGATGAACACCTCGCCCTCGACGTGTGCTCCCGGAATCACCTCGTGCATGCGGTTGAGCGTGCGCAGGAACGTCGACTTGCCACATCCGGAGGGGCCGATGAAGGCGGTCACCGTGCGGGGCTCGATCGTGATCGAGACGTCTTCAACGGCAAGGAAGTCGCCGTAGTAGACGTTCAGATCCTTGACTTCGATTCGCTTGGACAACAGTGGTTCCTTTGGCTGGTTGGGTAAGAGTCGAGTGGTTAGCGCAGGCCCCTGGGCGAGAACACCCGGGCCACGATGCGCGCGATGAGGTTGAGGATGACCACGATGATGATCAGCAGCAGCGCGGCCCCCCACGCTGCGGAGATCGATCCGGTCATGTCGGTGCTTGGGAACTTGTACTCGGTGTAGGCCATGACCGGGAGGGTCTCCATCGCACCGAAGAACGCGTTCAGGTTGAGGTTCGGCGTGAAACTGGCGGCGATGAAGATCGGCGCGGTCTCGCCGATGACGCGGGCGATGGCCAGCATCACGCCGGTCACGAGACCCGAGATCGCAGTCGGCAGCACGATCTTCCAGATCGTCGAGAACTTGGAGACGCCGAGCGCATACGAGGCCTCGCGCAGTTCCAGCGACACCAGTTTGAGCATCTCCTCGCTGGAACGGACCACGATCGGGATCATGAGCACGGAGAGAGCGACCGAGGCGGAGAACCCGCTGAAGGCCTTCGGCCCGACGAGAAGCGTGAACAATGCGAAGGCGAACAGTCCGGCGACGATCGAGGGGATGCCGGTCATGATGTCCACCAGGAAGGTGACCGTCCGTGACATCCAGGTCGGCTTCTGGGAGTACTCGACGAGGTAGATCGCGGTCAGGATGCCAATCGGGATGGACATCAGCGCGGCGATGCCCGTGATGATGAGCGTCCCGACGACGGCCTGCCACGCACCGATGTTCGTCGACACCACCAGGGTTTTCGGATTGAAGGTCGCCTTGGTCACCGAGGTGACGAAGTTCCAGTTGATCTCACCAATACCGCGTGCGATGACCGTATAGAGCGTGGAAATCAGCGGCGCCATCGCGATGAGGAACGCCACGGTGACCAGGCCACGCACCACCCGGTCGGTCGCCTTCCGACGGTTCTCGACCAGGGACGACAGCACCCCGATCCCGACCAGGTAGACGAGCGCGGCGACCACCAGCCAGCCGACGATGCTGAATCCGACGGCGATGAGGATCGCGGCGCTGATCGCCAGCGCGGCGATGAGCGCGTACAGCTCGATGAGACGCGGCAGCTGGCCGGTCTTGAGCGAGTTGACGATCGGCCCGCTGGGAACCGACGAGCGCGAGGCGGAAGACACGGTCACGCGAGTCACGACCCTTCCGAGGTTCGGAGATGCAGTGGGCCTGCCTCAGCGTCGGCCAGGAGCACCGAGCTCGGGTCCGACGGAGGGAGCTGCTGGATGCGGCGCTTCGCCTTCGCGCCCTTCGCACCCGGTCCCGTGCGAGCGACGATCAGCCGCGCGATCAGGTTGACCGCAAAGGTGATGATGAACAGCACAAGTCCCGTGCCGATCAGGGCATCGCGCTGCAGGTCGTTGGCGTCCGGGAAGTTGAGAGCGGCGTTGGCCGCGACCGTCTGCGAGTTCTGTCCGTCGGTCAGGATCTTGAGCGAGAAGATCAGCGATGGGGAGACGATCAGTGCGATGGCCATGGTCTCGCCGAGCGCGCGGCCGAGGCCGAGCAGGATGGCGCTGACCATCCCCGAGCGCGCGTACGGGAAGACGGCGAGACGAATCATTTCCCACTTGGTCGCGCCCATTGCGAGCGCAGCCTCTTCGTGCAGTCTCGGCGTCTGCAGGAAGATCTCGCGCGAGATCGCCGTGATGATCGGGATGACCATGACGGCCAGCACCACCGCCCCGGCGAGCACGGTCGAGCCGGTGGCGGACGCCTGGCCGCTGAAGAACGGTATCCAGCCCAGGTGGTGGTTCAGCCATCCGGTGAGCGGGAGCAGGAACGGCCGGATGACGAAGATGCCCCAGAGACCGAAGACGATCGAGGGGACAGCAGCGAGGAGGTCCACGATGTAGCTCAGCACGCCGGCGACTCGGCGGGGAGCGTAGTGCGAGATGAAGAGCGCGATGCCGATGGCAATCGGGGCGCCGATGAGAAGGCCGATAGCCGAAACGAAGACGGTTCCCCAGATGAGCGGAGCGACGTAGCTCCAGAACGAGCTGTGACCCTGGGTGACGCCCGTCGTCAGCTGCGGGTTGGTCGTCCAGTTGGCGGTGATTGCAGGCAGGGCCTTGATGATCAGGAAGAGTGCAACGCCCGCGAGGATCGCCATGATGAGCGATGCGGCACCCGTGCTCAGGCCCTTGAAGACCAGGTCGCCGGGGCGGGACCTGGTACGTGCCGTCCTGGCGCTCCCCTTCGGAGCGCCAGGACGGTTCGCGGTGTTGCTGATCTGGACTGGGGTGTCCGCGGGGGTTGCGCTCACGGTGTTCTTTCTAGAGCCAGCTGCCCGGGGCAGGCCAGATTATGGATGATGCTGGGGACTACTTGACGAGCTTCAGGCTCGTAGCGACATCGGCAAGGATAGCGGCGGGCAGTGGGGCCGCACCAGCGTTCTTTGCCGCAACGGCCTGGCCGTTGGCACTGTCGATGAATCCGAGGTAGGCCGCCGTCAGCTTGGCCTGCGTGGCGTCCTTGAACGTCGTGCAGACAACCGCGTAAGAGAGCAGCGGAATCGGGTAGCCCGAGGTGATCTTCGTGACGTCGAACTTCTGCGTCAGGTCACCCGACGTCCCGTTGGATGCGGTGGTCGCGCCCTGCTGGAACGCCTTGGTGGCCCCGGATGCCGAGTACTTCACGAACGTCGAACCGCTGGTGCCCTGCTGGATCGAGGCCTGCGTTGCGGTTCCGACCGAGCTCTGGTCCGCGTATCCGATGGTGTCCTTGCCCGCGGCAACCGTGGAGACGACTCCCGATCCACCCTGCTGGCCGCTCTCGCCGGTGACCGGCCACGCGGTCGAGACCGGGTAGGTCCAGATGCTCGGCTGCGTCTCGCTGAGGTAGGTGGTGAAGTTGGCCGTCGTGCCCGAGCCGTCCGCGCGGACGACGGGGGTGATGCTGTCGGCGGGCAGTGTCACGCCCTTGTTGAGCGCGGCGATGGCCGGGTCGTTCCACTTGGTGATCGTCTTGTTGAAGATCGACGCGATGGTCTTCGAGTCGAGGTTCAGCTTGCTGACGCCCGGCAGGTTGAAGATGATCGCGACGCCCGAGAGGTAGACGGGGAGGTCGAGGCCGCCACCGGCACCGCACGTTGTTGCCGCGGCGGTGACCTGGGCTGGGTTCAGCGCCGAGTCGGTGCCGGCGAAGTCGTAGCTGCCGCCGGTCCAGTTGGTGACGCCACCACCGGAGCCCTGCGACTTGTCGTAGTTGATGGTCACGCCGGTTGCGACAGAGGTGAACGCGGCGGTCCAGGCTGCCTCGGCGTTGGCCTGTGCGCTGGAGCCACCGGAGGTGATGGTACCGGAGAGCGTCGAGAGGTCGACCGTCGGAGCCGCGGACTTGGTCGGGGCAGTCGTCGCGGGCGACGAGGGGCTGGAGCAGGACGAGAGTGCAATCGCGGTTACGAGGGCGATTGCGCTCACCGCTGCCACATTCTTGAGCTTCACTGTGTACCTTTCAGGTTTTGGTCTCTTGAACGGCACCGTTTGCGCGTCGCGCTAGGGCACCAGAGTGGGTTGGGTCGGTGCCGACCCACGGACGACAGTAGGTCGGGCGCCTTACCAGTGCCCGCCGAGAGGGTAAACGGACGGTTAACGGGCGGTAGCCGATTCGTTTTTATCGGCAGAACGTCGCGTTTCGGCCGTGTGTTCAGTCGGGATCGGAGCTGTGCGTCTCCATGGCGACGAAGCCGGATTTCGGATGCTCGGACGCGATGTGCAGCACGGAATACTCGCCGGTGGAGAGCGCGGCGAGGGAGGCGACGTCGCTCGTGTATGGCGTGCGAGTGAGGTTCGCGGTCTCCCGGATGATCTCCGGAATGACCGGACCGTGGCTGCAGAGCACGACCGTCTTCTTGTCCTTGATCCGCTTGGCGAGAACTTCGCCAATCGTCGCGGCGTCCGACTCGAACGCGTCCTGGCTGATGCCGGAAACGAGCTTTGGTTTCAGTGCGAGGAGTTCCGCGAGCGGGGTGATGGTGGAGACGCAGCGCACCGCGGTGCTGGTCAGGATCTTTTCCGGAAGGTACGCCGCGATGCTCGGTGCGATGGCCGCGGCCTGCGAATTTCCACGCAGCAGCAGCGGGCGGCTCGCATCCGGCCCGTCCCACGCGTCCGCCGGGACGGACTTTCCGTGCCGTACGACGATGAGCGCAAACGTGCGAGCGCGTCCGGTCTTCCAGCGATCGGCGAACACGTCGAGGATCTCGACGTCGTGCGGGTAGGTGAGGCGATTGCGCGCCTTGCTGAGCGAGACCCATTCGAGCGCCGAAATCTCGTCGTTGGGGCGGAAGCGCGCGGTTTCAAGGGCGTGCGCATCCACCTCGGCCGCCCAGTAGTACACGATCTTGTTGCGGCCGCTCGGGATCCGGTATCGCACCTCGCCGAGCGGTGCTCCGAGGCCGACGGTCAGCCCGGTCTCTTCTGCAATCTCGCGCACGGCCGTGTGCGGCAGGAGTTCGCCTGGCTCGACCTTGCCCTTGGGCAGGGAGATGTCCTTGTGCTGGGTGCGGTGCACCAACAGGACGCGCACCTTGCCGCCGACGATCCGCCAGCAGATCGCGCCGGCGGCCAGTACGGCGGGGGCGTCCGTCATCGAAGGATGCCGATTCGCTTGCGGGCAGAAATTTCCCTCATCAATACATCCTGACTGTCGTCGAGGGGGTTTCCGTTCTCATCTCGCGAGTGGTGCGTCCACAGCCCGTCGGAATCGAGCCACCAGGATGCGGTCGTCGCGGCGAGATCGAGCTCGAAAATGTGGTCGATGTCGGCGAGGTGCGACGGGTCCCGGAGTCGAACGAGTGCCTCGACGCGGCGATCGAGGTTGCGGTGCATCATGTCGGCGCTGCCGATGTAGACCTGCGGGTCTCCGGCGTTGAGGAAGGAGAAGATGCGCGAGTGCTCCAGGTAGCGGCCGAGGATCGAGCGCACGCGGATGTTCTCGCTGAGCCCCGGCTGACCGGGTTTCAGCGAGCAGATGCCGCGCACGACGATGTCGATGGGGACGCCGGCGTTGCTCGCGCGGTAGAGCGCGTCGATGATCGCTTCGTCCACGATCGCGTTGATCTTGATCCGGATGCCGGACGGCAGGCCCGCGCGCGCGTTCTCGGCTTCCTGGCGGATCTGCTTCAGCAGGCCGCGGCGCATGTGCAGCGGTGCGACGAGCAGGCGCTTGAACTTTTTCTCGATGGCGTAGCCGGAGAGTTCGTTGAAAAGCCGGGTGAGGTCCTTGCCGATGGTGGCGCTGTCGGTGAGCAGGCCGAGGTCCTCGTACATGCGGCTGGTCGACGGGTTGTAGTTGCCGGTGCCGATGTGGCTGTAGCTCTTCAGCGTCTTGTCGTTCTCCTGGCGGATCACGAGCGCGAGCTTGCAGTGGGTCTTCAGGCCGACCAGGCCGTAGACGACGTGGACGCCGGCCTTTTCGAGCTTCCGCGCCCAGCTGATGTTGGCGGTCTCGTCGAAGCGGGCCTTGACCTCGACGAGCGCGAGCACCTGCTTGCCCGCCTCCGCGGCGTCGATGAGCGCCTCCACAATGGGACTGTCACCGCTCGTCCGGTAGAGCGTCTGCTTGATGGCGAGCACGTTGGGGTCTGCCGCGGCCTGCTCCAGGAACGACTGAACGCTCGTCGCGAACGATTCGTACGGGTGGTGCAGCAGGATCTCCTGGCGGCGGATCGACTCGAAGATGTCCGGCACCTCGGTCGGGTCGGTCGGCATGAGCGACGAGCTGGTGGTCGGGAGGCGCTTCGGGTACTTCAGCTTCGGCCGGTCGATCTTCGCAATCTCGAAGAGGCCGCCCAGGTTCAGCGGAGCCGGCAGCCGGTAGACCTCCTGGCGCGTGATCGCTAGCTCCTGCATGAGGAGTTCGAGTGTCGTGTCATCCATGTCGTTCGAGATCTCGAGCCGGATGGGCGGGCCGAAGCGTCGCTGCAGCAGGCCCTTCTCGAGCGCCTGGATGAGGTTCTCGGACTCGTCCTCCTCGATCTCGACATCCTCGTTACGCGTGATGCGGAACTCGTGGT
Source organism: Galbitalea sp. (assembly GCA_036491035.1). GTDB lineage: Bacteria > Actinomycetota > Actinomycetes > Actinomycetales > Microbacteriaceae > Galbitalea. The sequence continues at coordinate 18,757 of DASXCU010000088.1, read as the reverse complement.
GTTCGAGGATTTCCATCCCGGGGAACAGGTCGCCGAGGTGGTTGGAGATCAGGTCCTCGAGCGGGATGAAGCGGACCCGACCGGACCCGTCATCCGGAAGCTGCACGAACCGCGGCAGCAGCGGCGGCACCTTGATGCGGGCGAACTCGATGCGGCTGCTCTTCGGGTTCCGAACCCGCACCGACAGGTTCAGCGAGAGACCCGAGATGTAGGGAAACGGATGCGCAGGGTCGACGGCGAGCGGCATCAGCACCGGGAAGATCTGGTTCGAGAAGATGTCATCGATCTGGGAGCGATCCTCGGGGCCGAGATCCGCCCAGACCTCGATGTGGATACCCGCCTCATCCAGCATCGGCTTTACCATGTCGCTGAACGCGCGCGCGTGGCGCTCCTGCAGCTCGTGCGCGGCGATCCCGATGTCGTTGAGGACGTCGCCCGGACTGCGACCGACATTCGTCGGCACGGCCAGGCCGGTTGCGATGCGGCGCTTGAGGCCGGCCACGCGCACCATGAAGAACTCGTCGAGGTTGCTCGCGAAGATCGCCAGAAAGTTGACGCGCTCGAGGAGCGGGATGGTGTCGTCCTCCGCCAGCTCCAGCACGCGCTGGTTGAAGGACAGCCAGCTCAGCTCGCGATCGAGGTAGCGATCCGCTGGCAGGGTCCCGTCATCATCGGACGATGATTCATCATCAAAGTCGTCGTCGTAGTCTGCACCAACTGCAGCGTCGCCGACGTAAGCTTCCGGCTCCATCCGTCAATACTGGCATCCGAGCCGGTTAACGCGTGCTTAACCGTCGACACCCCATCCGCATTTACCTTTTTCAGGAACCGTTGGGGAGGGCGTGGCGAGTTAGATGGATGTGGTCCATTCAGCCAATCCAGCAACTGTGGTCACACGAGTTCCTGAAAAAGGTATTCAGGAGAGGGCGTACTGGATGTCGATGGCGTCCTGCACGAAGCCGCGGGCCCGATAGAGGCGCAGGGCCGGCTCGTTGTCGGCCTCGACGTAGAGGTGGGCATCGTGGATGTTCAGGGCGGCCAGTCGTGCCAGTCCCGCGTCGAACAGAAGCGCTCCGAGATGTTCGCCCTGGTGCTCAGGGTCGACGCCCACGACATAGAACTCGCCGCGCCCGTCCTCGACCTTCAGCCAGCAGTATCCGATCATCCTGCCGCCGCGTCGGAGCACCAGGAAGTTCTCCGCGCTGAACCAGGCTTCGGTCTCGAGTTGCTCGACATCCTCCCGTGTTACAGCGCCCTGCTCCGCATGGTGGGCGAACGTACGCGCGTTGAGGGCGACCCACCCGTCCTCGTCGATCCCGACGACGAAGGTCCCGACGGGTTCGACCCGAGCGGGGAGCGAGACCGTGCCGACCAGGTGCAGGAGCTCCCGCACGGCGGTCAGCCCGTGCGACGCCGCGAGCGCTCGCGCCGCCGGTGCGTCACCATGCGCCCAGAACAGCGTCGCCCCGCGAGCCAACAGCGTCTCGAGGAGCTGAGTCCCGAGGCCACGACCGCGGGCGCCCGGGTCCACGACGAACTCCGCTTCGTTCCGTGAGACCAGTCCCGCGGCGTCCTCGTCGATCGCGACGAGGTCGCGCCGACCGGTTCGGTAGTCGACGAGCGACTGGTCCGAGAACGGGGGTGCCCCATCAGCGGTCCTGGCGCGAGCGATGAGCGCGACGACCCAGTCAGGAACCGATTCGCTCAAGTCGCTCAGTCTCTTCCTCGTACACGTTGAAGCGGTAGCCGACGTTGCGCACGGTTCCGATGAGCGATTCGAGGTCGCCGAGCTTGGCGCGCAGGCGCCGCACGTGAACGTCGACCGTGCGGGTGCCACCGAAGTAGTCGTAGCCCCACACCTCGCTCAGCAACTGCTCGCGAGTGAAGACGCGGGATGGATGCGTCGCGAAGAACCGGAGCAGCTCGAATTCCTTGAAGGTGAGATCGAGGGGACGACCGTGCACCTTCGCCGAATAACTGGCCTCGTCGATGACGACTCCGGAAGCCTGGATCTTCGAGCTCGACTTGTCTTCGACCGAACGCCCGATGACCAGCCGGATGCGAGCATCCACCTCTGCGGGTCCGGCGCTCTCGAGCACGACATCGTCGACACCCCAGTCCGGGCTGACAGCCGTGAGACCGCCCTCCGTGAGGATGAGCATGAGCGGCACGTTCAGTCCGGTCGTGCGGAGGATCTTGCAGAGCGACTTCGCGCTTGCCAGATCCTGTCGCGCGTCCACGAAGATGAGGTCGCAGGTCGGGGCGCTGATAAGCGATGCCGGCGACGCCGGGATCTGCCGCGTGCGATGGCTCAACAGACCGAGTGCGGGAAGAACCTCGTTGTCGACCGCAGAAGTCAGGATCAACAGCTGCGCCACGGGACCTCCAAAGTGCGTGTGGGACAGTCTACAAGCGCCCTAGCATGGTCATGTGACCTCCCGTCTTGCGAGCATCGTCCCTGTCTGGGTGGTTGCCATCGCGGGCGCCGTACTGGTGGGGGTGATCGCGTCGCCCTCCGGCATCTACCGCTGGCTCGCGGTGGTGCTGGCTGTCGTGGTGCTTCTGACCTTCGTCATCCAACTGGCGCTGCCGTCCAAGGAGGGGCTCGTGCTGCGGATGGCGGCCAGTATCGGCGGCGCGGTCGTGTTGCTCGCGGTCGCCACCGGCATACTCGTGCTGACGGGCGCGTAGAATTCTCGACATGATCGTTGCACTCGAACTCACCTTCGTCGGCCTGCTCGTGCTGGCGGTCATCGCGATCGGGTTCGTTTCGCTCACCGTGCTGGTCAACCTCTTCAGGGGTCAGCGCTAGGGCGCAGTCGCCCCGCTGCCTCGCCTCGCTCAGTGTTCAATCTCGATACCAACATTCCGGCGGAGATCGCTCCGCTGTCCTGGCTGATCGGTATCTGGGAGGGGACTGGCGTCGTCCACTACACGATCGGTTCGGACGTTCGCGAGTACGAGTTCGGCCAGCGGGTGTCGTTCAGTCAGGATGGCCTGCCCTACCTCAATTACTCGTCGCAGACCTGGCTGCTCAACGAAGAACTCACTCCACTCGCGAGCGAACTGGGTTACTGGCGGCTGAGCCGGGCACTCGGTGACGGCGATCCGGGTCCGGCACTTCTGCCGGCGACCGAGGTGCGTCCGTTCCAGACGGCGGAGGCGGTCGAGACGCTTCGCAACGATGCGGACGGTTTCGATATCGAGGTTTCGCTGATCCATCCCGGCGGCGTGCACGAGCTCTACCTCGGCCGGGTCAAGGGGCCACGAATCGATCTCGCCACCGACGCGGTCATGCGTTCGGCGACCGCTAAGGAGTACGCCGCCGCGACGCGCATCTACGGACTCGTGGATGGCGCGCTGCTCTGGGCCTGGGACATTGCGGCACTCGGCCAGGACCTGCGCACGCACGCGTCGGGGAGGCTGGAGCGTCTTGAGTAACGACCCGTTCGAATTTTTGCCCGGCGCGGTCGGAGCACCGCCCGAGCACTACGGCAACCCGCTGGGCGAGCAGCAACGGCTTGCCGCAGGCGAGGCGATCGTCGACCTGTCAGACCGTGCGGTTCTGGCGCTGACGGGCGAGGACCGGCTCACCTGGCTCGACTCGCTCACGTCGCAGTCGATTGCGAAACTCGCGCCGGGGGAGTCGGCGGAGACGCTGCTCCTCGACCCGACCGGGCGACTCGAGTACGACATCCGACTGGTCGACGACGGCGTCACGACCTGGCTGTTGCTGGAGGCAGCCGAGGCGGAGGGTCTCGCGGCCTGGCTGCGGCGGATGGTGTTCATGCTGCGCGTCGAGGTCATCGATGCGACCGTCGAGTACGCGACGATCGGTACCCTCGGGCGTCCGACAATTGCCGCCGCGCAGCCGAACGGGATTCCGCTCGTCTGGCACGACCCGTGGATCGCGGTTCAGCGCGGCGGTCACCAATACTCGCTCACCACCGAGCATCCGTCGGCGTCCTGGACCTACAGCGAGGTCCTCGTTCCGCGAGCCGATCTCGCGGCGGTCGCGGCGCTGCCGGCCGCGGGAACGCTGGCGCTCGAAGCCCTCCGCATCGCCGCCTGGCGTCCGCGCCTGTCAACAGAAGCGGATGACCGCACCATCCCGCACGAACTCGACTGGCTGCGCTCGGCGGTGCACCTGACCAAGGGTTGCTACCGCGGGCAGGAGACCATCGCAAAGGTGCACAACCTCGGTCATCCACCGCGGCGACTGGTGCTGCTCCACCTCGACGGCTCGGAGGGCGTGCTGCCGAAGCACGACGATCTCGTTCTCGCTGGCGACACCGAGGTCGGACACGTGACCTCGGCGGCGATCCACTACGAGCTCGGCCCGATCGCGCTCGCCGTCCTCAAGCGGTCGACCGATCCGGGCCTCGACCTCGTGGTGCGGGCGACGGATGCCGATGTCGCCGCCGCCCAGCAGGTCATCGTGCCGCCCTCCGCGGGCGCCGAGGCCGACATTCCTAAGCTGCCCAAACTCCGCGCCACGCGATGACCGGGTCGGGTGACGCGCTCCGCAGGTTTGAGCGTCGCCTGAAGCGGCGGCTCGACGCCAAGGTGATCGGCCGCCGAGCAGTCAACTCGATTCCCGCGGCGCTCCAGATCGTGCTGGGTGTCCTGCTCAGCTACTCGTTCGCCCACTTCGTTCTCGGGCACGCAACACCGTTCATCGCTGTCACGGTCGTCGTCTCGACCCTCGGATTCGCTCGGGATGCAAGGCCGCGGAAGGTCGTGGAGTCCACCCTCGGGATCCTGATCGGCATCGTGCTGAGCGAGCTGTTGCGACTCGTCATCGGGGCGGGAATCTGGCAGCTCGCGCTGGTAGTCCTGATCACGATCCTGGTGGCCCGGGCACTCTCGCCGAATCCGGCGTTCGCGCTCGCCGCCGCGACGCAGAGCGCGCTGGTCATCATCCTGCCGACGCCGGTCGGCGGACCGTTTACGCGCAGCATCGATGGCCTCGTTGCCGGTGTCGTTGCACTCCTTCTCACCGCGCTCATCCCTCGGGACACGCGCCGAATCGCGCTGCGGGATGCACACGCCCTCGCGTCCACGCTCTCCCAGTCGATGGCGTCACTCGTCGAAGGACTGACCGAATCGAACCTTCCTGCCGCATCCCTGGCCTTCGAACGTCTGCGCAGGACCCAGGCGCTGATCGACAACTGGGGGACGTCGCTGGACTCCGCCATCGCTGTCGCCCGGATTGCACCGTTGCTTCGGCGGCAACTGCCCGATCTTCGACGACAGCAGGCCATCCTCGAGGGCTTCGATTTGGCGGCGCGCCATCTGAGGGTGATCTCACGTCGGATCTATTTCCTGCTCAAGGAGGGCGGCGGGCGAGCCGAACTCATCGACCTGTTCTCTGCCATCACGGGTGTCATCGACCTCATGGGTGACGCGATCGACGACCCGATCAAACTGAACGAGGCAGGGATTGAACTGCGGAAGCTTGCGCCGACGCTTGACCCGGAGAAGCTGATGCCGCACGCACCGGTCACTGAGACGGTGTTCGTCCTGTTGTGTCGCCCGCTCGTCGTCGATCTTCTGATTGCGACGGGCTACACGATCGACGACGCGCGAACACTGCTGCCGACGCTCTAGGCCGGAGCGACCGACTCCCACGCGACGGTGAGTTCGCCGAGGCGCCAGCGCGCTTTCGTTCCCAGAACCGGCCAGCCGTCGGCTCGCATCCCCGTGGCCGTCGCGATCCAGCGCTGGGACGGGCTGTAGACCGATAGCGGCGCGTTGACCTGCCAGTGCCGGTCAAGGGCGCGAAGGAATTCGTGCACGCGCTCGCCGGGAACGTTGCGATGGATGAGCGCCTTGGGAAGCCGTTCGGCAACGATCGAGGGTCTATCCAGCTCCTCGAGACGCAGGCTTATGGTGAGGCTCAGTGGCCCGGTCGGGTCGAGGTTGACCCACGAGCACACGCGCCCGACCTCGTTACAGGTGCCCTCGACGAGCAGGCCGTCCGGCTGCAGGCGCGCGAGCATCCGATCCCAGGCGGGTCCCACCTCGGATTCGTCGTACTGCCGGAGCACATTGAGCGCCCGGATGACCGTCGCCCGGCGGTCTCCGCGGAGCGGGACTTCGAATCCACCCAGTGCAAAGCTGACGCCGGGCCGGGCATCCTGGCTCGCACGAGCAACGCGCTCGGGGTCGATCTCGATGCCGATCACCTCGACATCCGGCCGCACGCGGGCGAGCCGGGACTGCAGTTCGAGGCTCGTCGTCGCGCTCGCACCGTATCCGAGGTCGACGACGAGGGGATCGGGAGTCTGGCGAAGGACGGGGAACGTTGCGATCCACCGGTCGATGCGCCGGAGTCGGTTCACGCCGGTCGTCCCGCGCGTGATGCGTCCCTCGACCATGCCTCCATTCTCTCGTGCCCTCGGATCGCGCCCGGCGAGACCAATAGGCTTGGAGGATGACCTCGACGCTCATCCTGCTACGCCACGGCAACTCGGACTGGAACCAGAAGAACCTCTTCACGGGCTGGGTGGATGTCCGCCTCAGCGATCAGGGGATCACCGAGGCGAAGCGCGCCGGCGAGCTGCTCGCGGAGTCCGGACTGAAGCCCGAGATCCTGTACACGAGCGTGCTCACCCGTGCCATCCAAACGGCCAACCTCGCGCTCGAGGTCGCCGACCGGCTGTGGATCCCGGTTAAGCGCAGCTGGCGCCTCAACGAACGCCACTACGGTGCGCTGCAGGGGCTCGACAAGGCCGAGACGCTCGAGAAGTACGGCCCGGAGAAGTTCCAGGAGTGGCGCCGCAGCTTCGACGTTCCGCCGCCCGTACTCGCCGACGACGCGGAGTACAGCCAGGTGCACGACGAGCGGTACGCGCACATCGATGGCGAGATTCCGCGCACCGAGTCCCTCAAGCTCGTGATCGATCGACTGCTGCCGTACTGGCACTCGGACATCACGAAGGACCTTGTCGGAGACGCCACCGTTCTCGTTACCGCCCACGGCAATTCGCTGCGCGCGCTGGTGAAGCACCTCGACGGCATCAGCGACGCCGAGATCGCCGAACTCAACATCCCAACCGGTATCCCGCTGGTCTACGAACTCGATGACGACTTCGTCCCCGTCAAGCCGGCCGCGTACCTCGACCCCGAGGCCGCCGCCGCGGGGGCCGCCGCGGTCGCGAACCAGGGCAAGAAATAGTCATCTTCGACGATCTCGGATTCCGGACCGACTACGAAGTCGAGTCCGACATCGAGTACCCCGGCGACGGCGAGTGGGGGATGCCGATCCGCGAGATTCGCGGAGAATCGTCGCTTCCCACGCCCGCGCCGGTCGCGATCATCCGGCCGTCGGGCGCCGAGCCCTGGGTGCTGTCCGCCGGCTTCAACGGCGTCGGCGGGCTGTACGGCACACCAAGCCCCGACCACCTGTGCGTGGTCGCGCTACCCGATCGCGTCGTGTGGGTCGAGGCCCGCACGGGAAACCACATCGATCTGGGTCTCACGCCCGTGCGCGTTGCGGGCAACGTCGACCACGGCCTCCTGCTCATCGGTGACTGGCACGGCATAACAGCGATCGGCGCTGACGGTATCCGCTGGGAGTCCGCCATTCCGGAGGTCGAGGACCTGCACATCACGCGATCGGACGGCGACCGCATCTACTATCGGGGGATGACCTGGAACGGCACCGAGGTGCTCGGTTCAGTCGATTCCGCTACCGGCGACCAATAGTCATGCCCGCGCCGACGCCGTGCACGTGCCCGGCCAGTCGGATCCAGATGACCTCGAGGGCGATCACCAGGCCGAGCACTCGAGCGATCCACGCCAGAACCTGCTGCGATGGCGTGCCGCTGTAGTTCGTGTACAGGAACACGATGTCGTAGAGCCCGCGACCCGTCGGCGTTCCGATCACGTCCGGCGGATTCGTGCCGAAAGTGGACAGGATCGCCATCGCGACGAGCGTGAGAAACAGCAGCGCCAGCGGCACGGTAACCGGATTGGTGGGCTTGTGGGTCCGTCGACCGGTCAGGTACCGCGCGAGGTGCACCAGCGGCCAGGCAATCAGCATGCCGACGAGCAGGCCGAGCAGGCAGAACATTCCCCCGAGGAGAACTCCGACGAGCACGGGCGCGAGGATGATCGAGACGTCGCCATCGAGGCCCGGCGCACCGATCGAGAGGGCGAGAAGAAAGAGAACCTCGCCGAGCACGAGCTCGACGGCGCAGACCAGCAGCGTCTGCTCCATGTCGGTGATCAGTTGCCGTCCCTTGCGATGGTTCTCCTGCTCATCCAGCGAAGTCGGGAACACATCGACCTCGAACGCGAGCGCGATACCGGCCAGTGAACTGAACACGATCGTGACGAACATCCCGGCATCGAACGCCGAGTCGTCCGCCGAGAAGAAGACGATGCCCTGCCCGATGGTAGCCAGCGCGCCAAGCCCCAGCGCGATCAGGAGGGCCACTCGTTCCTGTACGGGCAGACGACGAAAAGCGAGGACAGCCCGAGAAGTCACTCGGGCAGCCTAATCGAGAAAGGCTCAGGCCTCGGCGGGGATCCAGTCGCCCGTGGCGAGGTACTGGACCTTCTTGGCGATAGACACCGCGTGGTCTGCGAAACGCTCGTGGTAGCGCGACGCGAGTGTGGAGTCGACCGTGTCGATCGCCTCGCCCTTCCAGGTCTCGCCGAGCACCTTGTCGAACACCGAGAGGTGCAGGGCGTCGATCCTGTCGTCCTCGTTGCGGATAGCCTCGGCCACGTCGGTGTCCTCGGTCTTCAGCAGTTCGACGAGCTTCCTGGCGATCTCGACATCGAGCGCACCCATCTCCTTGAAGGTGGGTCGAAGGCTCTTCGGAACGACCTTGTCCGGGAAGCGGTAGCGCGCAAGCTGCGCAATGTGCTCGCTCATGTCACCCATGCGCTCCAGCGAAGCGCTGATTCGAAGCGCGCTCACAACGATGCGAAGATCGCGGGCGACTGGTTGCTGGCGGGCGAGGATGTTGATGGCGAGCTCGTCGAGCTCCAGCGCGAGGACGTCGATCTTGCTGTCGTCGGCAATCACCGTCTCGGCGAGGGAGACGTTCGATTCGTTGAATGCGCGGGTCGCGTGCTCGATCGAGACGGCGACCAGATCAGCAATCTCGACGAGGCGATCCTGCACCTCGCGCAACTCTTGCTGAAAGACTTCGCGCATAGCCTGATTCCCTTCACTGCGGGCACGGCAAACCCGCACACTTATTGGCCCACAGTGGCCCGCCAAAGTTAACGCCGGGTGGCCACCTTCTGAACTTTTTTCAAAGCCTCGCGGGCAATTGCTACCGGCCCCTCGGGCCAGCCCAAGTAGTAACTAATCTAGTCGCTATGGACCCCGCAACGCTGGTGCCCCTCGCCCTAGCGGTTGGCGTGCTTCTGGGCGCAGGCATTACGGTGGTCATTTTTTCCGCGGCTCGGCGAGGTCAGGACGCCGCCGAGGTCGCGAACACCGCGGTTCCGGATGGCGTCGACCAGGTGCTCGACACCCTCGAGTCCGCGGGCGTGGTGATCGACCCGTCGAACACCGTGGTCAAGGCCTCGCCGGGCGCGCTGGCGTTCGGTCTCGTGTGGAACAGGGCGCTCGTTCATCCCGAGCTCATCACGATGGTCGACAAGGTTCGTCGAACGGGTGAGGTTGTCACCAAAGAGGTACAGCTGGCTCGCGGCCCGATCGGGGAGGCGAGCATCTACCTCTGGGTTCGCGTCGCTCGCCTGGGCGCCCGCTACGTGCTCCTGATCGCCGAGGACCGCACTGAGGGTTACCGCCTCGAAGAGGTCCGCCGCGACTTCGTCGCCAACATCAGCCACGAACTGAAGACGCCGATCGGCGCCGTCGGGCTGCTGGCCGAGGCGCTGGTCAGCGCGAAGGATGAACCCGAACAGGTCAAGAAGTTCGCCAAACGCCTGACCAAGGAGTCCGAGCGGCTCGCCAAGATCACACAGGAGATCATCCAGCTGTCCCGGCTGCAGGCCGCGGATGCGCTGACCAAACCCGAGCTCATCGACGTCGAGAGCGTGCTCGCGCTCGCGGTCGACCAGAACAACGTCGCGGCGGACTCGCACGGCATCCATTTGATTACCGGTGGTGACGAGGCGTACGTCTACGGCGACGAGGCGCTACTCGTCGTTGCCCTGCACAACCTGATTGCGAACGCGATCCAGTACTCGCCCGACAACTCGCGCGTCGGCATCGGCGTCAGCAACGCCGACGGAATCGTCGAGATCGCGGTGACAGACCAGGGCGTCGGAATCCCCGACGACGAAAAGGATCGTGTCTTCGAGCGGTTCTACCGAAGCGACCCCGCAAGGTCGCGCAACACGGGCGGATCCGGGCTCGGCCTGAGCATCGTCAAACACGTCGCCCAGAATCACGGCGGCGACGTTCGCGTCTGGTCGCAGCCCGGTAAGGGCTCGACCTTCACCATTCGTCTGCCGGAGGCATCACCGGCAACCGCAGCAAGCCTAGGAGCAGCACAGTGACCAGAATCCTGATCGTCGAAGACGAGCCGTCGCTCGCCGAACCGCTCGCGTTCCTGCTGGAGCGGGAGGGCTACGAGCCAACGATCTGCGCCGATGGCCTCGTCGCGGTTGCCGAGTTCGATCGCAACGGCACGGATCTCGTACTGCTCGACCTCATGCTCCCGGGCCTCTCCGGGACCGAGGTCTGCCGCGAGATCCGCAGCCGTTCCAGTGTGCCGATCATCATGCTGACGGCCAAGGACAGTGAGATCGACATCGTCGTGGGGCTCGAGCTCGGTGCGGATGATTACGTCACGAAGCCGTACTCATCGCGGGAACTGCTGGCTCGCATCCGGGCCATCCTGCGCCGTCGCGTCGAGGACGAGGTCGAAAGCGAGGCCGTGCTCGAGGCCGGCACCGTGCGGATGGACACCGAGCGGCACACCGTCGCCGTCTCCGGCAAGGAGACCAAGATGCCGCTCAAGGAGTTCGAGTTGCTCGAGGTACTGCTCCGCAACGCTGGGCGTGTTCTCACCCGCGGCCAGCTGATCGACCGGGTCTGGGGTGCCGACTACTACGGCGACACGAAGACGCTCGACGTGCACATCAAGCGCATCCGCTCGCGGATCGAGGCCAACCCGTCCGAGCCGACAATGCTGCTGACCGTCCGCGGCCTTGGTTACCGCTTCGAGGCGTGATTGCTGGTTGAACTCTAGTTACTGGGTGTGGGCGTCGACGTCGGTGTGACCGTCGCGGTCGGAGTCGGCTTCGGGAGCGGTGACGGCTTCAGGGTCGAGTAGGCGGCCTGCGATCCGTCGAGCACAGGGATGAGCAGGTTCTGGCCCGCGGTGCTTCCGTACTGGATGAAGATCTTCAACAGGGCGCCCGGCTTCACGTCCGCGTTGCGGAAGACAATCTGCTTCACGCCGGGGTTGCCGTAGGACACCGGCTTGCCGGGCTCGAGCTCGAAGTGGGTGGTCAACACCTGCGACTCGCCTTTCGCGTGCGCGGTGTATTGCAGCTCGACGTCGATCGGTGAGGTGCCGCTGTTGATGAAGACACCGATCAGGTTGGCGTCCGTCCCCTTCGGGCTGATCGCGAATGCGTTGCGCACCTGCAGCTTGCCGATGTTGGTCGACACCCCATCGCTCGGGTTGTACTTGATGAGCGTCGCCTGGGGGGCCAGGAATGTGCAGCCGGTAGAGCCGAGGGCAACCCCGACCGCAAGAACCGCGGCAACAGCGATGCGTCGCTTCACGAAAACCCTCCAAGAGCTACAGAACTGTTGGCCACAATCCTACCGACTCGGGACGGTCGTTCCCGCGTCGCGGGGCGCCCCAGACCGTCCCCTCAAGCTGTGACCTCGCTGTGATAAACTGGGTCTCCTCGAATGGAGCCCCATACATGCTTTTTGAAGTCGGCGAGACCGTCGTTTACCCCCATCACGGCGCAGCAACGATCACCGAGGTGAAGAAGAGGATCATCAAGGGCGAAGAGAAGCTCTATTTGAAGCTCAACGTCACCCAGGGCGACCTCACGATCGAGGTACCGGCCGACAACGTCGACCTCGTCGGCGTCCGAGACGTTATTGGTCGCGAGGGACTCGACAAGGTGTTCGAGGTTCTTCGCGCTCCGTTCACAGAGGAGCCGACCAACTGGTCGCGTCGCTACAAGGCGAACCTCGAGAAGCTGGCGTCCGGTGACGTCATCAAGGTGTCGGAGGTCGTCCGCGACCTGTGGCGTCGTGATCAGGACCGCGGCCTGTCCGCCGGCGAGAAGCGCATGCTCGCGAAGGCCCGGCAGATCCTGATCTCCGAGCTTGCGCTCGCCGAGAAGACGGACGAAGAGAAGGCCTCGACGGTTCTCGACGAGGTACTGGCTTCCTGAATTCTCCCTTCGGGCAGGGCTTGCCCTAAGTCACTTCTGGCGGAGTCATGACGACAGCAACGGTTGGCGTAGTGGTCGTTGCCGCGGGCTCCGGCTCGCGACTGGGTGCTGAACTCCCTAAGGCGTTCGTCTCGCTCGGTGGTTCGACGATCCTTCGTCGCGCCCTCGAGCCGATCTTCGAGATGACCGAGCCAGCCCAGGTCGTTGTCGTCGTGCCGGCGGATCAGCTCCTTCTTGCACAGAATGAGATTCGGGACGCTGCGGGCGCCGCGATCGAATACGCCAGCGTTGTCGCCGGTGGCGCGAGCCGCCAGGCATCCGTCGGGGCAGGACTCGACGCGCTGTGGCCGGACGTGGGCGTGGTGCTGGTGCACGATGCCGCCCGGCCGTTCACGCCGACCGCGCTGTTCGAGGCCGTCATCGCTCGGGTGCGCGCGTCCGGTCAGGGCGTCATTCCCGGACTTCCCGTTGCCGACACCCTCAAACGAACCGAGCAGGATGTCGCGCTCGAAACCGTCGATCGTTCCGTACTCAGTGCAATCCAGACGCCGCAGGGATTCCCGCGGGTCGAACTGACCGAGTCCTACGCCGCGGCGACCCAGGATTACACGGACGATGCCGCCGTCTTCGCCGCTGCCGGCCACACAGTTCGCGTCATCGAAGGAGACGCGCACGCCTTCAAGATCACGACCCCGTGGGACCTGCGCCGAGCGCAGTCACTGGTCGAGTCCGGCGGATTCCGGTCCGGTATCGGCATCGACATCCACGCCTACGACGACTCGGTTCCGCTGTGGCTGGGCGGCCTGCACTGGCCGGATGAGCCGGGCCTCGCCGGTCACAGCGACGGCGACGCGCTGTCCCACGCCATCTGCGACGCGCTGCTGTCGGCGGCCGGTCTCGGCGACCTCGGCAGCAGGTTCGGCACCGCCGATCCGCGATTCGAGAACGCGCACGGTGAAGTATTCCTGCGGGCGACGCTCGAACTCGTGCTCGGTGCCGGGTTCGCCATCCAGAACGTCGCCGTGCAGGTGATGGGAAATCGCCCGCGGCTCGCGGCTCGTCGCAGTGAGCTGGAGAAGCACCTGAGCGATGTGATCGGGGCGCCGGTCAGTGTCGCGGCCACCACGTCGGACGGGCTCGGCTTCACCGGCAGCGGCGAGGGTCTCGCCGCGATAGCCACCGCTCTCCTTTCCGCGTAACGCGGGAAGCGCGCCGATAAACTCGTCCCCGTGACCATTCGGCTCTACGACACCAAGGCCCAGGCCACCCGGGACTTCGTTCCCCTCGTCGACGGCCAGGCCGGTATCTACGTCTGCGGTCCCACCGTGCAGTCGTCGCCCCACATCGGTCACCTCCGCTCCGCGCTCGTCTACGACCTGTGGCGTCGCTGGTTCACGTACCGCGGATACTCGGTCACGCTGGTGCGTAACGTGACCGACATCGACGACAAGATCCTCGCGAACTCGACCGAGTCGGAGGAGTGGTGGGCTCTCGCCTACCGCACCGAGCTCGAATTCACTGATGGCTATCGGCAGCTGGGCATCCTTGCTCCGACCTACGAGCCGAGAGCGACCGCGAGCGTCGCCGAAATGCAGGCGCTCATCACCCGGCTGATCGAGAGTGGCCACGCGTATCCGGCCGCAGACGATTCGGGTGACGTCTACTTCGACACCGGTAGCTGGCCGTCCTATGGCGAGCTCACCAACCAGAAGCCCGAGAACATGGAGGCCGCGACCGACGCGGATCCGCGCGGCAAGCGGGCACCGCAGGACTTCGCCCTCTGGAAGGGCTGGAAGCCGACGGAGCCGACGTCCGCGTCGTGGGCCAGTCCGTGGGGTGCGGGTCGGCCCGGATGGCACATCGAGTGCTCGGCGATGTCGTCCCGTTATCTGGGCCCGCAGTTCGACATCCACGGCGGTGGGCTCGACCTGCGCTTCCCGCATCACGAGAACGAGATCGCCCAGTCGACCGCGGCCGGGGATGCGTTCGCGAACTACTGGGTACACAACGGGCTGGTCAATGTGAACGGCCAGAAGATGTCGAAGTCACTGGGCAACTCGATCTTCGCATCCGAGTTTCTCGCGATGGCCAGGCCGCTCGTTGTGCGGTACTACCTCGGCTCGGCGCACTACCGTTCCACGATCGACTATCACGAGGGCGCGCTCGTCGAGGCCGAGGCGGCTCTCGATCGCATCGAGTCGTTCCTCGATCGAGTGAGTCGGCGTCTCGAGGACACGCGGTTTGCCGGAAGCGGTGCGCCGGTTCTTCCCGCCGAGTTCGGCGGGGCGATGGATGACGACCTCGCCATCCCGCAGGCGCTCGCGGTGCTTCACGAACGTGTGCGCGCGGGCAACGCGGCTCTCGACGACGAGGATCTTGCGACTGCCGCGCGGATCCGTGGCGAGGTCACGGCGATGACGGAGGTGCTGGGCATCAACCCGCACTCGCCGGAGTGGCGAACCGTCACATCCGCTCCCGCCGATCGGGCGCTGGGCGTTCTCGTCGAGCGGCTGATCGAGGACCGGAAGACGGCTCGGGCGGCGAAGGACTTCGCGGCCGCCGACCGCATCCGCGACGAACTCGCGGCTGCAGGCATTACGGTTGAAGATTCGCCTACGGGCACACATTGGAGCATCGAGACATGAAAAACACCGACGGAGCCCGCAAGGGACGTCCGGGCGCCGTCCGCCAGGGCAGCAAGGGCAAGCAGGTCGGCTCGGGTGGCCAGGGCAGGCAGGCTCTCGAGGGCAAGAAGCCGACGCCGAAGGCGGAGGATCGTCCGTACCATCCCGCGGGCAAGCGCAAGGCAGCTGCCGAACGATACGAGGCGGCCGGCGGCCGTGGTCGCTCGGGCACATCCTCAGGCGGCGCTCCGCAGAACTCACGCCCGCGCAGCCGCAACAAGACAGCGGACGAGAGCGAGGTCGTCACCGGACGCAACTCGGTACTGGAAGCTCTCCGCGCGAAGATTCCGGCGACCGCTCTCTACGTCGCGACGCGGATCGAGGTGGATGATCGCGTCAAGGAGGTCCTGAACCTCGCCAACCACCGCGGCCTTCCGGTGCTCGAAGTCATGCGTCCGGAACTCGATCGACTGGCCGGCTTCGATTCGGTGCACCAGGGCCTCGCGCTCAAGGTTCCGCCGTACGAGTACGCGCACCCGGTCGACCTGCTCGAGAAGACCATCAGTCGCGGCCAGAAGCCGCTCTTCGTGGCGCTCGACGGCATCACCGACCCGCGCAACCTCGGTGCGATCATCCGGTCGGTTGCCGCATTCGGTGGCCAGGGGGTTATCGTTCCGCAGCGTCGGTCGGTCGGGCTCACCGCGTCGGCCTGGAAGACGTCTGCGGGCGCGGCCGCCCGCACACCGGTTGCCATGGCCGCCAACCTGACGCAGACGCTGAAGGACTTCAAGCAGCGCGGCGTCTTCGTACTCGGGCTGGATGGCGGCGGCGACATCGACCTGCCGTCGCTCCAGCTGGCGAACGAGCCGGTGTTACTCGTCGTCGGGAGCGAGGGCAAGGGGCTCTCTCGCCTCGTCACCGACACGTGCGATGCCGTGGTCTCGATCCCGATTTCGGCGGCGACCGAATCCCTCAACGCCGGCATCGCCGTCAGCGTCGCCCTCTACGAGATCGCGAAGCGCCGCGCGAAGTAACACCCTCCTGAAAAGGCATGCGGGAGGGCGCTAGTCGCTGAGGCCGATCCGTGCGTGCAGGCGTTTGGCCCAGCGAGGCGCCCACCACATGATGTTCTGCTGCCACGTCATGAACGCCGGCACGAGCAGGCAGCGCACCAGGGTCGCGTCGAACAGCACCGCCACGGCCAGCGCGATACCGAGCTGCTTGATGATCATCAGGTCGCCCTGCGCGAAGCCCGCGAACACGACGATGATGATGAGCGCGGCGGAGGTAATGATCCGGCCGGATCGCTGCAGGCCGAGCGCGATCGATTCCCGCGGGTCCGTTCCGGAATCCAGTCTCTCCTTGATCCTCGAGAGCAGGAACATCTCGTAGTCCATCGCGAGCCCGAAGCCGAACACGATCGTCAGCAGCAGCACGATCACGTCCACCCCGTAAACGTGGTTGGCGTTGAAATTGAGTATGCCGGCGAAGTTGTCGTCCTGGAATCCCCACACCAGCGCGCCCATCGCCGCGCCGAGCGACAGGGCGCTCGCGATGAGCGCCTTGATCGGAACGATGAGCGAACCGGTCATGAGGAACAGCAGGACCACCGTGCCCAGCACGATGATCAGCAGAGCCAGCGGCGAGCCTCGCGCGAGCGAGTCGGCGAGGTCGGCGGTGCTCGCGTCGAGACCGGTCACCCAGTGATCGAAGGCTGGCGGAGAGGCGCGGATGCTGCGCACCACGTTCACGCCGTCACTGCCGTTGACGCGAACGATCGCACCCCAGCCCCGGCCGGACTGCTGTGGTGCCGCAATCGACTTCACGCCGGCCAGCGAGCTCACCGCGTGCGACCACCTGACGGCGTCCGCCCTGGTTCGCGTGACGAGTTCGATGCGGGGCGTTGCGGCATCCGAGAAATCGTCGACAACGGTCGTCGTGAAGACGTATTGGGTGGAGACCCGGGGGATCGCATCCACGCTCGTGTTGGCGAGCTGCAGTGACAGAAGCGGACTGCCGATTACGAGGAGCAGCACGGCGCACGCGATCGTGACGATCGCCGGATGTCGCTGCACGCGCCGCGTGAGCCGGGAAAAGAATCCGTCGTCGGGCGCAACGTCACCGAATCGCCCCATGACCCGACGAACGCCCGGCACCCGGGTCAGCACGCCCGGCCGGGCGAGCCGTTCGCCGGCGACGCTGAGCAGGGCGGGCATGAGAGTGAGACCGGAGAGCATCGAGAACACCGTCACGAATACGGAGGCGAGCCCGATCTCCCGCACGATGGCGGGTTCGAACACGAGGAGTCCGAGGGATGCGATCGCGAACGTCGTCCCCGAGAATGCGACCGTCCGGCCGGCGCTCGCCGTCGTCGCGCCGATGGCCTCGATGCGCAGGAGGCGCCGCGCATCCGGGTCGAGTCCGACCCCGCCGCCTCGGCTTCGATACTCCTCCCGGAATCGACTGACCAGGAGCAGCCCGTAGTCGATCGACAATCCGAGGCCGACGGCCGTGATCACGTTGATGACGGTCGCATCGATATCGATTGCGAACGTCGCGGCGAAGACGGCCCCGAACGCCCCGAGAATGGATGCGATCGCACCGAGCAGCGGTAGCCCCGCTGCGATGAAACCTCCGAACACGACCAGCATCACGACGAGCGCGATCGGCAGCGCGACCGTCTCTCCACGCTCGAGGTCCTTGCTCGACTGGCCGAGCAGCGAGTCAAGCAGCAGCGAGCCTCCACCGACTGCGACAGTCGCGCGCGGGAAATCGCGCCGCAGCTCGGTCGCCGTCGAATCGAGGAGCGCTCGAACCTTCGCTTCCGCGACGGCGGTCGGTGCCGCGCGGCCCAGCCCAAGCGTGGACACCGACAGCAGTACACCACGGCCATCCTTCGAGAACAGCGCGGACAGTACGGGCTGGCGGCTCCCATCCGCTCGAAGTGGCGCGGCGAGGGGATCGATGTACCGCGACCGCGGCAGCGCCGCAACCTCAGTCCCGAGGGAGCTCGCGGCGCTCATGAGTCGTGTCGAGTCGAGATCGACGCCGTGGACGAGCAGCGTGTAGGTCGTGCTCTTCGTCGAAGGCGTCAGCAGCTGCTGGCCGTGGTAACTCTCCTGCTGCACCGAGGGCGCGCCGTTCGCGAGGCGGCCGAAGAGCGACTGTCCGCCGAGTCCGAGGATGGCGGTCGCGAGGATCGCCGCGAGAACCAGAACCCATGCACCGAGCGTGAGAACGGGATGGCGTGCCGCGGTCGTGCCGAGCGATCCGAGGGTGGTGCGCTTCCCCGTGTCGCGCATCGAACCTCCGTTTAGACCTTCAGCCGCCAGTCGTCCTCGTCGATGATATCGACGGGCAGGGTGATGTTCTCGGTCTCCGGTGCGATGACGGTCGCTTCGTCCCGACGGTGACGCAGCACCTCATCGACGTACGAGCCGAGGGCCTCGGCGAGCGGAACATCCCGTCCCTCGTTCTGCGACATGTACCAGCGGTGATCGAGCAGTTGGTGGAAGATCTCGGCAGGCTCCAGCTTGCCTCGCAGATCCTTCGGGATGGCCCGGATGACCGGCTCGAATACCTGCGCGAGCCACTCGTGCGCGACCATCTCCTCGTCGACATCCTGCTTGCCGAACGTGGCACGGTAGGCGTCGAGGTCGTTGAGCAGGCGGCGGGCCTGGTTCTCGCCGGCGTCGAGGCCGGTGAGCCGCAGGAGCCGCCGACTGTGGTGGCCCGCGTCCACGACCTTCGGCTGGATGCGCACCTGCGTGCCGCTC
>DASXCU010000087.1:0-5167 GCA_036491035.1 Galbitalea sp. | reverse complement strand
ATGATGACCGCGAGCACAATGAACGCGATCAGCGCCTCGATTGCAGCCTGCGTGATGTCCTGGCCCCAGGTCGCACCGATGAATGTGGCGGCGACCTTACTCTGCGGCACGTCATACGACTTGGCGAGTTCCGCCTTGACGTCCTGCGTCTTCAGGGCGGTGAGCAGGTTGGTCGTGACCTGCACGGCCGGAGTCGCCGTGCCCTGGCCCGCGATCACAACGGTCGGAACCTCCCCCGGCGCTGCTCGTCCGACGGCTTTCGTCGCGGTCGCCTGATCCGGGTGCGCGCCGACATCGGAGACGGTGAAAAGTGAGCCGCCCTTGAACTCGACACTGAAATTGAAGCCCTTGAAGATGGGGACCAGGATCGCGATAAGCACGAGCGCGCCGGCGATCGAGAACCAGATGCGGCGGTGGCCGACGATGTTGTAGGAGCGCGCACCCGTGTAGAGATCGTTACCGAACTTCGAGAAACTGGCCATCAGGAGTCCTTACCCTTGCGGTCCGCATTCGCTTCGGCTTCCGCGGCCTTGCGCTCGGCAATCGTCTGGCGTCGCGCTGCCTCACGCGAGCTGCCCGCGTTTCGCGCGGCAACCGCGACGGGTGTGCGGAACTGCGCTCGGCCACGATAGATCGCGCCCAGAGCGTTCGGATCGAGTCCGCTCGCGCTATGGCCCTCGTAGAAGAAGCGCACGCGCGACAGCAGCTGGAGCGTGGGATGCGTGAACAGCGACACGACGATGACGTCGATGATCGTTGTGAGACCAAGAGTGAGCGCGAAGCCCTTGACGTCTCCGACGGCGAGGATGAACAGGATGAGTGCCGCGAGCAGGTTGACGCTGTCGGACGCAAGGATGGTGCGGATCGCGCGACGCCATCCGGCCTCGACCGACGATTCGAGACCTCGACCGTCTCGAAGCTCGTCTCGTATTCGTTCGAAGTAGACGATGAACGAGTCGGCGGTGATACCGATTGCGACGATCAGACCCGCGACGCCCGCCAGCGAGAGCCGGTAGTCGGCCTGCCACGACAGATAGGTGATCAGCTCGTAAGTGATGATTCCGGACAGTCCGAGGGAAACGATCGTGACTAGGCCGAGCACGCGGTACTGGAAGAACGAGTAGATGATGACGAGCAGGAGTCCGATCGCTCCAGCGAGCAGGCCGCCGAAGAGCGATGCCGAACCGAGCTGCGCGGACACGTTATTGCTTGTGAGGACCTTAAAGCTGATCGGAAGTGCACCGAACTTGAGCTGTTGGGCGAGCGTTGTCGCCGATGCCTCAGTGAAGTTACCGCTGATCTGCGGATTGGAGGAGACACCCTGCACCGCGGGATTCGTGATGACCTTGCCGTCGAGGACAACAGCAAACTCGTTGCGCGGCGGGTCGAGAGCGATGAGGCGGTTGCCGATCGCCTCGAACTTGGTGCCCGCCGAGCTGTTGAACTTGATGTCCACAACCCACGTTCCGTTCGACGCGCCCTGCTGCGTCGTTCCGAGTGCGGCTTGCGCATCCGTGATTCCGGTGCCCGAGAGTTCAACGGGTCCGAGAATGTACTTGTTGGGGGTTATCCCGCTACCAGGCGTTACCTGGTCGCACGTGATCAGCGGCTTGTTGGCCGGCGCGAGGTTTGCCGCCGCCGCGGTCTTGCCGTTGCAGTCGAAGTTGTCGTACTCAGCCTGGAGCGCGGGCGTGACATAGGCCAGGTCGCTCCCGTTCGTCGGCTTGCTCGTCGGGGTGTCACTGAGCGCGGGAGCCTTGGTCGCGCCCGGCGTGGGCGTCGGCGAGCTGGTCGGAGCGGTAGACGCGGTGGTGACGAGAACGGCGCGGAAACTCAGCTTCGCGGCCTTCGTGATGTTCGATCGGGTCTGGTTGTCGAGGTCGCCCGGAATCTGAACGACGATGTTCTCGCTGCCGCCCTGACCCTGCGTGCTGATCGCCGGCTCGGACACGCCGGCGGCATCGATACGCTCACGGATGATCGCGACGGCCTGGTTGAGCTGGTCGGAAGTGACCGTCTCGTTCTTGGCGAGCTCCGGCTGCAGGACGATCTCGGTTCCACCGATGAGGTCGAGGCCGAGCTTGGGAGCGAAGGTGACTGCCTGCGAGCTTCCCTTGGGAACGCTCAGGGTGAAGAAGTCGAGCACGTTGAGAGCCGCAAGACCGATGATGATGACGCCGAGCCACACGAGACTGCGCGTTGCCCTCCGGACCGGAGTGGTTCTTGCCACCTGGTAACTCAGCTTTCTGTAGTCGTGCGGGCGCGTGTTTCACATGCGCTGCATGAGGACACCGGTCGGCTCCCGCCGACCGCACACAAGGTTAGCGGCTGGACCGCGCTTAGTTGTCGGTCTTCTTCGGTGCGCGCGGCGCGCGCTTCGTGGTCGCCTTCGTGATCGGGTCGTCGATGCGCTCACCATAGGCGGGCGCCTCGGCGTCGACCTTGGCAGCCGCGTCACGCTCGGCCTGCTCGCGGTTGGCGATCTCCATCGCCTCTTCGACGGACCGCGGGGCCTCGCCCGCGGCGGCGGTGATCTCCTCCGGAGTGACGACCTTGCTCAGCGTCTGGCGGTGGACACGCACGATGGTGCCCGGCGTCGTCTCGATCTCGGCAACGTTGGTCGCCTCATCGACGGAGAGAAGCTTTCCGTACAGGCCGAAATTGGTCATCACCTCGACGCCGGGAACGATGGCCTGGCGAAGGTCGCTCTGACGCTTACGGTTGCGACGGCTGCTGAAGATCATGAAACCGATCAACAGGACCGCGACAACAAGGATGATGATATTTGCGCTCAATTCAAGGGCCTTCCGGGAGTCTGTGGGACCGAGTCAGTCTAGACAGACTGGCTTCAAGGTCGCCGAAGAGAATTATAGGTCATCCCCGAAGAGCGCTCCCGCGCTGCCCCGGGTGAGACCGAAGTGCCGCCAGGCGGCGGGCGTTGCGACTCGACCGCGCGGGCTCCTGGTCAAGAGACCGATTCGAACGAGGAACGGTTCGACGACCGATTCGATGGTCTCCGCCTCCTCGCCGACAGACACCGCGAGGGTATTGAGACCAACGGGTCCTCCGTCAAAGCGAGTGAGGATGATGTTCATCACTTCCCGGTCGAGGCGGTCCAGCCCCATCGCATCCACGTCGTACAGCTCGAGCGCCGCATGAACGGCGTCGATGCCGGCCGAGGAGTCGCGGCCGCCTCCGTCAGTCGAGGGATGGACGAGGGCGTAGTCCCGCACGCGACGGAGCAGTCGATTTGCAATTCGCGGGGTGCCGCGGCAGCGTCCGGCGATTTCCGCGAGAGCCCGACGGTCGATGTCCAGGTCGAGCAGTGAGGCCGCTCTCGTCAGAACCTGCTCGAGTTCTGCCTCGTCGTAGAACTCGAGGTGCGCGGTGAACCCGAACCGGTCTCGCAACGGATTGGGAAGCAGGCCCGACCGGGTTGTCGCTCCAACAAGAGTGAAGGGGGCGAGGTCGAGTGGGATCGAGGTTGCGCCGGCGCCCTTTCCGACCATGATGTCGATGCGGAAGTCTTCCATCGCCAGGTAGAGCATTTCTTCCGCCGAGCGCGCCATCCGATGGATCTCGTCGATGAAGAGGATTTCGCCCGGTGTTAGCGACGACAGGAGCGCGGCGAGGTCGCCGGCGTGCTGGATAGCCGGGCCGCTCGACATTCGAAGTGGTCGACCACTCTCGCTCGCGACGATCATCGCGAGCGTTGTCTTGCCGAGTCCGGGAGGGCCGGCGAGCAGGATGTGGTCCGGCGTCCGATTCTGGATAGCCGCCGCCTGCAGCAGCAGTTGAAGCTGGCCGCGAACCTTGGTCTGGCCGACGAATTCGGCCAGCGTTCGGGGGCGCAGTGCTCCCTCGAACGCGAGTTCAGCCTCCGATTCGGGGGTCGGGCGAAGCACCTCGTCGAGAGCATCTTCTGGCATCAGTTACTCCCCGCGTACTGCGCCGGTCCGAGCCGGGTCAATGCAAGTCGCAACAGGGTCGGGACGGCTTCGCGTTCCGCGGCGGTCGCGCCCGCCATCGCTTCGTCGATGGCCTGGCTCGCCGCACGTTCGTTCCAGCCGAGTCCCACCAGTGCGACGAGTACCTGATTTTCGACGCTCTGCGAAGCGCGAGGCGACGCTCCGTCTGACCTTGGAGCAATTGCGAGCTTGCCGGCGAGCGAAACCACGATCAGCTTCGCGGTCTTCGGCCCAATCCCGCTCACCTTGCGGAAGGCGGCGTCGTCCTCCCGGGAGATCGCGGTCGCAATTTCTCCGGGATCCATTGCGGCGAGTACCCCCATCGCGGACTTTGGTCCGACTCCGGTCACCCCGCGAAGGGCGTCGAAAACTGTCAGCTCGTCGACGTCCACGAATCCGAAAAGACTCAGGTCGTCCTCGCGCACGATGAGTGCGGTTCGCACCTGCGCTTCGCTGCCCACTCGAAGTGAGAGGGCGTGCTGGGGTGTTACCTGGATGGAGAGGCCGATACCGCCGACCTCGATGATCACCGCCGGCCCGGCGATGGCAAGAACTGTGCCACGCACGGAAGAAATCATGCGTTTAGCCTACGAGCGTGCGGCTTTCTCGGCGGCTCGCCACGCTTCCTGTGCTGGCGTGAGTTTGCCGGAGCCCGACTGAGAGCCGGCTACCGAACCGGATGCCGGGCCAGCTGCCGAGCCGGAGTTTGCACCACTCACGCCGGCCGCTCCTTCTCCCCCGCGCCACGCGTGGCACAGGGCGAGAGCGAGAGCATCGGATGCGTCGGCCGGTGTAGGAGGCGCATCGAGCCGGAGCACTCGCTGCACCATCGTGGCGACCTGCTTTTTGTCTGCCGACCCGTAGCCGGTCACGGCTGCTTTCACCTCGCTTGGAGTGTGAAGTCCGACCGATAGTCCTCGCGCGGCTGCGGCGTGGAGCGCGACGCCGCTGGCCTGGGCGGTACCCATGACGGTTCTGAGGTTGTGCTGCGCGAACACCCGTTCAAGTGCAACGGCTCGTGGTTGGTACTCGTCGAGAAGCTCGGCAATTCCCGCGCCGATGGTCAGCAGTCGCTCCTCGAGCGCCATGTCGGGCGGTGTTCGGATGACCCCGACATACACGAGGGTTGCGTGTCGTGATGGCTCGACGTCGACTATTCCGACGCCGCACCGGGTCAGTCCGGGGTCGATTCCGAGGAC
>DASXCU010000086.1:0-6792 GCA_036491035.1 Galbitalea sp. | reverse complement strand
AACTCGCGAAGCAGGTCGCGAAACTCGTCCCCACTCTCATCCGACGGATCGGGCTCTTCCCGCGAATCATCAGGCATGGAAACTACGCTAGCCGCTGCGCATCCAGTAGGCCTCGGAATGTGGCATACGCTGGGCTTTTTGGATGTGCGCCCGTGGCGAACAGAGGACAAGCGTGACCGTATTTCCGACCGACAACGACAAGCCCGCACGCCGTCGTCGAGCCAGGCGAATCGGCTGGATCCTGATCGTTGCGGCGGTTGTGGGCGCCGTCATCGTGGGTCAGATTCCGTCGACCTACGTCATCGAGGAGCCGGGTCCCGTGTTCAACACGATCGGCACCACGACGGTCGGTGCCAAGGTCGTTCCCGTGCTGTCGATCAGCGGCGTCAAGACCTATCCCACCTCCGGCGCGCTCGACATGCTGACCGTCAACATCAACGGGGACCCGCAGAACCGTCCCAATTGGTCTCAGATCGTGACCGCGGCCCTCGACCCGAGCCAGGCCGTCACGCCGATCGACGAGATTTACGCCCCCCAGGAGACCTTGCAGCAGTCCAATAAAGAGGGCACGGCCGAGATGGTGGACTCACAGCAGCAGGCGACCGCCGCCGCCCTGTTCGAGCAGCACATCGCGTTCACGAGCGTCGTCACCGTCGACTCCACTCAGAAGGGATCCCCTGCTGCGAAGGATCTTCGAGCAGGGGACGTGCTGAAGACGGTCAACGGGAAGACCTTCGTGGACGCAGACGAGCTACACCAGCTGATCGTGGACAACGGCACGAGCAACGCGATCACCGTCGTCTACTCGCGCAAGGGCGTCAGCCACACCGCGCAGATCACCCCGGAGGCGACCAAGACCGGTCCGTTCCTCGGCGTCTTCCTGATCGAGCGCTACTCGTTTCCCTTCCCTGTAAAAGTGCAGCTCGAGGATGTCGGAGGCCCGAGTGCCGGCATGATGTTCGCGCTCGGGATCATTGACAAACTGACACCCGGTGAGTTGAACGGCGGCAAGCACGTCGCCGGCACCGGAACGATCTCCGCCTACGGCAACGTCGGTGCCATCGGCGGCATCCGGCAGAAGATGTACGGCGCGCGTCGGGCGGGCGCGACCTACTTTCTCGCCCCCGCCAGCAACTGCAACGAGGTGCGCGGTCACATCCCCGCCGGGCTCATGGTCTACGCGACCTCGACCCTGCACCAGTCGGTGACTGACCTGAAGGCCATTGCCGCAGGGCACGGCCTGAACAAGTTGAAGACCTGCGGTTAAGATGACTGCACTACTAGTAGAGCCAGGAGTGGTCACGTGACCTCAACCCCGAACCGACCGCAGCAAGGGCAGAACCGGCCGGCGACGCGCACGAGGGCGACCCTCACGATCACGGCGATCATCCTCGCCGTTCTGATCATCCTGTTCTTCGTTTTCGCGGGCCTCTACTCCGACTGGCTCTGGTTCCAGCAGCTCGGATTCCTGAAGGTGCTCACGACGCAGTGGTACACCCAGCTCGCCCTGTTCTTCATCGGGTTCTTCGGGATGGCTCTGCCGATTTTCGTGAGCATCGAGGTCGCGTTCCGCTGGCGACCCGTCTACGCGAAGCTGAACTCGCAGCTCGACCGCTACCAGCAGGTCGTCGAACCGCTCCGCCGCCTCGCGATCTACGGGATTCCGGCGGTGATCGGAATCTTCGGCGGTGCCTCGGCCGCCTCGCACTGGCAGACCGTTCTCGAATACTTCAATCGCACATCGTTCGGAACGAAGGACCCGCAGTTTCATCTCGACGTGTCCTTCTACGTGTTCGAGCTGCCGTTCTGGCGCGGCATCGTCGCTTTCGCCTCCGCCGCGATCATCATCGCGATCATCGCCGCGCTCGCCACCAGCTACCTCTACGGCGCGATCCGCCTCAACGGTCGTGAGCTGCGGATCTCGCGCACCGCGCGCATCCAGATCGCAACGTCAGCCGCCGTCTACATCGCGGTGCAGGCGGTCAGCGTGTGGCTCGACCAGTACGCAACCGTGACCAGCCCGAGCGCCGGATTCCTCGCAACCGGTGCCGGGTACACCGAGGTGAACGCCACGATCCCGGCGAAAGAGATCCTCGCGGTCGTCGCGGCTCTGGTCGCGATCCTGTTCATCATCACGGCGGTAATCGGACGCTGGCGGCTCCCCATCATCGGCACAGGTCTTCTGCTCGTCAGCGCCATCCTCATCGGCGCCATCTACCCGGCCATCGTCGAGCGGTTCACGGCCATCCCGAGCGCACAGACGCTGGAGGCGCCGTACATCCAGCGCAACATCACTGCGACCCGTACCGCCTACGGTGTCACGGGGGTCAAGACCGTCCCGTACAACGCGACCACGAACGCGAAGGCCGGCGCTCTTCGCACCGACGCGGAGACGACGGCGAGCATCCGAATCCTCGATCCGGATCTGGTGTCCGCGTCCTTCGCGCAACTCGAACAGTTCAAGCAGTTCTATCAGTTCGAGGATCACCTCGACGTCGACCGGTACACGATCAACGGCAAGACCCAGGACACCGTCATCGCCGCTCGTGAGCTCAGCCAGAGCGGGCTCGGGGACGCGCAGACCTGGTACAACAACACGATCGTCTACACCCACGGCTACGGCATCGTCGCGGCCTACGGAAACAAGCGCACGACCTCGGGCCAGCCGGAATTCCTCGAGTCCGGGATTCCGAGCACGGGCAAGCTGGGTAACTACCAGCCGCGGATCTACTTCGGCGAGAACTCTCCCGAGTACTCGATCGTCGGAGCTGCCGCCGGGGCGAAGCCGCTCGAACTCGACTACCCGGCGGGTAACGACAGCGCGCAGAACAAGAAGACGACCTTCACCGGCAGTGGGGGTCCGAAGCTCGACAACCTGTTCACAAAACTGATCTACGCGATCAAGTTCCAGTCCGAAGACATCGTTCTTTCGAACGCGGTGAACCCGGACTCGCAGATCCTCTACAACCGCGACCCGCGCGATCGCGTCTCCGCGGTGGCGCCATACCTGACCCTCGACAAGGACGCCTACCCCGCGATCGTCGACGGACGGGTGGACTGGATCGTCGACGGCTACACGACCACTGACCAGTACCCGTATTCGACGGTGTCGCAGCTCAGCCAGGTCGTTGCCGACGCGAACGTGAGTGCGCCCGCGTACTCGCTCGACAGCATGAACTACATCCGCAACTCGGTGAAAGCGACTGTCGACGCATACACCGGCAAGGTGACACTGTACGCGTGGGATCCGAGCGATCCACTTCTGAAGACCTGGGAGAAGATCTTCCCGGCGACCATCAAACCGAAGTCGGAAATGAGCGAACAGCTTCTGGCTCACGTGCGCTACCCGCAGGACCTGTTCAAGGCCCAGCGCGCGATTCTGGGTTCGTATCACGTGACGGACGCGGCCTCGTTCTACGCGGGCGACGACCAGTGGGTCACGCCGAACGATCCGACATCGTCCAGCGCGAACACGGCTCTGCAGCCGCCGTACTACCTGACGATGAAGGTGCCGGGAACGAGCAGCCCTGCCTTCACGCTCTACTCGACCTTCATTCCCCAGAGTTCGACCAAGAACACGCGAAGCATTCTCACCGGTTATCTGACCGCGGATTCCGACGTCGGTCCCGACTACGGCGATCTGACCATCCTGACCCTCCCGAAACAGGTGAACATTCCGGGGCCGGGTTCTGTCCAAAACCAGTTCAAGACGGATACGGACGTCGCCAACGAGATCGCGCTCCTCAGCCGAGGGGCGACGACCGTCAAGTACGGCAACCTGCTCACGCTTCCGGTCGGCGGTGGTCTGTTGTACGTGCAGCCGATCTATGTGTCGTCGACCGGCGAAACGAGCTATCCGCTTCTTCGCGAGGTGCTTGTCGCGTTCGGCAACAAGGTCGCGTTCGAACCGACTCTTGACGCCGCCCTCGACAAGCTGTTCGGTGGCAATTCGGGTGCGACCGCCGGTGACAGTGGATCGAACTCGTCATCGACTCCGGTTCCCGTCCCCACGGGTACGCAGTCGGCGACCGAGAGCGCTGCCCTTCGTTCCGCGCTCGATGCCATGGCTACCGACCTCGCGGCTCGCACTGCGGCATACGCCGCCAACAACCAGGTAGCTGCGGCACAGGCGGATGTTCGACTGCAGGCCGACATCAAGGCCGCTATCGCGGCCGGTGGCGGCCAGTAGGGCGCCCGCGAGCAGCGTCCGGATCGCTGTGCTAGCCTTGCTACTCGTAGCGCGGGGTGGAGCAGTTCGGTAGCTCGCTGGGCTCATAACCCAGAGGTCGCAGGTTCAAATCCTGTCCCCGCAACGAAACAGAAGGGCCCGGTCGAATAGACCGGGCCTTCTTTTTTCCCGAAACTCCGGCTTCTCCCATTTCCTCAGACCAGCGCGTACAGGTTCCGCAGCGCCGTATCCGCGTTCGGGAACGTCCCCAAAAATCGCGAGTCCTCGTTCCTCAGCACGATCCCCTGTGAGGTCCGCAGGATGGTTCCCGCGGTTTGATCGGTAATGGCGTGTTTGATGATCCAGCGTCCCTCGCCGGCGTCGACGAGGTAGAAGAGTTCCGAGCTGTACATGGCTGCCCCGTGGTGATGGAGCCATGGTGACTCCGTCTGCAGAGCAATCGTGGGGCGGTGGGGCTCTCGTTTCAATTCCCATCGGGTGAACAGCCGGCGAACGCTAGGCGGGGTTGTTGCCCTGGTACGAGCATCCGACCTGCAGGTTGAACGGCTGGGTGAGCCATCCCTCGACCACGCCGCTCGTCGCTTTCGCGGCCGCGCTTTCTTCTATCGTGCAGTCCTTGACCACGCCGGTTCCACTCTCGTCCGCGGCGGCCGGATCGTTGCCAGGCCCGTCGAACCCGTACTCCGCGAACTGGCTGGCCCAGCCGTAGGTGCCGGTTGCGGCGCTCGCCGCGTCGACGGGGGCGACGCCGTGGATGGTGCCGGGAACGGTGATGTAGCCGGGGGCGCAGTCGGCCTGCGCGACCTGGTATCCGCCGGAGTACGCGGACGCCGATCCGAGGAAGTATGCCGAGATCTGGTCATTCGCATTCCACGCCGGAGTGCCGACGCGGGCAGTCGCGGTGATCGTGGTGGTCACGAATTGCGGGCTCGTGTAGTTCGCCTGCCAGTCGGGGGACCCGGTCTGGTTGCACTGCGAGTTCATTAGCGCGGTGTCGGATGCGGTGGGCGCGGCCGGTGCGAACACCGTCTGGACCAGGTCGACGGTCGCGCCTCCCGGCTCGGTTGCGGTGGCGGTGATGCGGAACAGCGCGTTCGCGGGCAACGGCCCGAGCGCGGGTTTCGTCGTTCCGGGCGTCGGCGTCGGTGCCGCGGTAGTGGGCGGGGGAGTGTGGCCGGCCGCGGCCGGGTGGTGCGGATGGACGGCGGGCGCACATCCGACGAGTGCGACGACGACAACGATCGCAACCGCGACGCTGAGCCCGGTCGCGTTCACGGTCCGGTGTCCGGATTTCAAGTTCATGGTGGGTCTCCTCTCGCGGGCTGCTATCAGGATGCCAGCGACCCGTAACGGCTGGGTAATGGATTCGCGAGGTGAGAGGAGATCGGGTTACGGAGCGTAGCTGCAGCCCAGCCCGAACGAATAGGCCTGGGAAGTCCACGCCGCGACCTTCGGAGCGGCAGCCGCGGCAGCCGCACTGACCTGCACCACGCAGTCCTTGACCACGGCAGAGCCTCCGGTGTCCGGACTGTCGGGGGAGTTGCCACCGCCCGCGAACCCGTAGCTGGAGCCGTTTTCGGCGGCCCAGCCGTACAGGTTGGAGATGCCGAACACCGGGTTGCTGGATGAGACCGGTGCAACACCGTGGATCGCGCCGGGAACCCTGATGTAGCCGGTGTCGCAGTACGCCTCGAAGATCCCGTAGTCCCCGCCGTAGGCTCCGGGTGCCCCGGGCATCCCGAAGTAAACGAAGTCTTTGCTGTTGTCGAAGGCGGGAGACCCGGGCCGGAGTTTCGCGGTCAGGTCGCTGGTGAGAAAGAGTGCGCCCGGCACCTGGGCCTGCCAGGTTGGCTGCCCCTGCAGGTCGGGGACGCCCGGATAGTTGCACTGCTGGTTCAGCAGCGCGATGTCGGCCGCATCCTGCGCGATCGGCTCGTACACGGTCTGGCTGAGGTCCGCGATCGCGCCATTGGATGCCGTCACAGTCGCGGTGATCCGGAAGAGCGCGTTGGCAGGCAACGCGTCGGGGGTCGCCGGCTTTGCCGTCGGCGTCGCTGGCGCGGCTCCGGTAGGCGGCTTTGCCCCGGTCGAGGCGGAGCTCGGATGGCCGAGGCTCCCCGAGTTCGTTTTCGACGCCGACTGCGATCCATCCCCGGCCGATTCGGCGGCGCACCCGCTGAGCGCGGCGAGCGTCAGCAGTGCCGTGCCGAGGCCGACCGCGAGAGCCAGCTTCATGCGCTTCATGGGAGCTCCAGTCTTAGGAAGCCCCAAGGTTATCGACCCCTTCGGGTTTTTCTTATGAGTAACCGTTACGCAGATTCTGTGCCAGGGAGCGCCGCCAGCTACTTGTCGATGACGAGCACGAGCTCCTCGATGAAGGTTGAGAAATCGGTCGAACGCTTGATGAGTTCGAGCACGTCGCCACGGTCGGCGAAGACCTCGACGAACTGGTCGAACACCTCCTGGAAGGAGCTTCGACCGCTCGAGGAGAAAGCGATCAGCGCGATGACGTTGACGCGGTTGTCCCCCCACTTCATCGGCGTCTCGTTGACGGCGATCGCGATCGAGGTGCGGGACGCACTCATGACCATGGCGTGCGGCAC
>DASXCU010000085.1:0-29593 GCA_036491035.1 Galbitalea sp. | reverse complement strand
ACCGCGGGCTCAGAACGCGGGGACGTCGTCCGCGTCGGAGCGGGCGTTTGCGAACGCGACGCGGAGTGCTTCGTGCAGCTGTTCGGCCTGCGAGTCGATGACGGTGCTGAATCCGAGTCGCCTGGCTTCGGCGACCCGCTGCTTTCCGGACGACGCCGGGCGGATCTCGCCGGCCAGGCTGATCTCGCCGATCGCCGCCGTGGTCGCCGGGAGCGCCTTGCTCTTGAAGGCGCTGGCGATTGCGAGGGCGATGGCCAGGTCGGCGCCGGGCTCGGTTAGTCGGATGCCGCCGACGGTCGAGACGTAGACGTCGAAGGTGGACAGCTGCATATTGGATCGGCGCTCGAGCACGGCGAGCAGCATGGCCACTCGCGAGCTGTCGACGCCGTTGACGACTCGGCGCGGCATCGGTGCCGTTGACTTCACGATGAGTGCCTGCACCTCTACGGGTAGCGCCCGGCGGCCCTCGACGGCGATGGTGACGCAGGTTCCGCTGACGGGCTGGCGTGTGCGGGAGAGGAACAGTCCGCTGGGGTCGGCGACTTCGGCGATGCCGTCGCCGGTCATCTCGAAGCAGCCAACCTCATCCGTTGGGCCGAAGCGGTTCTTCTGCGATCGAACGAAGCGCAGGCTGGTCTGGCGGTCGCCCTCGAACTGGAGCACGACATCCACGAGATGTTCGAGCAGTCGAGGCCCTGCGATGGTTCCGTCTTTGGTGACGTGGCCGACCAGCAGCACGGGGACGTTCCGATCCTTGGAGACCCGGATGAGCGTCGAGGCGACTTCGCGCACCTGCGATGGGCCGCCGGCGAGACCTTCGGAGTTGGAGGATGCGACGGTCTGCACGGAGTCGACGATGACGAGCTGCGGGTCGACCTGTTCGATCTGGCCGAGGATGACGGCGAGGTCGACCTCAGCAGCCAGGTAGAGCGACGGCTGCAGCGCGCCCGTCCTCGCGGCGCGCATGCGCACCTGGTTGACGGATTCTTCCGCGCTGACGTAGAGCACGCGCATGCCGCGAGCCGCGGCTCGCGATGCAACCTCGAGCAGGAGCGTGGACTTGCCGACGCCGGGTTCGCCGCTCAGCAGGATGGCCGCTCCGGGCACGATTCCCCCGCCGAGAACGCGGTCGAATTCGGCGATGCCGCTCGGCCAGTGGGTGACGTCGTCCGCCGATCCGATCTCGGTGATCGGTTTCGCTGCTCGCGCCGCACTGACCCGAATCGGGACGACCGCGCGCGGGGATGTGGTTGCACCGCTCTCGACGACGGTATTCCACTGCTGGCATTCGCCGCACTGGCCGACCCATTTCGCCGTCGTCCAACCGCACTCGGTGCAGCGGTATGCGGGGGCGGGTCGTGCCATGCGCCCAGCCTAGGCGGGGCCTCCGTCAGGGGCGGGATACGGCACCCGGCCGGTGTACTAAACTCTTCCCCGGAACCGTGTCCGAGCGGCCGAAGGTGCAACTCTCGAAAAGTTGTGTGGGTGTTGAGCCCACCGTGGGTTCAAATCCCACCGGTTCCGCCAGGAATAAGAAAAGCCCCGGACGGGGCTTTTCTTACTTTCTGCCGCAAGCGGCGGCTGACGGCGCGAGCCGGTGGTTTGGGATGGCGACGATGCTCGCCGCGCGACTATGGCAGCTTCGCGATGATCGCCTTCGCCAGCGCGACCGACTTCGGCCAGGTCGTCGTTCCTGCATCGTCGAGGCCGATCAGGTTCAGGATGTAGGAGCCTGACTTCACGTCGAGGGTCAGTCCGTGCCCGTCCGCCTCGTCGCCGAGACCGCTGACGGCCGTCGACTTGCCGGTGATGGCGAGAACCCTCAACTGTGTCTTCCAGTCGCTCGCCGTCGACTTCGGAAACACGTTGACCGAGAAGAAGTTTCCCCCTCCGCTGTACTCGCACTCGGCCTCATCCGACTTTGCTGACGTGATCGGCTCGTTGACGGTCGCGCCGACTTCCGCGGCGGTGAGGACGCACGGGTCGACCTTCGCCGCCGACTTCGCACCGCCGCTCGTCGATGCGCTCGAGCCACCGGAAGTGGCGCCCGAGGCGGTTCCGGAGGCGGAGCATCCCACGAGTCCAAGGACGAGCGTGGAGGCGAGAAGGGTGGTGGTGGCAACGGCGATCGGGAGTCGCCGTGAACGGGTATTTGTCATAACTGAATTCAACTGAGGGCGCGTAACGCCCCGGTAACGTCATAGCGCCGGATCTCGGTCCGAAGGCCCGGATTGAGCTGTCCCGGCGATGTGGGTATCTATTCGAACGGAATGCTGCTCTACTTGGCTAGCACTAGCGAACCCGACGCCTCGGGAGGAAGCCTCCCGAAAACATGCCTTCATTCCACACGCGTGCCCTCGCTGCCGGTCTCGCGGTTAGCGTGGTGGTGGCTGTCGCCGCGATCACGATTGCTGCTCCCGCGTACGCGGCTCCCGGTGACATCTCCCAGACCTTCTCCGTAACGGGCGGCCTCCAAACCTGGACGGTTCCGGCGGGGGTAACTCAGGTCTCCATTGATATGGCTGGTGCCCAGGGCGGAGCATCCTACGGCGGTGGCGGTGGCGGCGCGGAGCTGACTGGCACGCTCACAGTGACCCCGGGCGAGACCCTCAACGTGGTTGTCGGCGGTGGCGGTGGTAACGGTGTGGAGTACAGTTCCGGCGCCGGTGGTGGTGGCGGATCGTTCATCTACCGCACGGCGGACGTAGGTGGCATTCTTGCGGCGGCCGGTGGCGGCGGTGGCGCGGGATCCAACACGCCAGCGTCAGCGGCGAGCACCACTACTGCGGGTACGCCCGGTCTCAACGGTGGCGGCGCGGGCGGCACGGGTGGAAACGGTGGCGGCGGCAGTACCGCGGGCGGCGGTGGCGGCCTACTCAGCAACGGCGGCGGCGGGAACGGTGGGCATTCTCTCGCAAGCGGAGCAGCCGGCGGGTCCAGCCGGGGCGGTTATGGCGGCGGTGGCGGAACGCCGAGCTTCGCCGGCGGTGGTGGCGGCGGTTACAGCGGCGGGGGCGGCGGCAGGTACAACGGTGGAAACGGTGGTGGTGGCGGTGGCGGTTCATACTTCGCGGGCTCGCTCACGGCTGCCGTGGCCAACCACGGCGGCAACGGCTTTGTCACAATCACTTCCCCGGGGCTCACGGTGACTTCGGTCAGTCCAGCGACGGTCGAGCAGGGGACCTCCTCATCCGTCACCATTACAGGAACGGGCTTCACCGGAGCGACGGCGGTTGACTTCGGACCCACGCCCGCAGCTTCGTTCACTGTCGTTTCGGATACGAGCATCACGGCTGTTGTCCCGACGGCGCTCGCGGTCGGCACGGTGGACACCACGGTTGTCGCGCCGGATGGAACGAGCGAAACGAGCGCCGCGGATCACCTGACCGTCACGCAGCCACCCGTCTCCACGACGACCGCGATCACCCCGGCCAATGGGTCCACTACCGGTGGCACGGCTGTGACGATCACTGGTACGGATTTCATTGGCGTCACCGCGGTGACGATTGGTGCGACGGCGGTGGCGAGCTTCGTCGTCGTCTCGACGACCACGATCACCGCGACTACGGCGGCTAGTGCTGCTGGCCACTTCACTGTTCGGGTGACAACGCCGAGCGGAACGAGCAGTGCGTCGTCCGGCGCGCAGTTCACCTACGTGGCGGCACCGACAGTGGCCGCGATCAATCCGGTCACGGGTCCCACCAGTGGGGGTACGGATGTGACGATCACAGGCACTGACTTCACTGGGGCGACCGCGGTTTCGATTGGCGCGACGCCCGTCGCGAGCTTCGTCGTCGTGTCTCCGACTACGATCACTGCGACGACGGCTGCTGGGCCCGCGGGTGAGTTCACCGTCCGGGTGACGACGCCGAGCGGCGCAAGCCCGACGCTCCTCGCCGCTCAGTTCACCTACGTTGCCGCGCCGAGCGTGACGAATGTCACGCCTTCGCGCGGGGCGGTTGCCGGCGGGACCTCCGTAACAATTACCGGCACCGGCTTCACCGGGGCGTCCGATGTCGGATTCGGCGGCACCGCGGCGAGCTTCACGGTGAACTCGGATACCTCGATCACAGCGGTGGCACCAGCCTCATCGAGCGGCGCGGTCGACATCACCGTCACGACAGTCGGCGGTGTGAGCGGCACGAGCGCTGCTGACCGGTTCACCTTCGATCCTTCGGTTCCTGTGCTGGGTGAAACCGGCGTCGACGTCGAGACGCCATTGTCGATCGCGTTTGGCCTACTGCTCGCTGGACTTATCGTCGGAGCGTACGCACTCTTCGTGCGTCGCCGACGCGAAGCCCGATAGCAGGCTCAGTAGGGACCGCGCACCCCGGATTCGTAAGCCCAAATCACGAGCTGAGTACGGTCACGCAGGCCCAGTTTTCGCAGGACGTGCGATACGTGCGTCTTAACGGTTGCCTCCCCGACGTGAAGGTTCACGGCGACTTCGGCGTTGGTCAGTCCCTGGGCGACTAACGCGACAACATCCCGCTCACGGTCGGTGAGAGCCTCCGTGTCACTCGCGGTCACCGGGCGAACTTCGTGGCCAGCGAAGCGCTGAATGACACGACGCGTGACCTCGGGCGCGAGCAGTGCGTCGCCGCGCGCCAGGACGCGGATCGCCTCGATGAGGGCTTCCGGCGACGCGTTCTTGAGGAGAAAACCGCTCGCTCCGGCAGTAAGTGCCTCGAACAGGTAATCGTCCCGGTCGAAGGTGGTGAGGATGAGAACGCGCGCGGTGGATTCGAGTTCGATGATCCGTCGTGTGGCTGCCAGGCCGTCGAGGATCGGCATCTGAACGTCCATCGCAACGACGTCGGGCGCGACTTCCAGGACGAGTTCAACGGCTCGCTCCCCGTCGGCTGCTTCACCCACGATCTCGATGTCATCCTCCGATTCGAGGATCATGCGGAAACCGTTGCGCACCAGCGACTGGTCGTCGACCAGTACTACCCGTATTGGCTGGGTCATGGTCTCACCGGCAGCACGGCGTGGACGCGGTAGCCGTCTACGCTCGGTCCCATTTCGATGGTGC
The DNA here is from genome assembly GCA_036491035.1 of Galbitalea sp. Classification (GTDB taxonomy): domain Bacteria; phylum Actinomycetota; class Actinomycetes; order Actinomycetales; family Microbacteriaceae; genus Galbitalea. The sequence goes on along the minus strand of DASXCU010000085.1, from coordinate 24,558 downwards.
CGCCCGCAGCAATCGCGCGCTCCCGCATCCCAAGCTGCCCCGTCCCCGTCCCGGTCCCGGGCGCCGGGCGCGAATCTGTTCCGCCGGAGTCGGTGATGGTGAGATCGATGCGCTCGGAGCGGATGACCAGCAGCACTGACGCTGTCTCGCTCGGCCCGGCGTGCTTTCGAACATTGGTTAGTGACTCCTGCACCATCCGGTGCAACGCCAGTGCAGTGGATGGCAGGACCACGCTCGGGTCCCCCTCGACGGTGTATTCGACAGTCATCCCGGATGCCTCTGATTCGCGAATCACGTGATCGATTTGCGCGATACCCGCCGTGGAGGGGGCGAACGAGGGTTCCGCCCCGTCGGCGTCCGATCCGCGGAGCCAGGTGACCGTTCGTCCGAGTTCCTCGACAGCCTGGCGCGAACTCTCCTCGATGTGTCGGAGGGCGTCCAACGCGGGGGCGGTGTTCTCTGGGCGCGTGGTGAGGACGCGCCTGGCGGCACCCGCCTGCACACCCATGACGCTCACGTGATGCGCGACGACATCGTGCAGCTCGCGCGCGATGCGGATGCGATCGAGGGCCACCGCCTGACGGGACGTGAGTTCCCGTTCGGCCTGGAGCTCGTTCGTGCGGCGCTCCAGCGCGGTGCGGCGTACCGCTGAGCGCCACGCCGCGTCGCCGAACGCAATGGCTGCGGCGAGATAGAGAGCCGTCGAAAGACCGGATAGCGCTATCGATGCTGGTGCGGATTGCGGATCGATCCTGCTGAGCGAGACGGACAGGAGAAACCAGAGAGCGAGAAGCACTGAGAGGGCGATGCGGACGCCGGTCGCTCGCCTCCGCCGCGGTGACCACGCGCCCAGCGTATAGAGCGCTAGGAACGGGGCGATTTGGCTGACGACCGCCTCGGGCACTCGGAGCGCCTGACCAGCGATGAACGACAGCACGACGACCACCGCGACGATGGTGGGTGCGGATCGACGGAGGGCCAACGGGACGGTGATTGCGATCGCCCACGGCACCAGCACCAGCGGTCCGGGAGTGGGTGCGTCCATCGCGGAAGCGGACAGCGGCAGCGTGCCAATGGTCGCGAGCAGGAGAGTTCCGGCGACTACGGCGTCGACGACGCGGTCGCGCCGGGTGAGTACCCGGTCGGCGACCGCGTCTTCGGTGGCGATCATCGGCTCACACTAACTCACGGCCGGTTCATCGGTGGCGGTCAATGCTGCAGTCGAGCGCCGACGATCGGTGGCCCAGTGGTAGGTGCGCCCGAGCACGAGACCAGCGATGAGGATCGCCGTAACCAGCCAGCCCACCCATCCCAGCGATGTCGGCACAATGGATGCCGCGCCGGCGGGAAGAAACGCGGCCACGAACGATCCCGCGGATCCGTTGAGGGACCCGTGGGCGAACGAGCTCGGGTAGACGAGGCCGGTGCGCATCCGGAACCATCCGAAGAGGAGGCCAGCGATCGTGGTCGTGATCGTCATCAGGATCACGCCACGAATGTCGTACAGCCCGTAGTTGTATCCGAGCAGGATCAGCGGGGCGTGCCACGGTCCCCAGATGGCACCGGAGATCAGGAGCGCCGGCCAGGTACCGAGCGGCCGCAGGGTCGGCAGAAGGAACCCGCGCCAGCCGAGCTCCTCACCGAAAGCAGCAATGGCGGTCAGTACTGACGCGACCGGGATGCTCAGAAGAATGCCGGCGGTGTCGGGTCCGGGATGCAATGTCACGACGCCGGTTGCGGATGCGACCAACAGGGCGGCAATTCCGATTACCCAGGGAATCACCAGCCCCAGGGCGGAGTAGCCGAGCGTTCGCCGCCACGGCGGCAGGGGCACCAGCCCGAGATACCTGGCCATGCGAGTGGGCTTCAGCACGAAGCGGGTAACGATTAGTGCGGCTATCGCCGGCGTGGCCATGACCGCCACGCCCAGCGGGAACAGGAGTGGGTTGATTTTGCCCCCCGGGGCAAGCCCGCCGCTAAACCAGAGCGGGCTCGCGATTGCCCAGGCGAGGCCATATGCGATGACGACAAACAGGAGGACGGCAGCCCAGCGGACTCGACGCGGCCCAGAAGAGCCGACGCCGGCGGTAGCAACTGAATCGGTTTGGATGATTGGTGTGCTCATACGATTCACGCTACGGAGCCACGATACGACCCCACATCCGGCACCGGTCGGAGATTCGGCATCCCCCTTAGGGCGGAGACTCAATGGATTCGTGGAGGCGGCGACCGCGGTGCTGGTCGCCGACGTTCCGCCCCGAGGAGATCGCCGGCGTCGCTGTGTTCCTCGCAGTTCGGACAGCGGCTACGTCACCGGTGCGGACGTTGTGGTGAACGGTGGTATCCGCGGCGCATGCACGATCCCGGACTGATCTGGATTCATCCGGAGCTGAATCCATCCCCGAGCGATCTGGGTTAGGCACCCAGCGAGGCAGGGAAGGCTAGCGGACCGGTCGAGTCGCGGGATACAAGCGCAGTCTTCAGCAGGCGCGGACTCGGCGTGATCGTTCGATCGCCAAGCATTTCCATGAGCAGAGAAACGGCTGCCACACCGGTTTCGTGAAGAGGCATCCGAACCGTCGTCAGAGTCGGAGTTGAGTGGCTTGCGAACTCAATATCGTCGAAGCCGGTGACGGCCACACGTTCCGGCACGCCGATGCCTCGCTTGGCAAGGGCGTCGAGCACGCCGGCGGCGGTTGTGTCAGCTGAGCACAGGATCGCGTCGGTATCCGCCGCCTTCGACAGTATCTGGTCCGCAGCGGCCGCACCCGCGGCAAATCCCATCTCGGTGACCTTTTCATCGGCGGACACAGCGGATTCGCCGAACTCTCGGATCGCGCGCCAGAAGCCCTGTGAGCGCAGGTCGTACGCGGAGATCCTCCGTGGTCCGTTGATCAGGGTGAGCTGGCGTCGGCCGGAACGAAGCAGTCCCGTCGTCAATTCGTAGAGCGCATCGTCGTGCGTGCAATCGGCCCAGGTGAGGCGCTCAGCCTTCTGGCGATGGCCGACGAGGACCGTGGGTATTCGGTTCTCCTGAAGTCGAGCCACGAGTGGATCGTCGGAGTTTGCTGCGGGCAGGATGAGGCCATCGATGCGTTTGCGCTTGACGGACTCGAGCACGTGGTCGATTCCCCGGTCGGCGCCGGTGGTGAACAGGATGACATCGTAGCCGGAGCCCTGTGCGGCGTCGCTTATTGCACCGAGCAGCTCCGGGTAGACCGGGTGCATCACGACTTCCGACACCTGCAGTGGGAAAACAATCCCGAGACTGTCGCTTTTTCCGCGGGACAGTTGTCGCGCGGTCGAGTCGCCGTGGAAGTCGTGTTCCAGGATGAGGGCTTTCACGCGTGCCCGCGTTTCGGGCCCGACACCCGGCAATTCGTTCATGACGCGGGACACCGTGCCGGCCGAGACCCCGGCGAGCGCGGCGATCTCCCGAATGGTTGTGGGCGGCTCGTCTGCCGACATCGGTCCCCTCAAACTGAAATTAACTAAACCGGTTGCGTGAATGGGTTCTGCGTGTAATGATTACGCAACCGGTTTAGTAAAGCGGTTGCGTTATCCCTAGACCATACCCACTTCACGGCTCAGCGACGAGTTGATGCCGCACGGAAATAAACGGAGTACTTCGTGCCAGACATCCGAATCGGCATCGTCGGTTTGCACAATCACTACCACGCCTATCCCTTCGCGAACGAGCTTCGGCGAGGGATCAAGGGCCTCACGCTCGTCGGGGTGGCCGACGAGCGTGAGGAGCTCGCCCGCGAGTTTGCGGATGAGTACGGCTGCAGTTTTACGACCGACTACGCCGAACTGATCAACCGCGACGATGTCGACGCCGTCATCGTCACCTCGTACACCTCCGTACACGCGGAGCACGTGGAGCTGGCCGCTGCAGCGGGGAAGCCGATCCTCCTGGACAAGCCGATCTCGACGACCATGGCCGATGCGGACCGGATCGTGGCCGCCGGCAAGCAGGTCAAGATCATGCTCGCGTACCTGCTTCGCTACCTTCCGGCTTACCGCCAGGTCAAGGACGCCGTGGACCGTGGTGCGGTAGGCGAACTCGTCTCGGGTTTCTACTCGATTCGTTTTCCCGTAGCCGCGATCACCGACAACCCGAACACGGGCGAGCAGGGCTGGTACACCGATCCGATTCGGAATGGCGGCGGTGGATTCATCGACCACGGCGTGCACTTCACGGACTTTTTCCGCTGGTTCTTCGGCAGCGAGGCGGAGAGCGTTGTGGCGACGATCGGCTCGCTGACCTACAAGAAGCTGGGCGTCGAAGACTATGGCATCGCCACCTACACGCTGGCGAGCGGCGCGATCGTCACGGTCGAGAGCACGTGGCACGCAGCGGACTATTTCGGGCCGCTCGCTAGTCCGGATCATGCGTCGCTGAGCGGTACGAAGGGTGAGATCGAGCTTCACTACCAGAAGAGTCCGCAGTACGAGATCCAGGGCACCGAGGCGCCCTGGAACCAGCGCACGTATGTCGATCTCGTGGGGGAAGAGCGCTACGACGCCTGCTACCGCGACCTGCTCGTCGCATTCGAAGAAGCGATCCGTACCGATTCGGAGCCGGTACCGAACGCGGAGGACGGTCGAAAGGCCCTCGAGATGATCCTCGCAGCCTACGAGTCCGATCGCACCGGCGCTCGGGTTTCCTTTCCATTCCAGCCGAAGGCGAGCTAATCGTGGCAACAACGAAACGCGGCGCGGACTCCGTGCGGGTCGGTCTCATCGGTGCCGGTCGTATCGCGCAAGTGCACGCCGCCGCCTACACGCGGATCGCGCGCGGCAGCATCGTGTCGGTCACCGATCCGATTCTCGCGGCCGCGGAGAAGATGAGCGTCGAGCACGGCTACGCGCTTAGTCCGACATTCAGTGACATCCTGGCGGACGAGACGATCGACGCGGTGCTCCTCGCGACGCCGAATTTCCTTCACGCCGAGCAGACCGTGCAGGCATTGGAAGCCGGTAAGCACGTCTTCTGCCAGAAGCCGATCGCGCTGACGCTCCCGGACGCCGATCGCGTCGTTGCCGCAGCCAAGGCCAACGACCGAATCCTCCAGTTCGGCTTCATGCTTCGCTTCACCCCTCCGATTCCGCAGTTGAAGAGTCGGCTCGTCGCCGGCGAATTGGGATCCCTCATCGCAGCACAGGCCGCGGTATTCGGGTGGGAGCCGTCCAACGACTGGTTCTACGACCCGAAGAACGGCGGGGGAGTCATCCTCGACACTCTGGTGCATTTCGGTGATCTCGTCCTCTGGTTGTTCGGCCCCGCCGAGCGCGTCACCACGGAAGGCGGCGCGTACAAGCTCGAGGGCGCGATGAAATTCGGCAGCCCCGACAATGCGGTCGTGACCATCCGGCACCGGAGCGGTGTTGTTTCGAGCATGTACGTGTCGTGGACCGCGGGCCGTGGCAATTTCACGCTCGACGTGTTCGGCAACGACGGCAGTGCAACCGTCGACCTCGTTCACCAGGCACTCAACTTTCATATTTCGGACCGCTCCCGTGAGGACTTCGGCTGGCAGTATCCAGATCTGCTCTGGGACTACGGCTATGCGGGCGAGCAGCAGTACTTCGTCGACCGGATTCTTGGTCGTGAGGACGGGTCGCGGTCCGCGAGCGCCTCTGAGGCACGGGATGCGCTGGCGCTCATGCTCGCCGCGCAGCAGTCTCTGGATGACGGGCGAACGGTGGAGTTGTCCTCGTGACCACGGGTATCTGTGTCGTCGGTGCCGGGTTCTGGGCCACGAACATGCACCTGCCGGCCTTCGCGATGATGCCGGACGTCGAGGTCGTGTCTGTCGTGGCAGCGACGGAGTCGTCGGCTCGCGCCGCCGCAGAGAAGTTCGACGTTGGCGAGTGGTCGACCGACCTCGCACGGGCGATCTCCGATCCGAGGGTCGATGTCGTTGACATCGTGGCGCCCCCGTTTGTGCACGCAGAGGCCGTTCGCCTCACAGCGCAGGCGGGCAAGGATGCGATCTGCATCAAGCCGCTCGGCCGTAGTGTGTCGGAGGCCCGTCAGATGCTCGCCGACGTCGAGGCGGCCGGAACACGGCTGTTTTATGCGGAGAACGTCCCCTTCATTCCCGCGGTCCAGGAAGCGAAGCGCCTCGTGGATGCCGGGCACATTGGCGAGGTCTTCCGCGTGAAGGCGAGCGAGGGAATTGGCGAGCCCCACTCGGACTGGTTCTTCGACGAGGAGCGCAGCGGGGGCGGGGCGATTCTCGACATGGCCGTGCACAGCATCGAGTTTTGCCGTTTCTTCGCGGGGGCCGAAGTGGCGACCGTGTCAGCGGAGACCGGCACGTTTGTGTGGGGTACTCGCACGAGCGCGGAGGACACGGCCGTACTCGCACTGCGTTTCGGAAACGGCGTGATCGGGCTTTGCGAGGACAGCTGGAGCCTGGCCGGCGCGATGGATTCTCGTTTCGAGATCATCGGCACTACTGGTCGGATCATGATTGACAACCTCTACCGTCAGCCGATCTCCGTGATCAGCACCCAGGGCTCCGCCGAGGCGGGTGAGGGCTGGTCCTACCCGCTCCCGATCCCCGGCCTCGTCGCGGACGGTCATCTCGGCATGCTTCAACACTTCCTGGATGCGCGAGTATCCGGCACCCCGTCACGGTCCGAGGGACCTGTCGGGTTGGCCGTGCTCGAGGTCGTCGAGGCTGCGCTCTCGGCGGCCCGAACGGGCTCACGAACAAACGTCAACAGCATCCACGAACCAACACTGCATGGAGCGAGCAAGTGACAGACACCAAAGAAATTCGAATCGGAATGATCAGCTGGGCACACGTCCACGCGGAGTTCCGCGCCAAGGCAATCAGCGAAATTCCGGGGGCGCGCATTGTCGCGATCGCCGACGATAATGAGGCTCGTGGCCGCGCGGCGGCGGAACGATGGGGCGTCGACTCCTTCACGACCGATTGGCGCGAACTCGTGGCTCGCACCGATCTCGACCTCGTGATGGTGCATTCCGAGAATGCTCTGCACGCGGACCAGGTCGTCGCGGTCGCCCAGTCCGGCAAGCACGTGTTCTGTGAGAAGCCCATCGCCACCGCAAACTTCGACGCGGAGCGAATGGCTGACGCGGTACGAATCGCCGGCGTCGACGGGACCGCCGCGTTCGTCAGCCGCTTCAGCAAGGAGGCCGATCGCGCCAAGGCGATCATCGATAGCGGAGCGATTGGCTCGGTGCTCTTCACCCGTAGCATCATCGGTCTGGCTGGCATCGCCGAAATCGGATGTCCACCGGACATGGTCGAGTGGATGGAAGATCCCGCGCTCGGCGGCGGCGGGGCGTGGATCGATGAGGGCTCCCACGGCATCGACCTCCTCCGCTGGATGGTCGGAGACATCAGCGAGGTTTCGGCATTCACCGCGAACCGCGACAAGCCGAACCTCGCCAGCGAGGATGTCGCGGTTGCCATCGTTCGATACGCCAACGGTGCGCTCGGTGAGATCACGACGGCGTGGAGCATGAATGTCGACATCAAGATGCGGAACGCCCTCGAGATCTACGGAACCAACGGAACCCTGATCATGCGGGCAACCGATCCGTTCCCGCAGGTCGACGTATTCCGGGGCACGGATGACGAGCTCTGGAGGGGGTGGACGACCCCGAACATCGAACCGGCAACCACCGAGCCACACGACTATTCGGGGTGGGCGCCGCACGTCCACCACTACAAGCGCGAGGTGGCTTCCTACCTCGATCGAGTCCGGCGCGACCTCAAGCCTTACGGCCCAACCCTCGACGACGGCGTGGCCTGTCTGCGGGTAATTCGGGCCGGCTACGAATCGGCAGGGAAAGGGGGAGCCGCGACTCCGATCGCTTCCTAGCTGCGGCTAGTCTCAGACCCGCACGGGGTGTGCTGGTCATGCGTAAACCTCAAAGGAGAGAAATGTTTGCAACACAGCGACGAGGACGAGTCGTCCTTTTGGCAGCTGCGCTGAGCATTGGCGCACTGCTGCTGACATCCTGCAGCACCTCAGGAGGCAGCACCTCCGGAGTCAATCCCGACACCAAGCCCAAGACCGCGGGCGGTCCGTTTGGAACCTTCAAGGGCGAAAGCCTCACCCTGTCCCGCTGGGCCGGCGATCCCTGGACCTCAGGCCAGCAAACCGCTGCAACAGCGTGGGACAAAGCAACGGGTGGCAAGCTCACGATCGCGCCGGTCCCGTACGAGAATCTGCATGACAAGCAGGCACTTACCCTCTCGTCCGGCAACTCCGACTACGACATCCTCTATGTGCACCCGAGCTGGTTTGGTGAGTTTGCCAAGTCCGGCTACCTCGCTCCCATCTCTAAGTACCTTTCGGACTCGAAGCGCAACCCGACAGGATTCTCCGCGGCGTCCTACCTGCCGTCGGTCCTCTCCCAGGGCGCGTACAACGGGACCCAGTACTGCCTCCCCGATTTCGTGTCGACCATCGTGGTCGGCTATCGCACCGACCTGTTCAAGGCAGCCGGGCTCGCGGCGCCGAAAACGACCGCCGATATTGTGAAGGACGCTGCGAAGCTGAATGGCAATGGCGTTTCGGGCATCGTGATGCCCGGCAAGGCGACCGGGGCGGTTTCCGATGTCTTCAGCTCCCTGCTGACGGCTCAGGGCAACTGGTGGTACAACGCCGCTGGAACGAAGGACACGCTCAACGACCAGGCTGCGACCAAGGCACTCACGTTCTACACGCAGGCGGCCAAGTACGCCCCGACCGGAATGTTGAACATGGCCGTCGACGACGCCGCAACGGTCGCCGCGCAGGGTCAGGCCGCAATGGTCGTCGACACGACGCCGTCGCTCTCTGCACTCGAGGATCCCGCGAAGTCGAAGACGGTGGGCAAGTGGGCGTATGTCCCGCTTCAGTTCACGGCGGGCAAGCCGGGTGGCGAGCTCATCTACTGGGACTGGTGCATTGCGGCCAGCTCCAAGAACAAGGACGCGGCCTATTCGTTCCTGCAGTACTACACGGACACCGAACAGCAGGCGAAGGTCGCGCTCGCGGCAAGCACGCTCGGAGCAACGAAGTCGTTCTACACCGACAAGGATGTGACCTCCAAGCTGCCGTTCCTTCCGGCCGTGAACTCGGCGCTGTCCAATGCCAACCCGCAGCCGTCGCTCGCGAGCTGGCCCGGTATTCAGACGAATATCGAGGTTGCGGTCGAGCAGGCCATCCAGGGCAAGCTCTCCGTGCCGCAGGGCGTGGCCGCCATGCACACGGCGCTGAAGGCCCTGGCTGGATAGCGACTACAACGCACCACAGCCGGTCCACGGGGAACGGTCGCTTTCGCCAGCGGCCGTTCCCCCCGATTTCTCGAAAGAAGCCATGACGACGACCTACCGCTCGCGGACAACCTGGGATCGAGGCGGCCGCCGACTCGGACGAGGCATGATCGTCGTGCCCGCGATCCTCCTGGCCGCGCTGATCTTCGGGCCTCTTGTCTACTCGATCGTCCTCTCGCTCTATAAGTGGCAAATCACCGACATCAACAACAGCAAGCCGTTCGCCGGGCTGTCGAACTACGTCGAGCTGTTCACAGACCCCAAGGTGCTGAACGCGGTCGGCAACACCCTCTTGTACGTGATCGGGAGCGTTGGTATCGAGCTCGTTCTCGGATTCGTGATCGCCAGTGCGCTGTTCGAGCTCACCAAGGGCCGCCGACTCGCGAACTCCCTGATCCTCCTGCCGATGATCATCGCTCCTGTCATCACGGCTCTCATCTGGCGCTACATGCTCGACCCGCAATTTGGACTCGTCAGCCAGGTCCTCGCGGTGTTCGGGATCAAGGGCGGCATTCCATTCTTCGGAAGCTCGTCGCTCGCGCTTCCGTCGCTGATCCTCGTCGACATCTGGCAGTGGACGCCGTTCGTTGTGCTCATCCTCCACGCCGGCATGCTCGGGATCTCCGAGGAGCAGTTCGAGGCAGCCCGGATCGATGGCGCCGGGCGTCTGCGCATTCTGCGCTCAATAGTTCTGCCAGGCATCGCACCGCAGATCCTGTTGGTGCTCCTGTTTCGCACGATGGACACGTATCGAATCTTCGACACGGTCTTCGTACTCACGCGCGGCGGTCCCGGAGTCTCAACCGAGACCATCGGCCTCTACACATACCAAACCGGCTTCTCGTTCTTCGACATGGGGTACGCGATGGCCCTGGGGGTCTTCATCCTCGTAACCGTCGCGATTATCTCCGGCTTCTATCTCCGGTTGCTTCGCAAAAGGTCGGTGTTCCAATGACTTCTCCCGCGCTAAAGAAACGTCGCCCTCGCGATGCGTGGATCATCGGCTGCTACATCGTTATCGCCGTGTTCCTCGTGTGGGTACTGGTTCCGGTGATCACTGTGGCGATCAACTCCTTCAAGCTGCCATCCGCGATCTTCACGTCGACGCCACAGCTCGTGTTCACTCCCACGCTTCAGAACTACGCCAAGGTATTCGGCGAACTTAACTTCGCCGAATACCTGGGCAACAGTGTGATCGTCGCATTCGGGAGCACGGCGCTTTCGTTGCTCTTCGGGGTTCCGTTCGCGTATGCCCTCGCCCGACTCCCGATCCGGGGGCGGGAGTGGTGGGCACGGATCATCCTCTTCAGCAGGATGGTCCCCGCTGTCGCGCTCGTGGTCCCGATGTTCGTGCTGTTCGATCAGCTTCACCTGACCGGCACGTATGCCGCGCTGATCCTCGCCCACACGACCTTCAACCTGCCCATCGTGATCTGGATGATGCGCTCCTTCTTCGAGGAACTGCCACCGGAGCTGGAGGAGGCCGCTCTGGTCGATGGTGCCGGACGTTTCGGGGCGTTCTGGCGGGTCGCGGTGCCGCTCGCCAGTCCCGGCATGGCTGCCACCGCCGTACTGTGCGTCATATTCTCGTGGAACGAGTTCCTGTTCGCTCTCGTTCTGTCCGGTCAGAACACGGAGACCGTGCCGGTGGGGGTCTCGTCCTTCATCGGCTCCGTATCGATCGACTGGGGAGGGTCCTCGGCGGCCGCGATCGTTGCCATCATTCCGATTTTCATTCTCGGCTTCGCTGCGCAGCGCTTCCTGGTGCGTGGGCTCACATTCGGCGGGGTCAAGGGATGATCACGCTGGGCGCGCAGTACTACCGACCGCCGAACCCGCCACGGGAAGACTGGCGTCGCGATCTCGATCGCATGAAATCGGCTGGCCTCAATACGGTAAAACTCTGGGCTTGCTGGAGCTGGATCAATGGTGAGAAAGGTCACTTCGACTTCGACGACCTGACCGAGTTGCTCGACTACGCCGGCGAGGTTGGGCTGCGGGTCGTCATCAACACCATCATCGAGAACGCGCCGTACTGGCTCGAGGCCGAGAACCCTCACGCGAGATATCGGGATGAGGATGATCGCCCCATCGCGCTCACCGCTGCCATGAACACCCCTGGCGGCGGCTGGCCGGGACTCTGCTTCGATAACGCGGAGACAACGGACGCCGCATCGCACTTTCTCACCGCGCTGGTTCAGCGGTTCGATTCGCACCCGGCTCTAACGACGTGGGACGTCTGGAACGAACCACATCTGGAGCCCGCGTCCTACTACCCGGAGCGGATCTTCTGTTACTGCGACGCGTCCATCGCGAAGTTCGTCGCCTGGCTGAAGGAGAAGTACGTCACGATCGATCACCTGAACGACGGATGGGCGCGACGATTCTCGCACTGGTCCGAGGTCGCGCCGCCGCGCGCTTTTGAGGCCGTGCCGGACATGCTCGACTGGCGTGAATTCTGGATCGACAACCTCAAGTCGTGGTTGGAGTGGCGAGTCGCTACCGTCCGAGATTCGGGCTCGAAAAAAACGGTGATGACGCACGTGGCGCTCAGCGGGTTCACGGGCCAACTCGCCACTCACTCGCTGGACGAATTCACCCTGACGGATAGGGTCGATGCGTTCGGAACTTCCAGTTTTCCAACCTGGCTCATGGCCGATGACCCGGTCGAGCACCTGTTCAATCTCGAAACCGCTCGCGACGCAGCGGCTGGAAAGCCGTTCTGGCAGGCGGAGCTTCAGGGTGGACGCGGTCGCCGCGACGGGATGAGAAGTACTGGTCAGCCGGACCCGAAGACCGTCGGATTGTGGATGTGGAACGCTCTGGCAACTGGTGCGGACGGCATCGTGTTCTGGCAATGGCGTCCGGAACTGCTCGGCCCGGAGAGCCCGGGATACGGACTCTGCGCCCCGGATGGCTCGCTGACGGAACGAGTGCACCAGGTCAGCCGCTTCGCGAGGGTGGCCGAAACTCCCGAACTGTCGAATCGGGTTACCCACAGGTCCGCGATCGGGCTGCTGGTTTCTCGGAAGACGGCGCTGCACGCATATGCGACGGACCGGACCATGGATCTCTATCGTGACGCCGTTCTGGGCGCGTACCGCTTGCTGACCGATGTCGATGTTGAGGTCGAAATCCTTCACGAAGACCTCCTCGATGCGCAGGGCGTTCCGTCGCACATCCGCTCGCTGTACTGGCCGATGCCCTCGGTCGCCTCCGATGGGCTGATCGCCGCTCTCGCGGAATTCGTCCGAGCCGGAGGGGTTCTCGTGAGCGAAGCGGGGCCGGGCGAATATTCCGCATCCGGATTTCGGCGTCCAAGTGTCCCCGCGGGCGAATTGGCCGAGGTGTTCGGTCTGCGCCAGATCGAGACCACGACACCCGGCACGGACGAACGCATCGGCATTTCCGACGGAGGAGAACTGGCTGTCGGTTGGCAGATCGAGTCGACGGCACTTCTGGGCGCGAGCACTCTTGGGACCTTCGCCAATGGAGCATCAGCACTCGCGACCAACGACTACGGCGCTGGTCGCGGCGTTCTGATATCGAGCTATCCGTCGCTGGCATACGACCAGCATGCATCGGCCGAGACCGCGCGTTCGATCGCACGGCTCCTCGGTGCATTGGACACGAAGCCTGTTTCCTGGACCAGCCAGGAACCGGGGCTCATTACTCGCCGCGCAACTGCGGAGGCGGGTGGACAGCTCGTGTTCGCGATGAACTGGACCAGCGGGGCCGCCCAACTGGATGTTCCGGCGGGCGCACGCGTGCTCGCCGGTGACGCTGGCGCCACCGGGGACGGCCGAATCGAGGTTGCCGCGAAGTCCGGAGCCCTGCTGCTGGTGGAATAGGGAAAGTAAATCTTCGTTGTTTCGGAGCCACTAAATTTGGTCTACGCGTTCGAACCGGAACGTTCCCCCGAGCGAAGGGCCACCCTCGTGAACACGGTGCGATTCAGGGAGAAGTACGGCCCGTACGCCCTGGTGGCCGGAGGCTCGTACGGGCTGGGTGCCGCGTTCGCCGAATCGCTGGCGAAACGGGGACTGAACCTTGTGCTCCTCGCACGGCAGGAGGACCGCCTACAGGCGACGGCCGCCCGGCTGCGGGAAGCATACGGGGTCGAGGTTCTCGCCGTCGCCGCCGACATGGCGGACTTCGAAACCGTGAAGCACCGGATCACTGAGCTCGACCTGCAGATCGGCCTCCTTGTTTACGACGCCGCCTACGCCCCGATCGGAAAGTTCGAAGACGTCAGCGAAGACCAACTCGCGCTCACGGCTGCCGTCAACGTGCGGGCACCGCTGCTCCTCACGAAGTTTCTCTCCGCGGCGATGATCGAACGGGCACGGGGAGGCATCGTGCTGATGTCATCCCTCGCCGGGGCGCAGGGCAGCCCGAACATCGCGGCGTACGCGGCGACGAAGTCATTCAACGCGGTGCTCGCCGAGGGGCTCTGGAAGGAACTGGGGCCTCACGGAGTCGACGTGCTCGCCTGCATGGCCGGCGCCATCCTCACTCCCGGGTACGAACAGGCCGAGAGCTCTAAGCCGGCTCCGGGCACGCTGGCAGCCACAGAAGTCGCCGAACAAACGTTGAACGCTCTCGGCAAAGGTCCGATCGTCATCCCAGGGGCGGTCAACAAAATCGGGCGATTCGTCCTCACGCGGCTCGTCAGCAGGCGGGCCGCCATCGCCATCATGTCGAAGAACACTGGAGGACTGTCATGACCGTCGTGCTTGGCCTGATCACTCCGTTGATCGCGTACGCCGTGATCACGCTCCTCCACGTCGCGATCCCGGCGCGACGAACTCGGGGCTACGTGAAGAGCGATGCGACCGGCGAAGTGCTGAAGTATCGGCTCAACGGCCGGTACGTCCTCGCGGTGAGCGTCATCCTCTGGTTTCTTCTCGGATACGTTCGCCTCGTTCCCTTCGACTGGTTCTACGAAACCCGTTGGCTGGGGCTCATCGGCGCGCTCATCATCGGTCTGGTGTTCTCGCTCGTCATCGTGCTTCGATACCCGTCGACCGGGAAGTCGTTCTTCGCCGACCTATGGTTCGGCCGATCCAGGGATGTGCAGATCGGCAACGGATTTATGGATGCCAAGGTCTGGTTCTACCTCGTCGGCGCGGTGCTGCTCCAGGTGAATGTCCTCTCCTTCGCGGCCTATCACCTCGAGCACGTCCGGAACATCAACCCAGGATTTCTTCTCGCGTGCGCGATGCTGACGTGGTTCTGCTGCGAGTACCTGATCTTCGAAAAGATCCACCTCTGGACCTACGACTTCATCGCAGAACGCGTCGGCTTCAAGCTCGGATTCGGCTGCCTCGCCTTCTACCCGTACTTCTATTCCGTCTCGCTGTGGTTCACCGCCGATCGACCGAACCCCGGCATCCCGATGTGGCTCACGGTCCTTTTCGCGGTGCTTTTCCTCGGCGGCTGGACCCTCACGCGTGGCTCGAACATGCAGAAGTACTTCTTCAAGACCGCTCCCGGCCGCAGGTTCCTCTGGATCACACCGGAGACCCTGAGCGACGGCGAGCACACGCTCCTGGTCAACGGCTTCTGGGGCGGGAGCCGGCACATCAACTACCTCGGTGAGACACTCCAGGCCGTGGCGATCGCCCTCGCAACGGGCTATTTCGGGGTCTGGATGGTGTGGCTCTACCCGGCCTATTACATTGCGCTGTTCGTCAGTCGCCAGGCGGACGACGACAAGCTCTGCCGGGCGAAATACGGGACGCTCTGGGATCAGTACACGGCGCGGGTGAAATACCGGATCATTCCCGGCATCTATTGAGGATTTCGAGCGCGGTTGTCCGATTCGTCCCCGGTCGTTCGTTGCAGTTGTGAAAGGGCCGAACGGGTCCGACACAACAGAGGAGACCGACAGACATGAAACTCATCACCATCACCCAGCTCACGCGCGACGGAGTAACGCAGGGCAACGGCGGAGCGAGCGTCGAGGACCGTCGCGGCGGCTTCGATCGCGGCGGATGGGCACTCGGCGCGGGCGACGACTCCACGCGGGAGCACATCGCAGCGAGCTACGAGCGGGCGGATGCCTTCCTGTTCGGTCGTCGCACGTACGACCTGTTTCTCGAGTCCTGGGGCACGAGCTCCGAGCACCGGAGCCACCCCATCGGGGTCGCCCTGGATTCGAAACCGAAGTACGTGGCATCCACAACCTTGACCAACCCAACCTGGGCGAACACCACGGTGCTCGGAGACGACCTGTCGGCCGCGATCACCGAACTGAAGGCCAGCGGCGACGGCGAACTGTACGTGCCCGGAAGTAGCCGCCTCGTGCAGTGGCTGCTCGAGAAGGACCTGGTAGATGAAATGGAACTTATGACCGTTCCCGTCATCCTGGGTCAGGGCGACCGCCTGTTCGCGACATCCGGCCCGAGGGTGGCGCTGGAACTCCTGAACTCTTCGATCGACTCAAAGGGAGTTGTCATCGAGACCTTTAGGGCCGCCGGTCACTAGTCCTTCGACGGCTCGACGAACGCGGTCAGTCGACCCGTGGGTCGTTCGAGTTGATCGAGATCTGGCTGGTCACCAGTTCGTCCGGCAGCTCGAGCGGGCGGCGACCGTAGTAGGCCCGTCCCTTGCGCCAGAAGATGAGGATCGGGATGATGCCGATCACGAGGGCCCCGATGCCGATTGCGATGACGATCGGTGTTGACGTCGGAATGGCTTCGATGAAGATCCAAACCATGAACACCGCGCCGAGACCCGGCCACAGGGCGATGAAGATGAAGTTCTTCACCGATTTGAAGACGATCTTCCGGTACGCGACGACGACCGCGATGGCGGCGAGCGCGTAGTAGAACGCGATCTGCAGGCCGATCGAGGAGACAGCGTCGGAGAGGATGTCGCCGATGCTGCCGAGGAAGTTGGATCCGACGAACAGGATGAGCGAGACGCCGGTGACGATGATCGTCGCGAACGCCGGTGTACGCCAGCGCTTGTTCGCGCGCCCGAAGACCAGCGGGATGGTGTGATCGCGGCCCATCGCGAAGAGCGTGCGGGTGACCTGGATGAGCGTGGTCTCGAGTGTCGCGATTGTCGACAGAGCGACGGCGACGATCAGGATTTTGCCGCCGATGCCCGGCCAGATCACGTCACCAAGGATGCTGAGCAGATTGCCGTTGCTGCCGGAGATGGTCTTCGCCGGGAGGATCACCTGCACCGCGATGGTGAAGACCTCGAACAGCAGGAAGACGATGATTACGCCGATGATGCCGCCGCGACCGGCCGCCTTCGATCCGTTCTTGGTTTCCTCGTTGAGGTTGGAGGAGACGTCCCAGCCCCAGTAGTAGAACGCCGCGACGAGCGCGCCGGCGACGAATCCGCCGACGCCGTTGAAGTGACTGAAGCCGAGCCAGCTCCACGAGAACGACGGGCCCGCGTGGTGCCCGGTCGCCGCGTGAACGATGGCGAGGACCGCGAACAGCACGAGGATGGCGACCTCGATCGTCG
Source organism: Galbitalea sp. (assembly GCA_036491035.1). Lineage (GTDB taxonomy): Bacteria > Actinomycetota > Actinomycetes > Actinomycetales > Microbacteriaceae > Galbitalea. Next base: position 7,765 of record DASXCU010000085.1, on the reverse strand, counting down.
ACATCACCCACTGCGCTCGAGCGGTCACCCGCACGCCGACGAGCACCGCGCCAGCCATAACAAGGAACCACACGGCACCGATCACGGTGACGAGGAGGGTGTTGTTCGCCGCCTTCTCGCTGAACAACGAGACCGTGGCCGCGCCGGCCGGCAGGGCACCGGCGACCATGAAGATCGTCGCGGACACGACGAGGGCCCATCCGGCGAAGAATCCGAGCACGGGATGCAGCGCACGTCCGACCCACGAGTATGCGGCCCCCGCGTTGACGTCGGCACGACCCAGGTAGGAGAAGGCCCACGCGATGCCGAGCATCGGAAGTCCGCACCAGAGCAGCGCCGCGGGACCGGCAACGCCGACCGCACCGATCAGCACGGCGGTCGTTGCGGCGATCGAGTAGGCAGGCGCGCTGCCCGCGACCGCCATGACGATCGAGCCGGCGGCGGTGACGCCATCCGCTCGCAGCTCGTGATGCTCTTCGCGAACGGGGGCGACCTTCGTCATTGCAATCTCCTGACCAGTGGGAGCGGGGGTAGCCAGAACTTACCAGCGTGGGGGTGGTCGCCACAACGGATTTCGTTGGAGTTCTCCGCTATTAGTGCCATTTCGCGTGCGAAAACGCACAATCGCGACGTTAACCGCAACGACTGCGAAATGGACTGAGGCCGGCTCGCCCACTTTGCGGTGTGTCGCGGGCGCGGTGATTTTCGTCCTTCATCGCCGCGGTCTCGGTTGGGACGTCGATCGCCAGATGAGGCCGCCTGGCTCGCACGCGATCCGGCATGTTCGCTCATCGGCGGCGTTCCCTCGATCGCCGAGTTCCGGCGAATTCAGCGGAGAAAAGCGCGCAAAAAAAATCCCTGAAACCAATTGCTAGCCAATCCGGGAGCAAAAGAGTACTTTGTGGGAAAGCCCTTTCCAGTGAGACGTAAACCGGGCGCGATTCCCGATGACGCGTGTCGCAAACCCCGAAGGAGATCCACTTTGTCGCAATCTACCTCCGCTGGCGCTAACCCCGCCGTCCGGCTCAAGCGCGCCCTCGGAACGCCAGCGCTGCTGGTCTTCGGGCTCGCCTACATGCTCCCCCTCGCCGTTTTCACGAGCTACGGATACGCGACGCAGGCCGCCGCGGGGCACCTCGCCGGGGCGTACGTCCTAACGACCATCGCGATGCTCTTCACCGCCTACAGCTACGCCAACATGGTGCGCGAGTATCCGGTGGCCGGCTCCGCGTACACCTACACGCAGAAGGCGTTCGGCAGCCACCTCGGGTTCATGACCGGATGGGCGCTGCTGCTCGACTACCTGCTGCTTCCGATCCTGAGCTACGTGCTGATCGGCCAGTACATGTCGGCGGTGCTGCCGGCGATTCCGTTCTGGGTGTGGGTCGTCGTGTCGGTTCTGCTGGTGACGATCCTCAACTTCGTCGGCATCAACCTGGTGACCAACGTCAACCTCGCACTCGTCGGCGCGCAGATCGTGTTCGTGGTCATCTTCGTGATCTCGAGCATCGGCTACCTCTCCGGCAACCCGCACACGGTCGGACTCTTCGACCCCTTCTTCGGCAAGGGCGCCGACCTGCCGCACCTGGCGGCCGGTGGCGCGATCCTGGCGCTGGCGTTCCTGGGCTTCGACGCCGTCTCGACGCTCTCGGAGGAGGCGAAGGATCCCCGCAAGTCGATCCCGCGTGCCATCATGCTCACCACTCTCGCGGGTGGCGTCATCTTCACCGTGTGCGCCTGGGTCGCCGGTTTGGTCTTCCCGGACTACGCCCACCTCAGCGCATCCGCGCCCACCCTCGACCTGATGCACCGCGCCGGCGGCGTCGTCCTGGCGGGACTCTTCACCGCCGCGTTCGTGGCCGGTAGCTTCGCCGCCGCCATGACGTCGCAGGTGAGTGTCTCGCGCATCCTGTACTCGATGGGGCGGGATGGGATGCTCCCGAAGAAGGTCTTCGGCCGCCTCCACCTGCGCTTCAAGACTCCGTTCCTCGCCATCATCATCGTCGGTGTCCTGGGCCTCGTCGCGCTATTCATCCCGCTCGACTGGGTGTTCCAGATGATCAACTTCGGCGCGCTGATCGCCTTCTCGTTCGTGAACCTGAGCGTGATCAAGACCTACGTGATCGATAAGAAGGAGCGAACTGCCGGCTCCATTCTCAAGTTCCTCGTGGCGCCGATTATCGGGTTCGCACTCACGGTGTGGCTGTGGACGAGCCTCCCGCCGCTCGCCTTCATCATCGGCGGCATCTGGGTCGTGCTGGGCTTCATCTACCTGCTCGGTCTCACCCGGTTCTTCCGCAAGAAGCCGCCGGTGATGGACTTCACCGAGGAGGAGCCCGTTCTCGAAGCGGTTTAGTTTGTAGCTAGTTCACTGCTGAAACCAGCGGGCGCGGCGCGCATCGCGCGTGCCGCGCCAACCCCCCTCTCCCAACCGACCCCGGAGTTTCTGTGACCGCCCAGACCGCCACCCCGCCCTCGATCGCCTCGGCTCTCGCCTCACTCCGCGTGGATGAGATCGCGGTAAGCCGCTCGATCCTCGTGCGGGAAGGCCTGCTCGGTGAGGACACCCACGTGAGCTATTTCGGACTGTGGGAGCAGGACAAGCGCGAGCTGCTCGCGGACGGCGCTGTCCCGGCGGCGCGACGGTTCCGCGCGATGCTCGTCGACATGGCGAGCGGCGTCTCACACGACGTGATCGTCTGCCCGGGCGAGGATCGGCTGGTGTCGAGTCGGCAGCTCGACCCGGCGACGGATGGCCAGGTACCGGTCGTGCTTCTCGAGTTCGGCCTGGTTGAGGAGGTCGTCCACCGGGACGAGCGCTGGCTGGCCGCCATGCACAAGCGCGGGCTCACCGACCTGTCGACGCTGCGGGTCAACCCGCTGTCGGCGGGTGTGCTGAGCCCGCAGGAGTCCGGACGGCGCATCCAGCGGTGCTTCACCTTCATCCAGAACACCCCGAACGACCTCGGCTGGGCGCACCCCGTCGACGGGGTGACGGTGATCGTGGATGTCGTCACTCGCCAGGTTCTGGATGTCATCGACTACGTCGATCTCCCCGTTCCGCAGGAGGACGGCAATTTCCACGATCCGGGCTGGGTCAACCAGCCGGCGCGGGCGCTGAAGCCCATCGAGATCACTCAGCCCGAGGGGCCGAGCTTCACCATCGACGACGACGGCGTCATCTCATGGGCAGGGTGGCAGCTGCAGGCCACCTTCGACCAGCGCGAGGGCCTCGTCGTGCACAACGTGTCGATCAACGACAACGGCCAGCAGCGGCCGATCCTGTATCGCGGCTCGATCGCGGAGATGCTCGTGCCGTACGGTGACCCGAGCGCGCAGCGCTGGTTCCAGAACTTCTTCGACGGCGGCGAGTACCTGTTCGGCGGGTTCGCGAACTCTCTCGAACTCGGCTGCGACTGCGTCGGCGACATCACCTACCTCGACGCGATCCTGGCCGATAACGCCGGCAACCCGAGAGTCGTGCCGCAGGCGATCTGCATCCACGAGGAGGACACCGGAATCCTGTGGAAGCACTTCGACAATTGGAACGGGTCGAGTGACTCGCGGCGCAACCGCCGCCTCGTCGTCTCGTTCTTCATGACGGTTGGCAACTACGACTACGGCTTCTACTGGTACTTCTCCCTCGACGGAGCCATCGAGTTCGAGGTCAAGGCGACCGGCGTCGTCTTCACGTCCGCGTACCCGGGCAAGGGCTACCAGTTCGCGTCCGAGGTCGCGCCGGGGCTCGGGGCGCCGTACCACCAGCACCTGTTCGGCGCGCGGCTCGACATGATGATCGACGGCCACCACAATGCTGTCGATGAGCTCGAGGCGAAGCTGGTTCCCCGTGGACCGGAGAATCCGACCGGAACGGGATTCACGCAGACGGTCACGCGGCTCACGGACGAGGCGAGCGCGGCCCGTCTCGCCGACAACGCGAAGAACCGCGTCTGGCTGGTCTCGAACCCGTCTGTGCAGAACCGCCTGGGTGGTAATACCGGGTACGTGCTGTACCCGGAGGGCAAGCCCGTGCTGCTCGCCGACAGCGAGTCCGACATCTATCAGCGCGCGCAGTTCGCATCCAAAAACCTGTGGGTTACGCCCTACGCGCCGGACGAAAACTACCCGGCCGGAGACTTCGTGAATATGAACAGCGGCGGTGCGGGTATGCCGACCTGGACGAAGGGCAACCGTGCGGTCGACGACACGGACATCGTCGTGTGGCACGTCTTCGGACTCACCCACTTCCCCCGGATCGAGGACTGGCCGGTCATGCCGGTCGACACCGCCGGATTCGTGCTCAAGCCGCACGGGTTCTTCGGACGCAATCCTGCCCTCGACATCCCCGAATCGGTCAGCGACCACTGCGCTCCCGATCACCACGGACACCACTGAGACGCGTTTACCCATCAACATAAGGAGCACCACCATGGCGATTGCCACGCTGAATCCCACCACCGGGCTCGTCGAGAAGACGTTCCCCGCCCACACACCAGCGCAGGTCGAGGAGATCCTGGCGCGCGCGGATGCCGCCAACGCGACGCTGCGCGCGACGACGTTCGCGCAGCGCTCAGAGTGGATGCACAAGGCCGCCGACCTGATGGATGCCGACCTCGAGATGCTCGCCGCCCTCGCGGCCACCGAGATGGGCAAGACCATCCCCACCGGGAAGTACGAGGTGACGAAGTCGGCCAACGGCATGCGCCACTACGCGGATCACGCGGAGGAGTACCTGGCGGACGAGACCCCGGTCGACGCGTCCACCGTGGGCGCAAAGGCGGCCCGCGTCGTGTTCCAGCCGATCGGCACTGTGCTGGCGGTCATGCCGTGGAACTACCCGTTCTGGCAGGTCATCCGCTTCGCCGCGCCCGCTCTGATGGCGGGCAACACCGGACTGCTCAAGCACGCGTCGAGCGTGCCTCAGGTCGCGATCTACCTCGGAGAGCTGTTCGAGCGCGCCGGCTTCCCGGCCGGGTCCTTCCAGACCCTGCTCATCGAGGGCGCTGCGGCATCCAGGCTGATCGATGACAAGCGCATCCGTGCCGTGACCCTCACCGGGTCGGTCGGCGCGGGCGCGGCAGTCGCCGAGGCGGCGGGCCGCAATGTGAAGAAGTCGGTGCTGGAGCTGGGCGGCACCGATGTCTTCGTGGTTCTGCCCTCGGCGGATGTCGCCAGGGCGGCCGAGTTCGGCTCCAATTCCCGCACCCAGAACAGCGGCCAGAGCTGCATCTGCGCCAAGCGGTTCTACGTGCACGAAGACATCTACGACGAGTGGCTTGCCGCGTTCGTCGCCAAGATGGAGTCGACGAAGGGCGGCGACCCGTTCGACGCCGCCACCGGATTCGGACCAATGGCGACCGAGCAGGTGCGCGCGGAGGCACACGCCCTGGTCGAGGACGCGAAGTCGAAGGGCGTCACCGTGCTGACCGGTGGCGAGATGCCCGACGGGCCGGGCTGGTTCTATCCTGCGACGGTGCTGACGGATGTCACGCCCGAGATGAGCATCTATCGCGAGGAGTGCTTCGGCCCTGTCGCCTGCGTTTACAAGGTGAAGAGCGTCGCGGAGGCGATCGAGCGCTCGAACGATTCCGACTTCGGTCTTGCCGCGAGCGTCTGGAGCAACAACCAGGCCGAGCTCGATGAGCTGCAGCTCGGACTCGAGTTCGGCGCGGTCTTCGCGAACGGCAACACCGCGTCCTTCTTCGGCCTGCCCTTCGGCGGAGTGAAGAACTCGGGTTACGGCCGTGAGCTCGGCAAGTTCGGAATTCGCGAGTTCGTCAACGCGAAGACGGTGTGGACGGCGTAGCCGCAGAAGCTCCCCGCGGTGTGCGTCGCCGGGAGTTCTGGCTCGCGCAGGCCGCACACCAGCTGCCGATGCTGGCGGCGATGGCGCTGATGGCCACCGTGCTCCGTTCCGTCCCGGGGCTGCTACTGATCGTCGCCGGTCTGTGGATCGTTGCCCTCGTCCGTGCCCGCACCGCGCGGACCGACCCTCGGGCACGCGAGTTCCTCGTCGACGTGCTGGCGATGGCTCTCGTCGTCGTGGTTCCGTTGCTTCGTGCCACAGCCGGCGACGGGATGCCCGGGATGGGGAGCGTCTCGCTGGGCGGCGCCGCGACCGCCGGCGCACTCGTGGTGGTGTGGGCCGGCGTTCGCGTCGCGATGTCGAGGACGCCAGCCGCTCGTGCGCATCGCGCCGGAAGCGTCGTGTCCGGGAGCTGCTGCGCGGTCGGACTGGTCGCGATGCTGCTGATGTGAGCTGCCTTTGCCCGCTAGGGTCGTAAAAAGTTCACGCGTGTGTTCCTGACGGTCGAAGGGAGTGAGGATGTCCGACCAGTCCTCGCCCTCCCCGGTCACGCTGGCGGACGTCGCCGCGCACGCCGGGGTGAGCATGGCGACCGCGTCCCGAGCTCTCAACGGAAGCTCTCGTGTGGTCAACGCCGAGATGACCGAACGCGTCCTGGCTTCGTCGCGTGAACTCGGCTACAGCGCGAACGCGCTCGCCCAGGCGGTCGCTCGGGGTTCGACCCGCACCGTCGCCGTGGTGCTCGGCGACGTCGCCGACCCGTATTTCTCCTCGATCGCCGCGGGCGTCATCGAGGAGGCGGAGAAGAATGACCTCGTCGTGACGATGTGGGCCACCGGATCCCAGCCCGACCGGCTGCTCGCGACTCTCAAAGCCATGCGGGGCCAGCGACCGCAGGTGCTCATCATCGCCCAGAGCGGTCATCTCGACCCCGAGGACGACGAGCCCATCACCGATGAACTCGCCGCCCTGCAGAAGAGCGGAACGACCGTCTGCACCATCGGCGAGGCGTCGGGCGGCTTCCGGCGGCTGCTCGTCGGCAACTACGAGGCGGCATCGGAACTCGCGACCGCGCTCGTTGCCAGGGGCTACTCGCGCTTCGTCGTTCTCCGCGGGGACCCGGCTCTGCGAACGCCGACCGAACGCTCGGACGGGTTCCGCGCCGGCCTGAAATCGGCCGGGCTTGAACCCATCGCGGTCGAGGTCGGCGGGTTCTCCCGCGCGGGTGCGCTGGACACGATGGCCGCGGCACTGGCTTCCGGTCTTCGTCCCGATTGCGTGTTCGCGGTGACGGATGTCATGGCGCTCGGAGCGGCCGCGGCGCTTCGCGCAGCCGGACTGGAGCCGGGAGTGGATGTCGGCGTCGCCGGGTTCGACGACATCGAGTCCGTCCGGGATGTCACCCCGGCAATGACTACCGTTGCGATCCCGCTCGCGGAGCTCGGATCGCGTGCGCTTCGGGTCGCGCTGGCTGGCGAGAGCGATCCAGACGAGGGCTCGATCGCGGGCGAGGTCGTGCTGCGGGAGAGCACTCCGGCCCGCTGAAATTCCCTCGGCGATCGCTCTGGCAGCGGCCCGCGCGCTGTGCTAGCTTTGCGTGGTAAGCGCTTTCCGAGCGCGTTCCCCGCAGCGAAGAGGAGAAAACGTGCCCGAGCGAACAGTCGGAATCATCCTGAACGGCGTCAGCGGACGGATGGGATATCGCCAGCACCTCGTGCGGTCGATCCTCGCGATTCGCGACCAGGGCGGCGTGCTTCTCTCCGATGGGACTCGCGTACAGGTGGACCCGATCCTGGTCGGACGCTCAGAGGCCAAGCTGCGTGAGATCGCGGAGCGCCACGGCATCGAGAAGTGGACCACCAACCTCGATGAGGCTCTCGCCGACGACCGCTACTCGATCTACTTCGACGCGCTGGTGACGCAGGCGCGGGTGCCCGCGATCTCGAAGGCAATCGCCGC
>DASXCU010000084.1:0-10166 GCA_036491035.1 Galbitalea sp. | reverse complement strand
CGTCGCTTTCGACGAGAGCGCCAGCCGGCGAAAGCAGCTGAAGCGTCGCGTCGGTGTAGGACATGAAACCCAATCTATTCGTGAGTTCAGGGCGCGGTTCGGAGGGTTCGGATAACCTCCGCGGCAGCTCTTAGGAGCTTGTCCACAGAACCCGCCTCACCGATCGTGATGCGGAGCCCCTCTCCGAGCGCCCGCGTGATGATGCCGTGGCGCGCGAAAATGTCGTGCGCCTCGGCCGTCGCTCCCCCCGTGGTCAGCCACACGAAGTTGCCGCTCGGTCGCGGAACATCCCAGCCCTGGTCGACGAGCGACTGCCACACCTCGTCGCGAAGGGCAGCGATCCGGCCGACGCGCTCGAGGAGCTGGTCCTCGTGGTCGAGTGAGGCGATCGCCGCGCGCTGTGCCGGCTCGATGACGGACAGCGGGATCGCGGCCGCGCGCGCCGCATCCATCACGTACTCCGGGCCGACCGCGTATCCGATGCGCAGCCCGGCGAGACCGTAGGCCTTGGAGAAGGTACGAAGCACAACCAGATTCGGGTATTTCGGGATCAGCGGAATGCCGCGCACAGCATCCGGGTCGGTCACGAACTCGATGTAGGCCTCATCGAGCACCACGAGGACCGTCGACGGAACCTGCGCCATGAAGCTCTCGAACTCGGCTTGGGTGACAATCGTGCTGGTCGGGTTGTTCGGACTGCAGACGATGACGACGCGCGTGCGGTCGGTAACCGCGCCCGCCATTGCGGGAAGGTCGTGCCGGTGGTCGGCGGTGTTCGGCACTGTCACGCTGGTCGATCCGGCGACAGTGACGAGACCCGGGTACGCCTCGAAGCTACGCCAGCTGTACAGCACCTCGTCACCCGGGCCGGATGCCGCGCTGATCAGTTGCGCCAGGACGGCGACGGATCCGGCGCCCACCTGGACCTCGTGCTCCGTGACTCCATAGCGCTCCGCGAGGCGACGGCGCAACTCGGCCGCCGATCCGTCCGGGTAGCGATTGATCTGGGCCGCATTCATCGCGTCCAGCACGGCGGGAAGCGGCTCGAACGGGTTCTCATTCGACGACAGCTTGAAATCGTCCGATGCCGCGGCCTTGCCCTGGCGGTACGGTTCGAGCGCCTCGATGTCGGGGCGGAGTCTGACGCGGGGAGTAGACACGATCCTCAGCCTAATTCGCCGCGCGACCGGGGTCGTGCGCCGACGCCCTCTCAGTAGCATGGCTCTATGCGCAGATTCTTCGTCCGACTCGTCATCAACGCCGTCGCCCTCTGGCTGACGACGCTCATCATTCTCGGTGTCCACGTCGTCTCGTACGCGCCCGGCGTTGGCCCGATCATCGTCACGTACCTGCTCGTCGCCCTGATTTTCGGCATCGTGAACGGTGTGATCGGGACCCTCATCCGGATCGTCGCCTTCCCGCTGTACATCCTCACTCTCGGCCTCATCGCCCTCATCGTGAACACCCTGCTTCTTTTGCTCGTCGCCTGGGTGTCGTCGCTGATCGGGTTCGGGCTCGTCATCGACACCTTCTGGTCCGGGTTCTGGGGAGCGCTCGTGCTCGCGATCATCAGCTTCCTGATCGGTCTCCTGTTCCGTCCGCTGCTCGCTCCGTCTAGCGCCCGCCGCTGACCGCTGCCGTTCGAGTCGCCAGCCATAGCGTCGAGTCGACGCGTACGGCCCCCGAACCGAATCGGTTGAGCGGGTCGAGCACGCCACGCACCGTGCTGCTGGTCGATTCGTCGACGACCGCCGCGGTCTGCTGGTAATAGCCGAGGTCGTGGGCCGGTACCGTCGAATCGGACGGCACCGGCCCACCCGCGAATACCGGCCGCTCGACGACAACGGCGTTCGGATTGACGTCGTAGCCACTCGTCGCTGGCACGAGATCCTCGGCGTTCCGCACCGTCAGCACCGGAATGGACGCCGGGATGTGCACCTGCGCCGATGGCGCCCCGAACGTCACCACACCATGGACATTGAACTGTCCCGAGGCGGCCACCTGGGAGGCGAGCAGCCCGCCCTGCGAATAACCGTTCAGCACCACGGGAGAATCGGGCGTTACCCCGGCCTGTTTCATCGCCTCGATGACGGCCTGGTAGGAGGCCGAGGCCCCACCGCCTACTCCATTCAAATCGCTCGCGAAATCGAACGGCTCACTTCCGGTCTTCGGGTCGAAGGTCACCGTGCCGGCGATGTAGACATCGAAGCGGTCCGGCTTTCCGGCTTCGACGTAGCGATCGATCCGGATCTGCTCACCGTTCGGGTCGGCATCCGGCCGCGGAAAGGATGAGGATCGTGCGACCAACGAGGTCGGCGGTGAGCCGTACTCGAAGCCACTGGTCTTGCGGACGCCGGCGCTGGTCGGCTCGAACAACCCGATGGAGCGGCCGGCCGCCACGACAGCATTGGACGAGGAGGACACTCCGGTCACCCCGGAGGAGTCGAAGAGCGATGCGGCCTGCGGAGGCACCAGGAGAAATCCTGCTCCGATGCCATCTGCGTCGGAGGCAAGCTCGCGGATGACCGAGACCGAGCCGGAACTGGTGAGGATCCGTCCGTGCCGCTTCAGATAATCCTGCACGGCGGAGCCGATCACGGACGGCGACTGCCTCGTGAGGGCCGAGCCCACCAGCAGCCCGGACCCGAGCAGGAGTGCGAACGGCAGGCCAAACACGTGGGCGCCCGCACCAATCCCCCACGCGAGGTCGTTTGCGAGACGATGGGCGACGGACGAGGCGAGCTGTTCGGTTTCCGCGTACTCGGCGAGACTGGATCGCACGGCTGCCTCGATTCGCTCGGCCGTCGTTTGCGCAGCGAGGAGGGTCGTCGCGGCGGCACGGGATATCCGGCGGCCTTCGATTGCGGCCGGTGGCACCGCGGATGCGATCGAGGCGCGCGGTTCGAGTAGCTCAATCGTCGCGAGGAGCGCTCCGGCGCAGAGGCGCAGTTCCTCGGCCAGTCGACCGAGCTGATCCAGTTGGGAAAGCAGGGCGTCGCTCGCGATCACCACCCGGCCGCTGCCTTGGGCGATCACTGTGAGTGCGGGCCCATGGTTCGGCGACGGTGGCGTGGTGTCAGTCATGACCGGCCAGCTCGAACAGGGCAGCCCCGAATAGGTCGCCCGCGGAGCGCAACAGTTCTCGTGCACCCTCGATCTCACGCGCGAGATGGTCGAGCGCGCTCTGGTACGCATCCGACGCGAGTCCCTCCCAGCCGCTCGCCTCCCGGCGTGGCGACGAATCGGCAGCGATTGCAACCCGCCCCGCGATAGACCGGAGTCGCTCGCGCGCGTCCGTCAGTTCGGCGACCAGCGCCGCAATTCCGGTCGGTTCCACTGCTCGAACTCCTCACGTCGCATCGAGTCTTGAGCACTCGATGCGAGGGAAGCGCAGCGCGGGAGCAGCGCGAGCTAAACCATCCTCGACCTCCGGTGTGGAGGAGCGGTCTGTGCCCACGAACAGAAGTGCGGGAGACTAGAGCCATGAGTTTCGACCGCACTCTCGACGAGTCGGCGCTCTTTCGAATCTGCTTCGTGTGCACCGGGAACATCTGCCGCTCTCCGATGGCGGAGGCCGTGTTCAAGGACCTGGTTCGCGGTGCCGGACTCGAGGGGGTCGTCGCGGTCATCTCGGCGGGTACTGGGGACTGGCACGTCGGCGAGCCGTCCGACGAGCGGACGGTGGAAGCGCTTCGCGCCCGCGGTCTCGACGGCACGCACCACCGGGCCAAGCAGTTCGATCCGGACTGGTTCGAGAATCTGGACCTGATCGTGGGCTTCGACCGGAGCCACGAACGCATCCTCCGCGCCTGGGCGAACAACGACATCGACCGCTCGAAAGTGCAGCTCCTGATGAGCTTCGACTCCGACGCGTCCGGGCCGCTGGAGGTCCCGGACCCGTACTATTCGGATGCCGCCCTGTTCGACCTCGTGCTGGCAATGATCGAGAAAGCGTGCGGAGCCCTGTTCCGCCAGGTCAGCCCGGGTGTCCCCAAACCCCACGCGATACAGAAGGACGTTTCATGAGCCCACTGCCCGAACAGCCCATCAGTCCACTCGATGGGCGCTATCGCGGCGCAGTAAGCGAAATCGGCGAGCACCTCTCCGAGGCCGGTCTCAATCGCGCACGCGTACGGGTCGAGGTGGAGTGGCTGCTCTACCTCACCGATCACGAGCTCTTCGGCTCGTCTCGCCTTGACCTTGAACAGACGCGTCGGCTTCGCGAGCTCGTATCCGGCTTCGACCAGGCCGAGATCGACGAACTGGCACGACTGGAGGCGACCACCCGTCACGACGTGAAGGCGGTGGAATACCTGGTGCGGGGGAAGCTCGCCGAACTCGGGCTCTCATCCGTCGCCGAGCTGACACACTTCGCCTGCACCAGCGAGGACATCAACAACCTCGCTTACGCACTGACCATCGGCGCGACCGTTCGAGAGATCTGGCTGCCGAAATTCCGTGCGGTGATCACCGGCTTGCGCGTCTGGGCGATCGAGCACCGCGACGTTGCGATGCTCGCACACACGCACGGCCAGCCGGCCACCCCGACGACCGTTGGCAAGGAGTTCGCCGTCTTCGTCGGGCGGCTGGAACGAATCGCGACCCAGATCGAGGGCACCGAGTACCTCGGCAAGTTCAGCGGCGCGACCGGTACCTTTGCCGCGCACGTCGCCGCGGACGCCGGAGCGGACTGGCCAGCCATCTCCCGCGAGTTCGTCCTCTCGCTCGGGCTGGACTGGAATCCCCTCACCACCCAGATCGAGCCGCACGACTGGCAGGCCGAGCTGTACTCGCGGATCAGTCACGCGAACCGTGTCCTCCACAACCTCTGCACGGACATCTGGACGTACGTCTCGATGGGCTACTTCACGCAGATTCCGCAGGCCGGCGCAACCGGGTCGTCCACGATGCCGCACAAGATCAACCCCATCCGGTTCGAGAACGCCGAGGCGAACTTCGAGTTGTCGAGCGCGCTGCTCGACTCACTCGCGGCAACCCTCGTCACATCTCGACTCCAGCGCGACCTCACCGACTCGACCACGCAGCGAAATGTCGGCGTCGCGCTCGGCCACTCGCTGCTGGCGCTCGACAACGTGGCTCGTGGGCTGGGCGAGATCGCCGTGGACATGGCAAAACTGGATGCCGACCTCAACTCCAACTGGGAGATCCTGGGCGAGGCGATCCAGACGGTCATCCGTGCCGAGGTCACCGCGGGCCGCAGTTCGATCGCTGACCCGTACGCGATGCTCAAGGAGCTGACGCGGGGTAAGCGGATCGGCCAGAAGGAACTGGTGGAGTTCATCGACGGCCTCGATATCGGCGCCGACGCAAAGGCGCGTCTGCGGGCCCTGACTCCGCGCACCTACGTCGGTCTGGCATCCGGCCTGGTCGACTACCTCAACCATTGATAGTGGTGGCGGCTGTCCCGCCACCGACGGGGTTAGTGCCCGCGGTCCTGGTCGTCGATGTCGCGGCGCTCTTCCTCATCGGGACGCGTCGTAATCGCAAGAGTCGCAAGAACGACCAGCGTCACGATGAAACCGACCCCCGCGAAGATCCCGCCGAGGCGGATGTCGCGGGTCGATCCCGCCACCACGACGCCGACGAATACTGCAACGATCGCGGCCATGATCAGCAGCTCGAGCGGGCGGAATCGATCGCGTCGACTCGGCGGTGTATGGACTGGTTCGGTCACGAAACTGCTCCGTCTTTGGTAGGCGCCGGATCGACGACCTTCTTGGCCGATCCGCGCGCGAAGCGCAGGGAGAATCCGGCGATCGCGAGGTAAACCGCGGCGATCGCTCCGTAGACGCCGAGGGCGCCGACGACCATGACGGACGCGTTCAGGATGCGCGCACCTCCGTCGCCCGGGGCGTTGTAGTGCTGAACGTAGTCGGGCGGGATCACCAGGCAGACGACCGCGAACAGCACAGTCAGCGCTCCGACGAAGATCCAGTCGCGGCCGACGGCGCGAGTGCGTCGCGAACGGATGCCCGCGTACAACTCAAGGAACCCGGCGACCACACCCCACAGGGCGACGACAACCAGCAGCACGGGCAGCCCGCCATCCATCCCGATCAGGGCGGCGACGCCCGCCGCGACGGAGACGATCGCCTGGATCAGGAAGACCGTGCGGAGGACGCCGCGCGCGAGTGCTCGAATGCTCAGGAAGATCCCGAGGAGCCCGACGACGATGGCGTAACCACCGAAGCTCGCGAGTCCGTACTCGGGCGTGTAGAAACCACCGGCGAACGTGATCACGCAGGCGAGTGCGGCCGCGGGTACCGCCCGGCTCAGCGGCGCATACCAGTAGGCCGCATCCGCTGCTGTGTAATCGGGGCTGGCCACAAGGGACCACTTTACCGTCGCGAAGCTGTGGCTCTGCCCGGCGTTAGCCTTCCCGGTTGCGCTCGATTGGGACGATCGCGTACGCGCGCGCTGAGTCAGTTGCCCCAGCGGACGCAATTGCGGGCTACGCGCCCGGCGGCAGGTCGACGAAGCGCGAGAAGTGGCCGTGGAAGCCGACCGTGATGGTGTCGGTCGGGCCGTTACGGTGCTTGGCGATGATCAGGTCGGCCTCGCCGGCTCGCGGGCTGTCCTTCTCGTAGGCACTCTCGCGGTGCAGAAGGATCACCATGTCCGCATCCTGCTCCAGCGAACCCGACTCCCGGAGGTCCGACAGGGCGGGCTTCTTGTCGGCGCGCTGCTCCGGTCCACGGTTCAGCTGGCTGATCGCGATGACCGGCACGCCGATCTCCTTCGCGAGGAGCTTCAGGGCACGGGAGAACTCGCTGACCTCCTGCTGGCGCGACTCTACCTTCTTGCCACTGGTCATCAGCTGGAGGTAGTCGATGACGACCATCTTCAGTCCGACCTTCTGCTTGAGTCGGCGACACTTCGCACGGATCTCGACCAGGGTCATGTTCGGGCTGTCGTCGATGTAGAGCGGAGCGTCCGCGATCTGGCCGCGCACGCTGGCAAGCTTCGTCCAGTCCTGGGTGTGCACGGTCCCCTTGCGCATCGACTGCAGGGGAACGGATGCCTCGGCGGAGAGCAGGCGCATCGCAATTTCGCTGCGTCCCATTTCCAGTGAGAACACGATCGTGGGCATGTCATTGTGGACCGCCGCCGCCCGCGCGAAGTCGAGCGCCAGGGTCGACTTGCCGATGGCGGGCCGGGCGGCGAGGATGATCAGCTGTCCGGGGTGCAGGCCGTTGGTCAGGGCGTCGAGTTCGGCGAACCCGGTAGGGACGCCCACCATCGCACCGTCGCGTCCGGCGGCCGCTTCGATCTCGTCCGTTGCGGCGTTGATGGCCTCGATGAGCGGGATGTAGTCCTCACTCTCAACGCCTCCGGTGACTCCGTAGATCTCGGCCTGGGCATTGTTCACGAGGTCAACGACCTCGCCCTCGCTCGCGTACCCCATCTGCACGATGCGGGTGCCGGCCTCGACCAGGCGACGCAGCACCGCCTTCTCGGCGACGATCGATGAGTAGAAACCGGCGTTGGCGGCGGTAGGTACGAGGCTCGTCAGCGTGTGGAGGTATTCGGCCCCGCCCGCGCGACTGAGCTCACCCGACTTGGTGAGCTCGTCGGTGACGGCGATGACGTCGGTGGGTTCGCCGTGGGAGTAGAGACCGAGGATGGCGTCGAAGATGATCTCGTGCTTGGGGATGTAGAAATCGACGCCGCGGACGGTTTCGATCACGTCGGCGACGGCATCCTTGCTCAGTAGCATTCCGCCGATCGCGCTCTGCTCAGCAAGCAGGTCGTGCGGGGGTGTGCGATCGCCCTGGCGCGACTCGCGGGAGTCGCCGGTGCCGCGGGCGTCGCCTCCTCGGGATTCGCTGGCTAGGCCAAGGTGCGCAATGGACAATGCAACTCTCTTCTTCGTTACTGGTGGGCCAGTGTCTGTCTAGTCGCGAAAAAGCTATCCGCGACGTGCGACACGCACGACAGTGCTCGTGTCTCACGGAGGGTCACATCCTGCGTGTGGCCCACAGTAGGAACCGAGCGAGGCGTCCGCCAAACCGCCCTGTGCATACAGGTGTGTAAAACTGGCGAGAAACGCCGGGCCCGATGTGGGCAACCTGTGGATACAGCTGTGTAATGGGAAGCAGTTTCGCCACTAATGGGTAGTCTGACCGGCATTTTTGTCTTCCACACCATGTGTGTAGAAACATGCTTAGAGTGCCAGTTGAGACTTAGCTCTTGACAAACGTCCCTGTGTACAAATCTCCGGAAAACGGCGCAAAAAACGGCGACTCGGGGATGCCCCGAGCCGCCGTTTAAGTGGAGATTCCGGCCTACTTGGCCGCAACAACCTTGAGTGTGATCGTCGCCACGATGTCATCGCGCAGGCGCACGGTTGCCTCGTGCTCGCCCGTCGACTTGATAGGCGAGGTGATCTCGATCTTGCGCTTGTCGACGGTGCCGAGCCCCGCCGCCGCGACGGCATCCGCGACATCCGAGGTCTTGACGGAGCCGAAGAGGCGTCCACCGTTGCCGGCCTTGACCGTCAGCGTGACCGCAGTCGCCTGCAGCTTGGCCTTGAGGTCCTGGGCCTCCTCGAGCGTCGCGTGCTCGCGGGCGGCGCGGGCCGCCTTGATGGAATCGATCTGCTTTTCGCCACCGCGGGTCCACTGCACGGCGAAGCCCTGCGGGATGAGGTAGTTGCGAGCAAACCCGTTCTTGACGTCGACGACGTCACCGGGTGCACCGAGGCCGGTGACCTCGTGCGTGAGAATCAGTTTGGACATGGTCGATGCTCCTTAGCGGCCGGAGCCGGCATAGGGGAGCAGTGCCATCTCACGCGCGTTCTTGACGGCGCGGGCGATGAGGCGCTGCTCCTGGACGGAGACACCGGTGATGCGGCGAGCGCGAATTTTTCCACGCTCGGAGATGAACTTGCGAAGGGTCGCAACGTCCTTGTAGTCGATAACGCCAACTCGGATCGCCTTCGCCGGGGCGGCGTTCTTGCCACCCTTGGCGTTGCGGAGCGGCTTGCGGCGGTCGCCGCTGCTTTTTCCAGCCATTGTTGTTTTCCTTAAGTCCTTAGAACGGGGTTTCGTCCGAGTAGTTGCCCGGGGTGTTCCAGACGTCGCCGCTTTCGGCCGGAGCTGATGCTGCCCACGGCTCGTCGGTGACCGGTGCGCCGCCGCGTCCGCCACCGGCTCCGCCTTCGCGGGACGATGATGCACGGGTGACCTGGGCGGTTGCATAGCGAAGGCTCGGGCCGATCTCGTCGACCTCGAGCTCGATGCTCGTGCGCTTCTCGCCTTCCTTCGTCTCGTAGGACCGCTGCTTGAGTCGGCCGGTGGCGATGACGCGGGATCCCTTGGTCAGAGATCCGGCGACGTGCTCGGCGAACTCACGCCAGACGCTCGCACGAAGGAAGAGGGCGTCGCCGTCCTTCCAATCGTTGCTCGCGCGGTCGAATGAGCGAGGGGTGGATGCGATGGTGAAGTTGGCAACCGCAAGCCCGTTCTGCGTGTATCGCAGTTCTGGATCGCTCGTGAGGTTTCCCACGACCGTGATGACGGTTTCTCCGGCCATGACTACGCGTCTGCCTCTGCGTCAGCGGGAGCCTCGGCGTCCGCCTTTGCCTTGGGAGCTGCCTTCGCCTTGGCGGGCGCGGCCGGAGCCGCGTCCTCGGCGCGCGCGGCGGGAGCGGCATCCTCAGCGGGCGCAGCCTTCGCGGCCGTGTCCGCCTTCTCGACGGGAGCCTCTGCTGCCGCGGCAGGCTTGGACGGATTGGCCGCCTTGCGGGCGGCCTTCTCATCGGCAAGCTTTGCAGCCTCGGCGACCTGTGCGATGGCCTCTTCCGCGCGCAGCACCTTCGTGCGCATGACTGCCTCGCTGAGCTTCAGCTGGCGATCGAGTTCGACCGTCGCCGACGCGTTCGCGGTCAGCTGCACGACGGCGTAGATGCCCTCGGTCTTCTTGTTGATCTCGTAGGCCAGGCGACGGCGTCCCCAAATGTCGACGTTGTCGATGGTTCCACCATCGTTGCGAATGACATTGAGGAATTTGTCTAGGCTGGGAGCCACGGTGCGCTCATCGATCTCTGGATCGAGGATCACCATTAGTTCGTACTGATGCGTCACAAACCCACCTCCTTCGGACTAGAACGGCTACAGACGATCTGTAGCAGGAGGGTGTTGACG
>DASXCU010000083.1:0-13479 GCA_036491035.1 Galbitalea sp. | reverse complement strand
CCAGATTGATCGACTCGGAGAACGCGCGATCGAACTTGAGATGCCGCGCGACTCATATCTCCGACAACTGGAGCCGAAGACCATCCGGCTGGCTGAGCTTGAGAAGGAACTGCTGACTGTACAGGTGCGTGCGGCGCGACCGATGCCTGTGTTGGTTCTACCGAACATCATTGCTCGATGGGACGACATCCCGATCGCGCAACGAAGAGAGATACTCCGAGACCTAATTGATTACGTTCGCGTGACCACGGGCCGACCGCGCGCTTCGTTCGAGGTAGTCGGACGCGACTAGGCATTGGGAACCAATCACGCTCATGACGGCAGGGCTCGTCATAGTGATCTGGGCACTAGCCGGGCCGCTGCTCACCAACGTGTTCCAGCAGGCCATTGATCGCGTCACCGGGTTCTAGCCTCCGAGACGAACGCGGATCCGTGGCGGTCGAATTCGTGCTCGTCGGGGCGCTGCTCACGATCCTGACGCTGTCCGTCATCCAACTGGGGCTCGCCCTGCTCATTCGCAATACGGTTCTGGATGCGGCGTCGGAGGGAGCGCGATACGGGGCGCTCGCCGACAACTCGATCGGCGACAGCATCGGCCGAACCCGCGACCTGATCACCGCCGCCATCGGCCCCGGGTACGCGCGAGACATTACCGTCGAGCGCGGCAGCTACGACGGATACCCCGCCGACATCGTCACGGTGAAGACTCCGCTCCCGCTCATCGGACTGATCGGGATCCCGAACGGACTGGAGGTGCAGGGGCGTGCCGCAATCGAGACTCTCTCCTGACGACGGATCCGCGGCACTCGAGTTCATCACCGCAGGGATGCTGCTCCTCATTCCACTGGTCTACCTCGTGCTGGTCATGGCCGCGCTGCAGGGCGGCGCATTGTCCGTCGAGGGCGCGTCCAGACAGGCAGCGCGCGTCTTCGTCCAGGCTCCCGACGGGGGAAGCGCACAAACCCGAGCGACGACCGCGGTCGACTTCGCCCTGCACGACTTCGGCCTCGGTAAGTCACCGTCGCGAATGACGGTGATGTGCCGGCCGAATCCATCCGCGTGCCTGACCCGTCGTGCATTCGTCACGATCACGGTGACGGCCAACGTTCCGCTTCCGCTCGTCCCGAACGTGCTCGCGCTGAAGACACCGCTGTCCGTTCCTATCACCGCAACCTCGACCGAGCAGGTTTCCCGGTTTTGGGGAGCCGGATGACGCGCCTCCGGGAGGAGGAGGGATCGACCCTCCTCCTCACGATCTTCTACGCGGCACTCAGCCTGGCGCTCATCCTTCTCGTGGTGGCCGCGACATCCCTCTACCTCGAGCGCAAGCGGCTGTTCACGCTCGCGGATGGTGCATCCCTGCTGGGCGCCGAATCATTCACCCTCGCCGACCCGACCGCGCCAACGGCACACGGCGTCCGTCCCATCCTCACTTCGCCGGAGGTGGCATCCGCGGTATCCGACTACCTCGCCGACAACCCGGCCGACTCGTTCACGAGCCTGAGGGTCGAGCGGGCGGTCAGCGTGGATGGGCGCAGCGCGACCGTCGAGCTCTCCTGCTACTGGGCGCCGCCGGTGCTGACGCTCTTCGTCCCGAAGGGGCTCAGAATCGAGGTCACCTCGATTGCCCGCTCCGTGTTCTCCTGACCGTGCGAGTGTTTGTTATCAGTGCGCCTTCGGTGAACGCCACTTCGCCAACAAACACCCGGGTGGGCGAACCTCTATCGTTGGGGTATGAGTTACGACTGGCTCGACCTGCAGGTGCGCGCGCACGAGGAATTCGGCCGCCGCCTGCTCGCCGTCACCGACTGGCACGGTGAAACCCCCGACACCGAGTGGGACGTCAGTGACCTCGCCCGCCACGTCATCCGCGAGCAGCAGTGGGTGCCGCTCCTGCTCGCCGGCAAGTCCATCGAGGAGGTCGGCGACGAGATCGACGCCATCGATGATGAGGACCTCGTCGGCGAGTGGCAGCGCTGGTCGCAGGTCGCGACCGTCGCGTGGGAGTCCGCATCCTTCGACCAGACCGTTCAGCTCTCCTACGACACCGTGAAGATGCTCGACTACCTCAAAGAACAGACCGCGGATGTCGCCATCCACGCCTGGGACATGGCGCGCGCCACCCACAGCGACGAACACCTCGACGACCTGCTCGTCGAAGCCACCTGGACGATTTTCGAACCACAGCGCGAGACCCTTGCCGCAACGGGACTCTATGAAGACCCGATCTCGATCGACCCGGATGCGCCGCTCGAGTGGCGCCTGCTCGCCATCACCGGCCGCGACCCGCGCTGAGGCCCGTGAAGGCGAAGAAGTGGGCGCGGAAGGCGCGGACCATCGTGGTGCACCTCGAGGGCCGAGACGGTGCAGACCTTTCCGGCGTTCACGTGATCGAGGTCCGCGACTCCCACAAGAAAACGGTTCGCAAGCGCGTCGTCGAGTATCACAACCAGCGGCCGTCCGTCAGCGCGATCATGCTCGACGTTCAGGCTCGCCTCGCAAAAAACGCACTCGTTGTCGAGCCGGAGTCTTACTATTTCGCCGACAGCGGCAGAACGCTTCGGGCGCGTGTTCGCCTGCGCGCGGCATCGGAACACCCATCTAGCTGAACCAGCTTGCAATGGGTCGGCGCGGGTGAAAGAGTCAGCGGGTGGATCTCACGTTCATCGTTGTCCTGGTGATTGTTCTGGCGATCTTCTTCGACTTCACTAATGGGTTCCACGACACCGCAAATGCGATGGCCACGCCGATTGCCACCGGGGCGCTTCGCCCGCGAGTAGCGGTCACGGTCGCGGCGGTCCTTAACCTCGTCGGCGCGTTCCTGTCGACCACGGTAGCGTCCACCATTTCCGGCGGAATCATCCACGAGGGACCGGGTGGCGTCGACATCACGCCGGCGATGATCTTCGCGGGCCTGATCGGTGCGGTCATCTGGAATCTCATCACCTGGCTTCGCGGACTTCCGTCGTCGTCCTCTCACGCACTGTTCGGTGGCCTCATCGGAGCCGCGCTCGTCGGCGCAGGGACCAACTCGGTGGACTTCGGCGTCCTGCTGTCCAAGGTCGTCATCCCGGCCGTCCTCGCGCCGCTCGTCGCGGGCGTTGCCGGGTTCATTGCGACCCGCCTCGCCTACCGCATCACCCGCCGCCCGGTTGAGAAAAATCATCGAACGGGTTTCCGCGTGGGCCAGATCTTCACGTCCTCGATGGTCGCGCTCGCGCACGGAACAAACGACGCCCAGAAGACCATGGGCGTCATCACGCTCGCCCTCATCGCCGGGGGGTTTCTCCAGACCGGATCACAGCCTCCGGTCTGGGTCATCGTCGTCTGTGCGTGCGCGATCGCCGCGGGCACGTACACGGGCGGATGGCGGATCATCCAGACGATGGGTGGAGGGATCACCGACATCAAGGCGACCCAGGGATTCGCTGCGGAGGCATCCACTGCTGCGACCGTGCTGGCGTCCAGCCACCTCGGTTTTGCACTGTCGACCACGCAGGTCGCGTCCGGATCCATCATCGGTGCCGGGCTCGGTCGACGCGGTGGAGCGATCCAGTGGGGGACCGCCGGGAAGATCGTGATCGCGTGGTTCATCACGCTGCCGGCCGCCGCAGCGATCGGCGCGCTGTGTGAGCTCGTCGCGCGCCTGGGCAACGTGGGCCTCATCATCGATGCCGTGCTCGGTCTGGCGGTGATCCTGACCATCTTCATCGTGTCGCGGCGCAGCCCCGCTGAGCAATCTAACGCGCTCGAAGTCGATGTCGCACTCAACTCGGTCATGACCCGCCAGGAGCGCCGCGCCGCCGCGAAGAAGCGGAGCGATGCGATTCTTGCGACACGTCGGCAGCTGTCGGACGAGTCCTCGCTGTTCGGATACGGACAACAGGAGGAGGCGCGGTGATCGATTGGATTTCGTTTATTCTCGTCGCCGTCGTGTCGATCGGGGCGTCCGCCGCGATTGTTGCCCTGTTCGCGGCCGGGCTCCGTCTGCTTGCCGTGGAGGGCCGCCGCGCCATCATTCGTTCGGGCGCGTACGCCTGCTTTGCCGTGGCTGCGCTCGGGGTGCTCTTCGGGATCTACCTCATCATCCCGGTATTCCACGCCGGCTAGGGCAGACATCTCCCGCGGCTAGGCGGCCTTCGGTTTTCGCGGCGGCCGCGGCACGTACTTCGGGATGTAGCGCAGCAGCAGTCCCGCGCCGACCAGGCCGAGCACGCCCATCACCCCGCTCGCGAGGGCGATCGTCGCGACGCCGGTGATCAGTGAGACGAGGAGCGGTGCCGCCGCGCTGCCGACATCGCCGGTGAATCGCCACGCGCCGAGGAAGGGCGCTGGATTGCTCTTGTTCGCGAGGTCGGCGCCGAGGGTCATCAGGATGCCGCTTCCGATGCCGTTCGCGAGGGACATAAACATCGCGATCGTGATGAACCAGACGAGCCGGTCCGGCAGCCCGAAGCTGATCGCCAGCAGCAGGTGCGCGATACCGAGACCGATCATGGAGGGGAGCGCGCTGGCGAGCCGCCCCCAGCGATCCATGATCCAGCCGCTCGTATAGAACAGCGCGAAGTCGATTCCGCCGGCGATGCCGATGATCAGGGCGGTGTTCGAGTCGCTCACGGCGATGCTGACCGCCCAGAGCGGAAGAATCACCTGGCGGCTGGCGCGGAGCGCCCCGATGAGACCGGCGCCCGTGCCGAGCTTGGCGAGCACCCCACGGTTGGCCCGGATCGTGCGGAACAGTCCGTGCGACTCGCTCGCGACCTCCTGCCGACCTTCATCCCGCGTCGGCGAATCCTGCTTCGCCGACTTCTGCTTCGCGGCCGACGCGTGAGCATCCCGCGCCGCACCGAGCGCGGCCGACGGATCGGCCACGATGAGAAGCACGATTGCTGCCGCGAGACACCCGACGATGTCCACCCAGAACACGGCCGCCGTGTTGCCCGTAAGGGCGATCACTCCTGCGGCGATGAATGGCCCAACGAAGTAGCCGGCGCGGAACGTTCCGCCGAGGGTCGACAGCGCTCGGGCGCGAACGCGCTGTGGGACGAAGCTGGTCATGAACGCGTGGCGTGCGAGCGCGAACACGGCGGTCGCCAACCCCACCAGCAGGATGCCGATACCGAGCACGAGCGGATTCGGTGCGAACGTGGCGATCGCGAGCCCGATCACCGCAACGAATGCGCCGCCGATCATCGACGTACGCTCGCCGATCTTCGCGACCAGCCAGCCGCTCGGGATGTCGCCGAACACCTCGCCCACCATGATCATCGAGGCGATGAGTCCGGCGATGGCGAGGGTCGCGCCGAGACTGTGCGCGACCGTCGGGATGATCGGGATGATGGCGCCTTCGCCCGTCGAAAACAGGAGAGTCGGCAGGAAGGCGGGGAGTGCGATCGACCTCCACCTGAACGGGAGTTCGTCGGTGCTCATCGTTAGTCAACGATACGCGCGCGATCGCGTCAGTTCTGACCACCGGTAGGCTAGACGCCGACATGGACGAGCTCGATTTCTCCGCGGATATCGCCGCGCTCCGCTCGACCTTCGCAGACATCCGTTCCGTCATCGGCGTGGAGCGCCTGCAGGCGGATATCGCGAGCCTCAGCGAGCAGGCGGGCGCGCCGGACCTCTGGGATGACACGGACAACGCGCAGAAGATCACGAGCGCGCTCAGCCACCGCCAGTCCGAACTGGCTCGCATCGACAGCATCCAGGCGCGCCTGGACGATCTCGAGGTGCTGGTTGAGCTGGCCAACGCGGAGGACGACGCCGACACGGGGGCGGAGGCCCGCGCCGAGCTCGCGAGCATCACAAGCCTGCTGGGCGACCTCGAGGTGCAGACGCTGCTGAATGGCGAGTTCGACGATCATCCCGCCGTCATCACGATTCGGGCGGGTGCCGGGGGAGTGGATGCGTCTGACTTCGCCGACATGCTGTTTCGCATGTACGTGCGTTGGGCGGAGCAGCACAAGTTCTCGGTCACCATCATGGACACCAGCTACGCGGAGGAGGCCGGCATCAAGTCGGCGACGTTCGAGATCGATGCGCCGTACGCCTTCGGCACCCTCAGCGTCGAGGCCGGCACCCACCGTCTCGTGCGGATGAGTCCGTTCAACTCGGCGGGCAAGCGCCAAACCAGTTTCGCGGCGGTCGAGGTCATCCCGCTCATCGAGGCCGCCGGGGAGATCGATATCCCCGAGGGCGACATCCGAGTCGACGTGTTCCGTTCGAGCGGCCCAGGCGGCCAGTCCGTCAACACCACGGACTCGGCGGTGCGGCTCACGCACATCCCGACCGGCACCGTGGTCTCGATGCAGAACGAGAAAAGCCAGATCCAGAACCGTGCGGCCGCGCTCCGGGTCCTGCAGTCACGCCTTCTCATCCTGCAGCGCGAGCAGGAGGCGGCACAGAAGAAGGAACTCGCCGGCACCATCACGGCCAGCTGGGGCGACCAGATCCGTAGCTACGTTCTCGCGCCGTACCAGATGGTGAAAGACCTACGCACCGAATACGAGGTCAACAACCCGTCCGATGTCTTCGACGGCAACCTCGACGGCTTCATCAACGCCGGCATCAAGTGGCGTAAGAGCGCCAAGGACTAGAAACCCGGGAGTGCCGAGTAGCAGGCTGGAATCATGCTGAAACTCGGAAGCACTGTGATCGGTGTTCAGGATGTCGCGCGAGCGACCGCGTTCTGGAGCGCCGCGCTCGACTTCGAGCCCACCTCGCCCGGGGATGAGACGTGGATCATCCTGCAGGCGAAGGACGGCTCGGGCAAGCGGATTTCGCTCGGGCTTTCGGAGACCCCTGTGCAGGAGCATCCGCGCATCCACCTGGACCTGTATGCGGAGGACCAGGCGGCCGAGGTTGAGCGGCTGAAAGCACTGGGCGCCGTCGATGTCGACTGGGATCTCTATCCCGATGCGGCCGACTTTGTCGTCCTGGCGGACACCGAGGGCAATCGGTTCTGCGTGATCGATGCTGGGTAATCAATAAGAGGCGCGCCGAAAGGTGGGTCGCTCCTAGCCGATTCCGCACCCGTACCTAGGGTGTAAACGTCATGATTCGGTTCGATGCAGTATCAAAGTCATACCCAGGGACTTCGAGGCCGGCACTCAACGCAGTGACGCTTGAAGTTCTCAAGGGGGAGTTCGTCTTTCTGGTCGGAGCCTCGGGCTCCGGCAAGTCCAGTTTCCTGCGGCTGATCCTCAACGAGGAACGTCCGACCAGGGGAAACATCCACGTTCTGGGGCAGCACGTCAACACCATGCCGTCGCGCAAGGTGCCGTACTTCCGCCGCAATCTCGGCGTCGTGTTCCAGGATTTCCGCCTGCTGCCGCAGAAGACGGTGTTCGACAACGTCGCGTTCAGCCTCCAGGTGATCGGCAAGAGCAAGGGTTTCATCCAGGAGGCCGTGCCCGACACGCTGAAGATGGTCGGCCTCGGTGGCAAAACCGCGCGCTACCCGCACGAGCTCTCCGGCGGCGAGCAGCAGCGTGTTGCCATCGCCCGCGCGATCGTGAACAAGCCGGCGATCCTTCTCGCGGACGAGCCGACGGGAAACCTCGACCCGGCGACCTCCGCGGGCATCATGACCCTGCTCGAGCGGATCAACATGGGCGGTACTACCGTGCTCATGGCGACCCACGACGCCGGCATCGTCAACGAGATGAAGCGTCGCGTGATCGAGCTGATCAGCGGCCAGATCGTCCGTGACGAGCGCGGCGGCGGATACCAGACCACCACCATCCCGATCCAGCACTTCGGCGGACCGAGCGATCTCCCCGACACCCAGGTGCGCACCGCATGAGGTTTGGGCTGGTTCTGAGCGAGGCCGCACAGGGTCTGCGCCGCAACGTCGCGATGGTCATCTCGGTCATCCTCGTCAC
This sequence comes from Galbitalea sp., assembly GCA_036491035.1. Classification (GTDB taxonomy): domain Bacteria; phylum Actinomycetota; class Actinomycetes; order Actinomycetales; family Microbacteriaceae; genus Galbitalea. The sequence goes on along the minus strand of DASXCU010000083.1, from coordinate 5,593 downwards.
CTTCATCTCCCTGACCTTCGTTGGTGCCGCAATCCTCATGCAGATGCAGATCGGCCAGATGAAGGGCTACTGGTACGACCGCGCTCAGGTCGCCATCTACTTCTGCACCAGCATCGACAGCACCTCCAACTGCAGCGGATCGGCGGCCAGCGCCGCCGAGATCGCCGCGGTGAAAACACAACTCGAGTCGCCGACCCTGAAGCCGTACATCAAGGGCATCTCGTTCGAGACGAACGCGGAGGCGTACAAGAACTTCAAGGCGCAGTTCCCGGGCAGCCCGCTCCTCAAGTTCACGACCCCGTCGATGCTGAACGAGAGCTACCGGGTCAACCTGAAGGATCCGAACCAGGCCGACATCGTCATCGAGGACACGACCTCGCTCGCGGGAGTGCAGGATGTGGAGGACCAGCGCGCCTACCTCGACCAGATCTTCGCGGTGCTCAACGCGGCCAGCTTCACCGCCATCGGTCTCGCTGTACTGATGCTCATCGCCGCCGTTCTGCTCATCGCCACGACGATTCGGCTCAGTGCGTTCAGTCGACGGCGGGAAATCGGCATTATGCGGCTCGTCGGCGCATCGAATCGGTACATCCAGACGCCGTTCGTGCTCGAGGGCGTATTCGCTGCGGTCATCGGATCGCTGCTCGCGGGCGGGGCGATCGTCGCCATCGTCCAGTTCTTCGTGACGGACTACCTGGGCAGTCCGGCAGTCCTCGGTTCATCAACGACCCTCATCGGACCGGCGGATGCGTGGATCGTCGTGCCCATCCTGATCGTGCTCGGAGCCCTGCTCGCTTCGCTGTCGGCGAGCGCCGCCATCTCGCGCTACCTGAAGGTCTAGCCTCGAATCGTTTGGGACTACACTGGTGGGCTGCCCAACAGAGCGTTGGCGCACCAAACAGGAGTGAACCGTGCCCAGGGAACGTGGCGAGAAAGTCGTCGCCACCAATCGCAAAGCCCGCCACGACTACACGATCGAAGACACCTATGAGGCCGGATTGGTTCTCACCGGGACCGAGGTGAAGTCGCTGCGGGCCGGACGTGCATCCCTTGTGGACGGCTACGCGTTCGTCGAATTCGGCGAGGCCTGGCTGGATGCGGTGCACATTCCCGAGTACAACGAGGGCACCTGGAACAACCATCCGCCGCGCCGCAAGCGCAAGCTGCTCCTGCACAAGCAGCAGATCCTGAAGATTCACAACAAGATCAAGGAGGGCGGCTACACGCTCGTCCCCCTTCGCCTCTACTTCCTGGATGGGCGCGCGAAGGTCGAACTCGCCGTCGCCAAGGGCAAGAAGGAGTACGACAAGCGCCAGACGCTGCGGGAGCGGCAGGACAAGCGCGAGGCGGATCGTGCCATGGGAACGCAGCGCAATCTCGGCGACTAGCTCGGTCGCGCTGCTGTTACTCCGGTTCGCACCTGGACGTTCACTGCTTCGATGAGGGGCCACGCCTCGTCGAACGGGATGTCGGGGATGTCGTAGCGGTGCCTGCCGGCCGCGGTAGTCGCGATCAGTGTCGCAAGTCCGGCGCGGCGCTGGAAGTAGCTGCGTCGAATCGTCCAGCCGATGATGCCGTCGGTCGCGAGGACGAACCGTTTGCGATCGAGTGATCCGCTGCGGCCGACCAACCAGCCCGGAACGAGAGCATGTCCGAGTCCACGGAAGCGGTCCTCCGCAAGAAACGCCGACCACGGGATGATGACCACGAACGCCCACCAAACGAGCGGGCTGACATAGCCCAGCAGTTGGGCGGCGAGGGCGATGACCGCCAGTATCCCGGCGAACACTGTGGCCCGGGTGTAGCGGCGGCGGTGTGCCCGAATGCCGTGGCGCGCCAGCTCACCCGTGAGCGCATCGCTGGCGCCGGCGATCTCTGCCGAGATCCGCACGGCCTCGTCGCGGGGTCCGGGCGGAGAGAGCAGAGCGACCCCGCCGCGCTGCCGACCGAGTCCGGTCATGATCGCGTGCGCCCAGGCGCCGCCGACGACGCGCAACGACAGCGGCTCGGACACCTGAACGCCCCGGAGGCGGCGCTCGTCGAGCGTGATCTGCCGGGTGTGGAGCAGGCCGTGTGTGATGTGCAACGTGGACTGGTCGACTCGGCTGATCGAGAACCGCCAGTAGCTGAGTACGTAGCGTACGACCGCGACGATCGATGCGGCGATGACGACGATGATGGTGCCCCAGACCACGGCGGTCACCGGCGGCAGGTGCTCGACCTGCGCGATGCCCTGCTTCACGATCGGGAGCCTCGTCAGGAGACCATTCTCGAAGAACTGGGTCTGGAGTACGAAGAACACGACGACGAAGATCGAGCTCACACCAGCGAGCGTGAAGGGAGCGAACCGCACCCACGCCGGTCGCCAGCGACTGAAGTTACGGCCGGGAGCCTCGTCACTCGGGGTCTCCTCGGCGCCCCTGAGCGCGTTCTTCGGGACGTGACTGAGGAGTTCCTTGCGGAACGCCGGGACATCGCCGGATCGAAGGGCGTTGAATTCGAGGTTGTCCGTACCGTTCGATGCACCGGTGCCCACCTTCACAACGGAGACGCCGAACAGGCGGTGCAGAAGTGTCGCATCGACATCCACACTGCGGATGCGGTCCCGCGGCACGGACAGCAGCTGGCGGTTCAGGATGCCGCGCTTGATCTGAACGTGCGACTCCGTGATTCGGTACGACGTGGTAACCCAGCGCAGTACGCCGACGACGATGCCGAACCCGGACAGGACGTAGACCCACCACGGCTCCCCACCCACGGACCCGGCGATGAGCGCCACCAGAATAATCGGGAGGTAGCGGATCAGCTCGCGCAGCGGGTGGACGAGCAGCATCCGCGGGTTCAGGCGAGTCCACGGCACGGGCGAGTCGTCGAGCACGCCGGTCTCGATCGCGGTGTCGGTCATGTGGCGTCTCCCGCGTTCTCCTGCGCGATTACGGCGAGCTTCGCGACGACCTCCTCGGCGACGGTGTCATCGAGTGCGTGAATGGTCAGGGCGCCCGCGGACGACGCTGTCGTGATCTTCACCGTCGTCAGGTGCATCAGCCGGGACAGGAAACCGCGCCGGGAGTCCACGGTCTGCAGCCGTGAGATCGGGGCGACCCGCGTCTCCTGGGTGAGCCATCCCGAGCGCACGAAGATCGCGTCATCGGTGACCTCCCAACGGTGAACGCTGTACCGCCAGCGCGGCATGATCGCCGCGTGAAGAATGGCGGCGACAACGGTCACCGCGAACCCACCAAGATGGAGCGGGTCGGTCCAGAGATTTGCGAGCAGCATCCAGAGCAGCTGGAGCGCCGCGAGAAACGCCCAGCCGACGATCGCGTCAAGCGTCCAGAAGCGCACCGCGCGCGTGCTCGGTCGACCAGCGGGATCGTGAATCATGGCGGCGATACCGGAATTGGCTGTCATCGATCTCCCGTTCTCTCGAGCTGCCGTTTCTTCCATCATCCGCTTGCGCGCTGTCACCGCACTGTCATCCTCTGTCAGCGTCGCACGATGAGGAAATGCCCGCGGTCTGCGCTGTGTTGTATCCTTTAGGGCTGCGTGCAAGTTGCGCAGTCGATTGATAACTCAACAGCGTGCGATAGTGACCTGCAGCATGGGGATGATCGGTTTCGACATTGCCTGCAAAACTGCGAGAAGCGGGTCGAGGATGCAGGGTTATCTCGTTAACGCAGCCTGCACACAATAAGTGCGAATAAATCACGCGCTGCCTACACTCTCGCTGCTTAAGCAAGAGCACTAAATAGGCTGTCGGTCCGGGAATGCTCTCTACCCGGGTTCCGGCATAGACAAGAGAGATTGCTCCGTAGTTACGCCTTAGGGCTACGGGGGACTTGCACTATGGCTGGGCTCGTTGACCTAGGTGCTTGTGGCAAAGGTCAGGGCCGAGTAGAACGTCTGCACAAGCTACGCCCGTAGAAGGCGCAGGATTACAGCAGTGGACGGGGGTTCAATTCCCCCCATCTCCACCATCGGTCGCTATCGCACGCTGCTGGGTTTGTCACACCCGTTACGCGAGGATGTCGGCCATTCTCTGCGCGTACCGCCGGCTTATGGCGAGGGCGCTGCCGATCGTCGCATCGTTGTCGAAGAGCGCCGAGAGCACGAGTTCCTGGCCGGGCACACGCAACTGCACGACGTAGCCCTTGGCCGAGGCGATGATGATGTACTCGCCCGTGCCGATCTTGAGTTCGTGGGCGACGGCATCGCCGAGCGCCTGCATCGAGCTCGCCATTCCCGCGAACCGTGCGCCATCCGTTTCACCGGGCAGTCGCGCGACGTCGAATCCGTCGTCGGTGAGAAGAGCGGCGTAGATGAGGGAGCTCGAGACTTCCTTCATCTCCGTCAGGAGAACCAGGGCGGCTTTCACCACTGTCGGTTTGGTGTGCAGGCCCGGGCTCACAGCGCGGCCGCCAGGGTCATCCCGAGAGCTTCGCGCATCTCGATGTTGACGACGAGCGCGAGCAGAACGTCCTCCATCTGGTCGCGATCCCGCGGGTCGACGGTGAATACCGGGATGACCAGGTCGGGGTTTGTCCGCTCGAGTGCCGCAGAGAAATCGGCCAGTGTTGGACCGTCGGCAACATCCGACCGAGAGATCCCCACGACGACACCGCCGCGGTCGTACAGTTCGCGAAACTCGTCGATGAAGGTGATCATCTCTGCGATCGGGTCCGGAGCGTCGTTGTTGACGAGCAGGATCATCCCTTTCGCGCGCTTCTTGAGGATCGCCCACATGAAGTCGAAGCGCTTCTGTCCGGGGATGCCGTAGAGCCGCACCTTGTCTTCGCCATCGATCACGATCTCGCCGTAGTCGAGTGCGACGGTGGTGGTGGCCTTATCGACGATGTGCCGTTCGGAGTTATTGGCTTCGGTCCGTACAACTTCGATCTCGCTCAGGCTCTGGATCGCTGTCGTCTTGCCGGCTCCCATGGGGCCGGCGAACAGGATGACGTGCTCAGCCACGGGTCACCGCCCCAATCGCTTGCGGAGTCTCCCGAAGAGACTCTGCCGCTTGATCGCGGCGGTCTCTTTCACGACGGGCGCGGCAGGAGCCGCGGCCGACCGGGAGAGAATTCTCATCAGGCTGAGCGCGTTGATGAGTCGCTGGGCGTCGGCTTTCTCGACGCCCGCGAGCGCTGCCAGCTCATCCGTGGTTGCGTACGTGTTGCCGAGTACGGCCATCATCTTCGTCTGGCTGAGATTGTGAGCGTGCCGGGTCAGGTTTGGCCAGCGAGTGAGTTTGTAGCGTTCATTGGCAGGCAGCCAATACGCGGGCGCGCCCCCGAACGAGTTGATCCCCATCTCCCAGAGCAGACCGTCGAGGTCCTGGCCGGGAAGCTCGAAGAAGGGCGGCGCATCATCGCTCGTCGGTTCGGTGGCAAGCCCCGTGTGAACCGCGTCGATCGGAAACTGTTCGAGGGGAGTGGACCACGAGAACGCGTGGTGACGAAAGTCGATCAGCAGCGGACCGTGCATCTCGATGAGCATCGTGAGGTTCACGGGAGTGTTCAGTCGCAGCACCGAGTATGCCGCGATTGCCGCGTGAGTCCAGCCGACGGTGACGGGAAAGCCCATCGACACCGAT
>DASXCU010000082.1:0-8840 GCA_036491035.1 Galbitalea sp. | reverse complement strand
CGGCATCGAGATCCACCCCCGCGCGGAGCACGAGGGTCGTGATCCCGGCGATTTCGAGATTGACGAGCGCGAGGACGTGGCCATCGCCGCGGTGTTCGCGCAGCGTCCCCGCGACCTGCCAGAGGCGGCGGTACGGGTCGTCCTCGAGTCGCAGCGACGCGAAGCCGGCCGAGAGCGGGCGACCGATGGTGTCGAGCTCCGAGACCAGCGGCGTGAGTGCCTCGGCTGCAGCAGCAACGGTCTCCTCGTCGGGCACGAGACGTCGCAGCGTGCGCTCGGCGCCGACGTACCGCGCCTCGATTACCTGCGCCGGCGTGACCACCGACCACACTGCTGGCAGTGCACGGTCGACGAGGAACGGGGCGAAACCGCTGAACATCGCCGTGACCGGCGGACCGGCAAGAGCACCAACCGGTGCCGACCGCCCGGCGAAGTAGCCATCCCAGTAGCGCTGCAGGCCGATCGACGCGAGTTCTTCTCGGGCTTCGTCGGAGAAGTAGGTGACGGCGTGGATGGGTTCGAACAGAGTCCAGAGTGCGCGGGCGAGGTGTTCGCGAGTAGCCATTTTCGTAGCCTATTCGCAACCTCGCCCGCGCGACTCCGGGGTGGCCTCAGCCGCGCAGCCCCGCGAAGAATGCGCGGATGTCGCCGGTCAGAACGAGCGGAACCTCGAGAGCGGCGAAGTGTCCGCCCTTCGGGAACTCGCTCCAGTGCACGATGTTGCTGTTGTCGCGGTCCGCGAAGCTGCGGATGGACTTGAAGTCGTCCGCGAACACTGCGACTCCTGTCGGCGCCGCGTTGATGGCCGGTTCCGCCGCAGCCTTTGCCTCTTCGAAGTAGAACCGCGCTGCCGTCGCCGAGGTGTTGGTGAACCAGTACAGCGACACCTCGGTCAGGATCTGGTCCACCGTCAGCCGGCTCGTTCCTGTACCGAAGTTGTTGAACAGTTCGTTCCACGCGAGCTGCCCGACCGGCGAGTCCGACAAGCCGACCGCGAGCGTCTGAGGACGGGACGCGCTGATCGCCGAGAAGCCCGCGTGGGCCTGGAACCACTGCATGAATTCGAGTGCCGCGTAGTCCTTCGGCTCCAGGTTCTCGAACTCGGCGGGGTCGCCGGACGGGAACGAGAACAACTGGAGAACGTGCGCGCCAAGAAATCCCTCGGGCTGAAGCAGGCCGAGCTCGCGCGAGACCATCGCTCCCGCATCGCTGCCGTGACTGCCGTAGCTCTCGTAGTCGAGGCGACGCATCAGCGTGTCGAACGTGCGCGCGACCCGCGCCATGGTCCAGCCCCTGTCGATGAGCGGCGTCGAGAATCCGAAGCCGGGGATGGACGGTATGACCAGGGAGAACGCATCTTCTGCGCGACCGCCGTGAGCCACGGGATCCGTGAGCGGGCCGATCATGTCGAGGAAGTCCACGAATGAACCCGGGTAGGTGTGAGTGAGGAGCAACGGCGTGGCATCCTTCTCCGCGGACGGAACGTGGATGAAGTGCACGGTCTGGCCGTCGATCTCTGTCAGGTAGTGCGGGAACTCATTCATGCGGGCTTCCTGCTCGCGCCAGTCGAACGCGGTGCGCCAGTGCTCCACCGTGGACTCGAGATAACTGTTGGGAGTTCCGTAGTCCCAGTCATCCCCGGGGGCCGCGGCCGGGAGCCGGGTGCGGCCGAGGCGCTCGTGCAGGTCGTCGATGTCGGCCTGAGCGATCTCGATACGAAAGGGCCGGATGTCTGAGCGTGTGCTCTTCGTTGTTGTCATACCACCACGGTAGAAGCAATATAGGAACGTCAATTTCCTAATGGTGAGAAGATCTTTCATGCTCGAAACATCCACGCGCCTGCTCGCGCTGCTCTCACTTCTCCAGCTGCCCGGAGGGCTTTCGGGCAGCGAAATCGCGGCTCGCCTGGACGTATCGACGCGGACCGTTCGCAACGACATCGGACGCCTGCGCACCCTCGGCTATCCCGTGGACGCGCGCCGAGGCAGCACCGGGCACTACCGACTCGGCGCTGGCGCCTCGCTTCCCCCGCTTCTGCTCGACGACGAGGAAGCCGTTGCGGTGGCCATCGGGCTCAGCTCGGCGGGCGGCGTGAACGGAATCGAATCCAGCAGCGCGCGGGCACTCGCGAAGCTCGAGCAGGTGCTGCCCGATCGGCTGCGCAGGCAGGTGCGTGCCGTGCACCGCGCCGTCTCGCAGGCGCCAGAGAATCTCGACACCAACGTCGAAGACCCGGAGGTTGATCCGGCCGCGCTCGCTTGCGTGGCCAGTGCGATCCGCGATCGGCACTGGCTTCGCTTCGACTATCAGGATCAGCAGGTACGGGTGGAGCCGTACCGTCTCGTCAACTGGCGGCGACGCTGGTATCTGGTTGCACGCGATCCCGTCGCCGCCACCTGGCGAAGTTTCCGCCTCGACTGGATGAGGCTCAGGATGCCCACCCATCGCGTGTTCGAGCCGACCGAATTTCCGGGCGGGGACTACACGGCGTTTGTGCTGCGCGATGTCGCGTCGACCGGATGGACGGTGCACGCCCGCTTCCTGGTATTTGCTCCGGCGGATGAGGTCCTTTCTCGCATCAACCCGACGGTCGGCGTCGTCGAGGCCGTGGACGAGCGAACCTGCGTGCTGGTCACCGGCTCAGACAGCTACGAGGTCATGGCGGTCTACATCGGGATGTTGGGTCTCGACTTCGAAATCAGGGAGCCCGCCGAACTGGTCGCCCACCTTCGCGAACTGGGCAGCCGCTACCTGAACTCGATCGCGTAGGTCAGCGCGAGCGAACGAGGGCGATGGCCTGTGCGCGATCGCGCACTCCGAGCTTCGCGAAAATCGCATTGATGTGGGTTTTGACAGTCGAGACGCCGACGAACAGCTTTTCCGCGATCTCGGTGTTGCTGAGGCCCTCGCCGATCAGGCCGAGCACATCGTCCTCTCGGGCGGTCAGTCCGAACTGCTCGGCGAGCGCCGGTCCGCCACGCCGAGGCGTCGCCCCCGCGACCAGCTTCTGGCCAACGTCCGCCCCGAGAGTCATGTGCCCGGAAGCAACAGCGCGAACGGCCGCCGCGACCTCGGCGCGGTCGGCGTCCTTGGTGAGATAGCCCCGCGCCCCCGCGCGCAGCACCTCGACGACGGAGGCGTCGTCCGCAAACGTGGTGAGGACCAGGATGCCCACGGACGGGTGCGCCGCCAGGATCAGCCGGGTCGCTTCGAGACCGCCGAGCACGGGCATCCGCAGGTCCATGAGCACGACGTCGGGCCGCACGCGGTCGACGAGCTCGACACCGTCGCGTCCGTCTGCCGCCTCGCCGAGCACCTCGATATCGGGCAGCAGTGAGAGCACGGTCACGAGTCCCTCGCGCACGATCGCCTGGTCGTCGATCACCACGACGCGGATCGGGTCCGTCATGTCGTGCTCGCCTTCACCGCGACCACGAAGTCGCCGCCGGACTTCTCGGCCGACGCCGATCCGCCCGGCAGCGCCGCGAATCGCTCCCGCATCCCAACGAGCCCGTGGCCGCCGCTGAACGCTGCGGACGAGGCTCCGACGGGATTCGAGATGCGCAGCTCGACGGCATCCGAGGACCAGGTCAGCGCCACGACGACCCGTTCGCCCGGCGCGTGCTTGCGCGCGTTGGTCAGCCCCTCCTGCACAGCGCGGCGGAGCGCGAGCTCGACCGGCCTCGACACATCCCGGCCGGTTCCGGCCTGCCGCAACTCCGCCGTGCCGCCGAGGGAGTCGTGCGCCCGGACGAGCGCCGAGACATCCGCGATGAGCTGCTCGGCCGGCACACGGGCCGACGAATCGGTGGGCGGCTCGGACAGGGCCGCCACCGCTCGTCGAGCCTCGCCTAGCCCGTCCGCCGCGAGCGAACGAGCATCTCGCACCTTCTCGGCCGCGGCCGCGGAGTCGCCGGACTCGAGCAGTGCGTCGACCGCGTCGAGCTGGATTACCAGGCCTCCCAAACTGTGCGCGAGCACGTCGTGGATTTCAGAGGCAAGCTGCGCTCGGGCGGCCAGCACGTCAGTGCGTGAGTGCTCCTCGATGAGCTCACGCGATCGGATCTCAGCGACGACGAACTGTCGCCGACTTAGCCCCGCGAGAAACCCGACGACAACGCCGGCCTCGAGGGCGACGAGCCCCAGCAACGTGACGGGCACGAGCACGTCGCCGACGACGACCAGCACCATGGTGACGAGAGCCAGAATCAGACCGCGCCAGCTCGGGAACCGGATGTCCCTGGTCAGCCACAGCACCGTGACCGCCGCGGGGACGAGTGATGTGCCGTCGACGGCCGCGGCGGTGAGCGCACCACCGAGAACCGTGAGAGTCATGCAGGACCAGCTCGCCACGCGTGCCGTGGGCGGCAGAAAGATGAGCACCATCCAGGCCACGTTTGCCACGAGCGCGCTGGCCAGCACCCACGGCGCGATGTGACCGTTCGCGAACTGCGCGATCTCCGACCAGCTGATGACCGCGGCGCCGAAGACGCTGAGGCCGCGACCCAGCTGGCCGCGGCCGATCAGTGTCGGATCGCTCATGACTCAATCATGCTGTGACGAGGCCCCTGCGCTCCATCCTCAGGGTGACGACAAGGGCACGGGCGGCACGGTTGGCGGCGATCACCAGCAGGATGGTGCCGGTCGAGGCGAGCAGCGTCGACGGGAAGAAGTGGGCGGTCAGCAGTTCGATTCCGACGCGCACGACGATCAGGACGATCCAGAGCGCCGCACCGAGTCCGCCGGTGCGAGTCTCGGTCACGGTGATCGACGGGTCGTACTCAACGGGCTCGCCGCTGCGCTGCTTCACATCGGATGCACGCTGCGCGCGGGTGCGGAATTTCGCGAGCGTTCCCATCACCGCTCCGATGCCGAGCGCGAGAACGAGTTCGCCGACCAGGATCAACAGGTCGACCGGCTTGACGTCGGTCAGTCCCTTTGTCTGTCCGAGCATGACCAGCCCGACGATGCCGATGATGGCTGGCATCCGCCACATGCGCGACGGTGTCGCGAGCTGCCAGGTGAGCTGACGATAGATGATCCAGCAGAGAACGGCGACGCCGATGACGACGTCCGTGATGATCGTGATGTTCATGGATCAAGCATCGCGTGACGGTCGACTGGCTTACACCGCCCGCGGGTGGAGGGCGGGTGGAGATTTGCGCGGTGCCGACGGGAGAGGGTCCGGACTGCGAGAATCGAGGAATGCCGCAGCATCCGCACGTCCTCCTCGGCGAGAGTGGCTACCTCGCCGTCATCGAACCGGATCGCTGGGTGCAGGGTGGGCAAATGCTCGTGGTGGACGGCACACCCCAGTCGCACGTCAGCACCGAAGACAATGGCCAGCTCTTCTTCGAATACGTCGCCCGGATCGGTCACGTCATCGACCAGCTCGGGATGCCCGGCGAACCGATCACGGCCGTGCATCTCGGGGCGGGCGCCCTCACCCTGCCCCGGTACATCCATCACACCCGGCCGGGTTCCAGGCAGCAGGTGATCGAGCTCGAGCGCGAGCTGGTCGATCTGGTTCGCGCGGAGATCCCGCTTCCGAAGGGCGCGGACATCCGCATCCGGTACGGGGATGCGCGTGCGGTGCTGAACAAACTACCGGCGGGCCTGCGCGGCGCGGCCGACCTGGTGGTCGTCGACATCTTCAGCGGAGCGCGGACACCGGCCCACGTGACGAGCCTCGAGTTCTATCGCGAGGCGGCGACGCTTCTCCGACCCGACGGCGTTATGGCGATCAACATCGCCGACGGACCGGGTCTCCGCTTCGCACGGTCGCAGGTCTCAACGGTCGCGGCCGCCCTCGAGGATGTCGCCGTCCTGGCCGAGACGCAGGTGCTCAAGGGGCGGCGCTTCGGCAACGTCGTGATCATCGCGTCGCGCCAGACCCTGCCGCTCGACTGGATGCCCCGACTGCTGGCAGGAGGTCCACACCCGTCGAAGGTGGTTGCCGGGCGGGAGCTCACCGACTGGATCGCGGGCGCTCCGATCACGACGGATGCGACCGCCGTGGCGTCCCCGCCGCCCTCGAAGAGCATCTTCCAGCTGCGACCGGGCTCTGGCGGGGACTAATCCGCTCCCTCACAACGGGCACTAACCTCCGAAGTTCACCGTGCGTGCGCACGGCGCCAGCGCCGATCGGCCGCGGGAGTTAATCTCAATGCGTGGCGGAACTCGATCGGGTGCGGAAATGGGCCGAGGCCCTCATCGCGCTGCACCTGGATCCCACGATCTGGTCGTTCGGATTCGATAACGCGAAGACTCGCGCGGGGCTGTGCAGCTTCGACAAGCACCGCATCACGGTCTCTCGTCACCTCGCCGGACGGTACGAGGACGACGAGATCCACCAGATCCTGCTGCACGAGATCGCGCACGCGCTGGCCGGGCCGCGGGTTGGCCATGGCCCTCGCTGGCGCTCGATCGCCAAGGGTCTCGGCTACGACGGCAAACGCACACACGACGGTGCAATCGCCCACGAGTTCGCCCCGTGGGTCGGGCTGTGCCCCGCCGGTCACGTGCACTACCGCTACAAGCAGCCCCGCGGTGTGCTCGCGTGCGGGCGTTGCTCGAAGCGCTTCGACCTTGCCAACCAGATCGATTGGCGGCAGCGCAACGTTGCGGCGGCCAGCCGCGTGGCGCCGCGGGAATCCCGGCTGTAACCACCTACGCTGGTTAGATGCGACAGTCGATTCCGACCGGCCAGTGGATTCGTCGTGACGGCCAGGACTGGCTCTTCGACGCCGGGTCGGTCGCCATCGATTTCGCCTACGCCGGCGGCTTCGGCGGTGAGCCGGAAACGCTTCGCACGCCCGAGCAGCTCGGCCGCTGGCTGGCCGCTCGGTTCCCCGAGCTCGAGGGCGACCCGACGGACCGCGAGTTGTCGGAGGCGCACTCCCTGCAGCAATCCCTGGCCAGGCTGGTCACGGCCGCCAGTCGCGGAGAACGCGCCGAAGGCGAAGACATCGACATCGTCAACCTCTTCGCGGCGACCCCGGACATCCCGCCGGCCCTCCCGGGCGGATCCCGCCAGGCGGGCCGATCACGAGTGCGGGTCGGTCAGTGCCTGTCCGCGATCACGCGCGACGCCGTCGACGTGCTCGCCGAGGACAGCGCCGATCGCATCCGGGCGTGCGCGGCCGACGACTGCGAGTTGATCTTCCACGACGAATCGCGATCCAACAATCGCCGCTGGTGCTCGATGCAGCGCTGCGGCAACCGCTCGAAGGTCAGGGCGCATCGGGAACGCCTCGGCGGTTAGATCGCACGCTTCCTGGCTGGCCGGGGATCTCGTAACTCGGCTCGGCAACGGGCTCACAACGTATAAAACTCAGGCGAAACCTGAACACCAAACGCCAGACGGCGTGGGTGCCTCAATTTCGCCTGAGTTCTCAGAAGTGGTGAGCGGAGCCGCTACTCGGCGACCCTGGCCTACTCCGTGACAGACACTTCCTTCCAGAAGGCCACGTAGTTCGAGAAGTCCTTGCCGACGCGCTCGATACCGGTCGGGTATGGGGTGGGGTAGCTCCAGGCGCGGTCCTGTAGCACCTTGTCACCATCCTTCACGGAGAAGTACTGGCATTCGCCCTTCCACGGGCAGGTGTACGGGGTCGCGCTGTCGACCAGGTACTCGCTCTTCACGCTCGACGGCGGGAAGTACCAGTTGCCCTCGATCGAGATCAGGTCCTCTTTCGGCGCCTCAGCGATAACGGTGCCGTCGATTGTTGCCTTCATGGTTTGCTCCTTGGAGATCGTGGTCGTCCTCGAGGGACTCCAATGAAAACGCTACGCGCTCGTGCTGAATTCCCGCAGGACCGGGACGTTATCCGAGGAGTCCCGCTCGACGGCCGCATCCACTTCCGCCCGCGCGCCCGTCTCGGTCATCGCGCGGCCGGTGGTGGAGGCGCCGATCAGGTGCCGGGTCGCGTTGCGCAGCCCCGTGAACGCGGCCGCGGCCGCCGCCGCTTCGGGCGAGCAGTAGTCGATGCCGACCATGGCGAGTGCGTCGATGATGGCGCCCGCGCCGAGCAGGTCCTCGAGCGCGAAGCGCAGTTCGCCGTCCTCGCGCGACTCGCCGACAGCCACGACGGCGACCGTGAACCGGTCGCCCTTGTCGGCCTGCCGGGCGAGCGCCCAGCGCGCGACCGCCGCGCTGTTGCGCAGTGAGCCCGCGACGACGGCCGCGCCGGCGGGCAGCGAATCGGCCATGCCCGGTTGCTCGCCGAGCACATCCACGAGAACGAGGACGTCGACGCCGCCCGCGATCGCGCGGGCGCCGCTGCCGCCCCAGTCGAAACGAACTTGATACTGGCCCTGCTCGATTACGTCGTTCACGTGCCTAACGGTACAGACTGGAGCGGTGCGGATCCTTCTGAAATTCGTCCTCGACTGCCCACCGGATGCGGCGTGGTGGGCGCTGCGCAGCCCGGCGGTTTTTCGCGCCGTCGGTCGGCCGCTGGTCACGTTCCAGTCGCTCGAGGAGGGCGGCTTTCCCGAGGTCTGGAGCCCGGGTATCCATCCGGTTCGGGCCAGGGCATTCGGGCGCATCCCGATGGGCGAGCAAATCATCGAGCTCTCGTATCCGCGACGCCGCGACGGGGTGCGCATGGAGGTCGACTCCGGCGGTGCGTTGAACGGCGCGATGAGCGTTATCAACAAGTGGCACCACTCGATGGCGGTCTCCGCGACGCCGGATGGCCGCACGCTCTTTCGCGATCGACTGATCTTCAGCGCGGGTCCGCTGACCATCCCGCTGTGGCCCGTTCTCTGGGTCTTCTGGCAGTGGCGGGCGAAGCGCATCCGAGCGCTGTCCGCCGACTGGCGGTCGTAGTGTTGGC